>JALZUS010000025.1 GCA_023299885.1 Bdellovibrionales bacterium | reverse complement strand
GCTGGCCTTGGTGGAAGCTCTAGTTTACTCATTACACTGCTAAAAGCTTTTGCTCAGCATCTTGGTGCTCAGTGGGAATTACAACATATTGTAGAAGTGGCTCATAACCTGGAGGCTAAGGTTTTAAAGGCTCCAACAGGGATACAGGATTATATACCGGCTTTTACTCAAGGCGTGAGTGCGCTTCACTTTTCTGATGATGGATGGGCTCACGAGGTGTTACCAATTAAGCCTGATCAGCTATTAAAAAATATTGTAATTGTTTATACGGGTCGCTCACATCATTCTGGAATAAATAATTGGGATGTTATAAAGCGAACAGTTGAGGGTGATGAAAAAGTGTTGGCAGCGCTAAAGGATTTATCGCTAGTTAGTCAGCAAATGCATGCAGTACTTAAAAGCCAAGAGCTTGATAAGCTACCTGAGCTTTTTAGGCAAGAAACAAAAGCTCGTATCCAATTGTCTGATACATTTATGAGCCCCGAAATTAAAGAAATCAACCAGCTTATTGATGGTAAAACTATATTAGCAAGTAAGATTTGCGGAGCCGGTGGTGGTGGTTGCGTCTTTTTATGGTGTGCTGATGGCGAAAAAGAAACTGTTTCAAAAATCTGTACAGATAAAGGTTTTCAGGTATTAAACAGTTAAGCCCTAATCCTTTTTTATCAGAGAATTTAAAGTTTCATCAATATGCTGGGCTTTCTTTGGGCGGTGGTAAGTCAAATAAAACCAGCTATGCCATAGTTCAGTATTATCCAAAACAAAAAAAGATATTTTTAACTGAGCTTCATGACAAACTTCAAAGCACAAAAGAAAAAACAGCCGATGAGTTGCTGATTAAATCCTTTAGTAAGTACAGCTCTAAATTGAAGGCTATAGCTATAGACGCACCATTAAGCCTACCTAAGTGTATCCGTTGTAAGCTTAAATGCCCGGGATATACTAAGTGTAAGGTCTCTGAGGTTGTGTGGATGAGAAAAGAATACCTTAAAAATAATAAGCAAAAAAAACCTAAAAATGTTTTAAACCCTTATATTGAGCGTAGTGCCGAAGTGTATATTTCTAAAAACTTAGAAGAGCCATTTTTCCCTTCGCATGCGTTAGGGGCTAATAGCGCGCCATTAGCAGCACGTATGAATTACTTATCTAAGCATATTAGTCATAAAAAAATAGAATTCTTTCCAAAGTTAAGTCTTTGGCGAATAGGTAAATCATTAGGACTTAAAAAATCTTACCTCCGCTTTCATAAAAACTCTGCTGATGGGCATGAAATCAGAGAAATTATATTAAAGCGCCTTATAGAAAAAGACATAGCTTTTATTTATGTTGATGATCTTAAGAAAATGATAAAAAGCCCACAAGCCTTTGATGCTTTTATAGGTGCTTTGACTGCAGTTCTTTATGGTGCCAAGCAAGTAGAGGCAAAGCCTAAAGGATACCCTAAGCAATCCTCATGGATAGAAATTCCACTAGAGTCCCAAGCCTTATTTGCCGATTCTAAGCGTAAATAAACTTAACTTTGAATTTCACTAAATTTTTTATGCTTGCGAATAAGATTATGGTCAAACAAAGACTCTAAGCCATCTGTTTGTTTAGGTAAGCTTTTATTAGCGGCAAGCCATGTTTCAGGCTGTTCCATGCATAAAAAGATATTCCACTTAGAGTCACGTTCTTTAAATGCTGAAATTATAGTATCAAACATATGCTGTCTAAGTTTTTGGTCATACCTTAGTTTGCCATCGGCAGAGCTAAAGAGTTCGGCAGTATTAACAAGGCTTTTCATGCCAAAGCGCTGTTTCATGATATGGCGTTGCTCGGGCTGAAACCTAAGTGCACCTAACGAGATATAAGGCATATCACTTGGTTTGAATTGCTTGGTAATTTGGTCTACTAAGCCCAGATAGTTTTCTTTCCAGTTTTCATGCCAAATAACAGGGTCTATATGAAAAGCAATTTTAAAACCAGCGTCTATACATTTTTTAGCGGCTATTAATCTGTTAGCTAAGCTGGCTGTACCATGCTCTTCAGAGCTAACTATAAATTCTGGGTTTAATGACCAGCTGACAATAACATTTTTGGCAGGGCCTAAGTGTAAGAAGTGGTCTACTTTGTCTGACTTTGTTTTAAACTCAAGTTGCCAGTTAGGTACTGTTTTAAAAAACTCAATGAGGTCATGAGAGTACAAAGTGAGGTCATCTAAACTTAAACTATCAATGACTTCGCCAGTGCCAATTCTAAATTTATCATTAGCCATGCTTTGCTTCATTTTTTCAAGCTCTGCAATTGAATCATCAACATTAGAGTAGATAGTTAAAAGCGGTGAGTTGATAAAGCTTTGTAGGTAGCAATAGCTGCAGTTCATATCGCATTGTTGCCCCAAGTTAAGTACAAAATAATTGCAGCAAGTGAGGCCGGGTTTTGCTCCTGGGCAGCGTTTAAAAAATTGCCCTTCAAATTTTTTAACATAAAGCTGCTTTTTACTTTTATCAAATTCGCTTGCAGAGAGTTCACCTTTTTTATCTTGTAAGGGTTCTTCACTAACTACTTCAAAGTTAAGGTTAAGCTCTTTAAGCCTTAAAGCGACTTTAGAGTCTACTGCGTTTTTATGGACAAATATTTTTTCAAAGACAGTCATTTATTGGTTGTCCTTTGGTTGGTCCCAAGTAGGGCTATTTGTATTAGCCCAATCTTTAACATAATTGAGTTGAGAAAGCTTTTTGTCAAAATCGTTTTGATTCTCAACTTTAAAACTAATGTCTATAAAGCTTTTATCGCCAGTGCGTTTCCAGTCAGTATTAAAATCTTTAGGCCAGGGCCAAGCTGTAATTTTGTCTGAAAATTGGCTGTCTGTTGCTGTAGATTGTGGGTGGCGCAATTTATAAAGTTTTTTAAACCATTTCTTTGTGTCTTCAGTTTCTGGAAAAAGGTTTTTAACTCCCATAGAAACAAGGTCACAAATGAGATCAAGTAGTTGTGTGCCCTCACTTTTAGAAGGGGTTAGGGTAGAAAACAGTTTTAAGACAGTATTATCTTTGTTTTCTAAAATTAACAAAGGAGCTAAGTCACGTGCGCTTAGTTTTTTATTAAAACACCAGTTTTGAAATTCAATTGGTGTTTCTAAATAGGCTTGTATTGTTTCTTTTAAAATCTCTGACCAGCGTAAATTATAATGTTGGCAGAGTTTATTCCAATCTATTTCTAGCGAGCATTCATTGGCCCAGTTATAAAGAATAGAAAATTGAGAGAAATTGAGAGTATCAAAAAGGTCAGTTAATAACTCTTCAATGCTTAGCTTATCTGATAGCTCTTTGTAGGGCTCAGCTCCAGCAATAGTATGTTGGTTCCAAGTTACGCCGCCAGCATGCTTAGGCCAGGTGTAGTTGAGTAAGCTATTAAGAGCATGTTTCATAGGCTGATAATTATCACAGCTTTGGGCTCAGGTCTAATTCAGCTAAAAAAGGCTGATTCTAGGCGGTTTATAGGTTATTGTGGCCTCTATGAACAGCTGGAAAAAAGAAATCACTGAAGTGGACTTAGATGTCATTTATTTTGAGTATCACAGCTGTCCCTCTGAGATTACTGAGGTTTTTGTATGGGACTATGACAAGACCTATATTGAATCTAACCCAGAAACTTTAAAGGGCTTTTATAGGGCGGCAACAGAGCCTGCAGAAAAAAAAGAGACGGTTGCGGGTGTTATTAAAAAGCTTCAGTCCGTGCAATCAGAATGGGAGTCCCATAACCCCGGTAAAAAATTCCCTCTCTATTTTGTAACAGCATCACCACCTCAAGCTGTTCATAAGATTATATCAAAAATTAAGCTTGATGGTTTTGAGCCCTTAGGTATTTATTGTAAAAATAATTTAAGAAATTTTAGGCCTTCGCGCTGGAAAATGATTTACAATCATATAGGCTACAAGCTTCATGCTTTTTATAAAATTTGGGATATGGCTGGAGAAAATATACTATTTAACTTATGGGGCGATAACAGTGAGCATGATTACTTTGTGTTTACTTTACTAAGTGATTTTGGGTCGGGGAGCATGACAGATAAAGAATTTGTTAAAACTCTTGAAAGCTATAAGATAAAAAAACGCCAGATAGAAAGAATACAAAAAATCAACAAAGGGCTACCAAATAGGGATCCTATTAAAGCCGCTTATATTAGACAGGTAAAGCCAGATAGAGTTCTCCCTGATAGGGAAAGCTTTTACTTCCATAAGTAATTTTCGAACGAATTTATATTATATTTAAGATTAGAGAAAAGAGTTTCTACGCTCAAACATGCTTTGGCACTTGCTCTTTGCATTGGCTACGCCTGCAAAGGCTCGCGCCAAAGAACTCGCCGAAACTTTCTCTCTAATCTTAAATATAATATAAATTTATTCGAAAATTACTGGATAATTGATTTCTATAGCCTTGCCCTCAAAGCTTGGGAACTCTAGGCGTTTAAAAAATGTGAGAAGGCATTCATTCATAGACCTATTTTTAAAATCAGAGTCTTTTAAGTAGATATCTTTGGTTTCCCCAGTGGGAAGTATATTTAAATGCATAGTTGCTTTGCCTTCAGATATTCCGGCTTGCCTAATGTTGTTGGCAAGGCATGCTCTTAAACGCACATAATCAGATTGAATCACTTGAGTGATTTGTTGATTAGTAAGTTTATTATTTCTTTGCTGCTTAGGAGTAGTAAGCTCTCTGTTGTCAGACTGTGCTGGAGAAAACTCAACATGGCCGGGGAGAACCCAATTTTTAGAAGCAACAATGTCTACTGCGGACTTTTTAGGGAGAGGCCCTTTCTTCCAAGACAGTACTAATTTGTTTTTTGAATTTTTATTAATAGTAGTCAGGAAGTCTTTTTTAAATTCTGTTTCACCCTCAGCTAGCCATTGTATAGCTAAGTAGGCTTTTTTACCGCCTTGAAGGCTATCGTTAAAGTAGATAAGGTCGCCCTTTTTAAGGTGAGACCATTCTGGTGCTCCAGGCCTTAAAATCATAGAATTTTTGGCAGAAACAACAATCCCAACTTCTTGAGCTGGAGTATTAAAAAAAGATTTTTTTGTAAATAAGGTAGCGCTTGCAATAAATATAAGTGTTATTGCAAACCCTATAAATATTGAAAACGCTTTGTCAGTCATTTATTACTTTTTGATTTCTTCAGTAACTTCTTTAGCAGCATCAGTGGCTTTAGCTGCTGGAGATGCATCTTTATTGATAGTTGTTGGTAGTGTAGAGACTGGTGCTGTTACATTGTCTAAAACACTGCTTGAGCTTGAAGATGTTAAGTAAGCTAAAGAAATACTTGTTGCTGCAAAAATAATAGCTAGGTATCGAGTGGCTTTTGTTAAAAAGTCTCCGCCTCCAGAAGAACCAAAAACAGTTTGTGAACCGCCTCCGCCGCCAAAAACTCCCATTGCGCCACCTTTAGGGTCTTGCACTAAGATAAGGGCAACAATACATACTGCCATGATGATGTGAATAAATCCGAGTAATGTAAGCATTCATAAGCTCCTGTTATATAGTCGAAAGAAGTATAACTAACTGATAATGCTGGGTCTAGGGCAAAAAGCGAATACTTGCTAAGAGTTTAGGCAAATAGATATTAATCAGCGCAAAGTGATACTTCTATTTAAGTGTATTATGTTGGCCGAGGTATAAAAATTAATTTTCAGGAGTATTTTGAATGTCATTTATAGTTTTTGAAGGTCTAGATGCTAGCGGTAAATCAACCCTTATTAAGTCTATAGAGAAGGCTTTGGCCAGTAAAAAGATTCAATTTGTTACCACTCGTGAGCCTGGTGGCAGCCCTTTGGCTGATAAAATAAGAGAACTTATTTTATATCCAGGTGATGAGATCCCTTGTGCTAAAGCCGAGTTATTATTGTACCAAGCCAGCCGCGCCCAGCATGTAGAAAAAGTGATAAAGCCGGCCTTAGCCAGCAACCAGTGGGTGCTTTGCGACAGATTTACTCCAAGCTCTATAGCTTTTCAAGCAGGTGGGAGAGGCATTAGCCTTGATGAAGTTAAAAAACTAAATGAATTTTCAGTTGATAATGCAAAGCCAGATTTTTATATTTTATTAGATTTAGATGTTAAAGAGTCAGCTAAAAGAATTGCTGGCAGAGAAGAGAAGAATAGGCTTGATGTTGAAAAAGAAGAGTTCCATCAAAAAGTAAGGGATAGCTATTTAGAGCAAGCTGCACAAAACCCTGAGCAGTGGTTAATTTTAGATGCCACTCAGCCAACAGAGAAAATGTTAGAAGAAGTATTAGATTACTTTCAAAGGAAGTCATGTCTTTAGGCCAATCTTCATCTGATTCTTCATCGGGCTCTTCGTTTGGGTCTTCATTTGTTGGTAATGGTCCTTCAGTAAAAAAACTTTTAGAGATGGTTAAGGGTAGTCGAATTCATCAATCTCTTATTTTTTCAGGACCAGAAGGCGTAGGCAAAAAAAAATTAGCATTACTGTGGATACAGGCCTTACTTTGTGAAGCGGATAAAAAGTCAGAAGTGCTTTCATCTTGCGGCCAGTGCGGGTCATGCTTACGATTATTAAAAGGCCAACATGAAAGCTTATTCGTTGTAGAGCCTTCAGGTCTTAGTATTAAAGTAGACCAGGCTAAAGAATGCATTCAGTTTTTAGGTTTAAGGTCTTTGAGTAAAAAACGATTCATACTCATTAACGAGGCTCAAAAGTTAAATGTACAAGCTTCAAATGCATTACTTAAAATTGTCGAAGAGCCACCAGCAGATAGTTATTTTATTTTTATTACATCAAGCCTTGAGGCTATTGTTCAGACTTTAAGGTCTCGTTCACAAGTAATAAGCTTTGGGCCACTAAAGCCTTCAGAGCTTAAGCAGGTGCAACCAGACGCTGAGGAATGGCAAATTTTGGCATCAATGGGCAGCCTAGCAAAGCTTTCTGACTTAGAGTCAGAAGACGAGCAAACTTTGCGTAAAGACTCTCATCGTTTTTTATACACTTTGCTAAGGGGCGCTTTTGTAGATGCGACAGACTTATCAAAGCCATTAATTGAAAGCTCTCCTAAGGCTCTAAAAGCCATAAGCTATATTTGCAACGCCATAGTGGCTACACTTAAAAACCAAAAAGGATTAGTGCCAATTGAGCTTGAATCTTTGTTAGTGTCCCAGAGTCCACATATATTGAGTGAGATGCTGAATAGCCTGTTATTGCTTGAAAAAAATATACTCTCAAATGCAGATAAAAAAATAGCTTTTGATCATTGGGTTTATCAGTGGAATGATCAGCTTTTTAGTGGCCAGTAAGTAGGGCGCAACTAGTAAGGCTGTAATAAATAGGACTGCAGTAAGTAGGTAATGATATGAATGAAACTGAAATTATTAAATGGATAGATGTGCATGCTCATCTTAATTATTTAGAGGACACTCCGGCAGAAGTATTAAGCCGCGCTGAGGCCAAGGGTGTTGATCATGTAATAACTATTGGCACTTGTAAGAAAGATCACGAGACGGTTCTTAAACTTGTTGATGAGTGCGGACCAAAAGTTTTTGGCACTTTAGGCGTCCATCCTCATGAAGCCGAAGAGTACACTGATGAGACCGACAGTTTTTTGCGTACAAATTGTGATCATCCAAAAATTGTAGCTATTGGAGAAATTGGCTTAGATTACTACTATGACAATGCTCCAAGAGAAATCCAAAAGAATGTTTTTAAAAGACAGCTACAAATTGCTATTGATAAGGATCTGCCGGTCCAAATACATACAAGAGACGCTGAGCAGGACACTGTGGATATTTTAAAATCTTTTGATGGCAAAGTAAGGGGCATTATCCATTGCTTTACTGGGAGCCAATTTTTAGCAGATGAGTGTTTGAAGCTTGGGCTTAATATATCAATAAGTGGGGTTGTGACCTTTAAAAAAGCAACAGAGCTCCAGGAAACAGTAAAGACATTACCTTTGGACCGGATCCATGTGGAAACAGATTCACCTTTCTTGGCTCCTGTGCCTAATAGGGGTAAAAAGAATGAGCCTTCCTTTGTTGTGCATACGGCAGAAAAGGTCTCTGAGTTAAAAGGAATAGACTTAAAAACATTATCAGAGCATACAAGAAGAAATACATTTAAATTATTTAATAAAATAACTAATAAAGCAGGAGAGTAAGATATGAGCAAAGTAAGAGTAGGTATTAATGGTTTTGGAAGAATTGGCCGCATCTTATGTAGGGCTGGTTTTGATGAGCTTGAAATTGTTGGTATTAATGACCTAGATAGCGCTAAGGCTTCTGCTCATTTATTAAAATATGATAGTACGCATGGAAAATTTGGCGATAAAGTAATTGCTGGCGATAACTATATAGAAATTGACGGTAAAAAAGTAAACTACAGTTCTTGCAGAAACCCAGAAGAAATCCCTTGGAAAGAATGGGGTGTTGATATTGTTTTAGAATGCACTGGTGTTTTTAAAAAGAAAGAAGATATTCAAAAGCATTTTAAAGGCGGAGCTAAAAAAGTAATTGTTTCGGCGCCAGCACCTGGTGCTGATGCTACTTTAGTTTTTGGTGTTAATCATGAAACTTATGATGCTTCAAAGCATGATATTGTTAGTAATGCATCTTGCACAACAAATTGCCTAGCGCCATTAGCAAAAACTTTACATGAGGCTTTTGGTATTTCACATGGAATGATGACAACAATTCACTCATATACAAATGACCAGCGTATTTTAGACTCTGGCCATAGAGATTTACGTCGCGCAAGAGCAGCCGCTTTATCAATGATACCAACAACAACAGGTGCAGCAAAAGCTGTAGGCATGGTTGTGCCTGAGCTTGCAGGCAAGATAGATGGTATGGCTGTAAGAGTGCCAACGCCTAATGTTAGTTTGGTAGACTTTGTAGCTGTCACAGAAAAAAAGGTAACTGTTGAAAGTGTTCATGAAGCTTTAAATAAAGCAGCTAACGGGCATTTGAAAAATGTTTTAAGAACGGAAAGTTTGCCATTAGTGAGCACAGATTATATCGGTGAAAAGCATAGCTCTGTTGTAGACACAATGAGTACAATGGTAATGAATGACAACACGGTTAAGTTATTAAGCTGGTATGACAATGAAATGGGTTTTTCTAGCAGGCTTGTTGACCTTGCAAAGTATGTTGCAAGTAAGGGCTTATAGTGTCTGACATTTTTAAAAATATTAAGTCTGTAGGTGATTTTGAAGTAGGAAAGCGTAGAGTTTTCTTACGCCTTGATTTAAATGTTCCTTTAGATAAAGAGGGCAAAATTTCTGACACCACTCGCTTAGAGGCTGCTGTGCCTACTATAAAGTGGTTGCTGGATAAACAAGCCAAATTAGTAATTGCCTCTCATTTAGGGCGACCAAAAGCCAATAATGAAAATAGAGACAATAAATACTCGCTAGAGCCTGTAGGGCAATGGTTACAAGAAAAATTTAATGTAGAGGTTCATTTAATAGATGAGCCGGGGAGCGAAGCACCTAAAGCTTTGTTACCTAATTTACGTCCTCATCAAATTATTTTACTTGAAAATTTAAGGTATGATGAGGGGGAGACTAGCAATAAAGAAAGCTTTAGTGAGTTGATGTCTTCATATACAGATATCTATATTAATGATGCTTTTGGAGCCAGTCACAGGGCACACGCCAGTATTGTTGGTGTGGCTAAAAAAGTAAATTATAAAGGCATGGGTTTTTTAGTAGAAAAAGAAATCAAAGCTTTAACTCAAATTGC
Source organism: Bdellovibrionales bacterium (assembly GCA_023299885.1). Classification (GTDB taxonomy): domain Bacteria; phylum Bdellovibrionota; class Bdellovibrionia; order Bdellovibrionales; family UBA1609; genus JALZUS01. The sequence goes on along the minus strand of JALZUS010000025.1, from coordinate 16,995 downwards.
TAATAGTGCAGATTCGCCATACATAGCTGTTATGGGTGGGGCTAAAGTAAGTGACAAAATACCTTTAATAGAAAACCTTATGGACAAAGTAGACGGCTTTATCGTTGGTGGAGCAATGGCTTACACATTTTTAGCAGCACAAGGTGTGCCTGTAGGTGAAAGCTTAGTAGAGAAATCTCAGTTAAAATTTGCAAAAAAATTATTAGACCGTTTAGAGGCTAGAAACAAAGTCATGCATTTGCCAGTCGATCATAAGATGGTACGAGATTTTGCAGACCCATCATCATTAAAAATGTCAGAAGTGATTGATGATGGTTTTATGGCTATTGATATTGGTAGAAAAACAATTGCAAGCTTTGAAAAAGTATTAAGTAAGGCAAAAACTGTTTTTTGGAATGGACCTATGGGAGCCTTTGAAACCAAAGAGTACTCAGAAGGTACTTTTGAAATGGCTAGAATACTATCTGAAATTGATAGTTTTGTAGTTGTTGGCGGTGGTGATTCAGCATCGGCTGCGGCCAAATCTGGTTATGCTAAGTATATGGACCATGTTTCGACAGGCGGGGGAGCTGCTCTCGAGTTTTTAATGGGCCAAAGCTTACCAGGTATAGAAGCCTTAAGAGCTGAATTTTTAGAAGTTATTCCTGATGAAGGCGATGTAGACTCTTAGTTATTTGTATTTTCTTTATTTAAGAAATGTTGAATAACAGGTAAAAACCCGCTTTTTTCATTTAAAAGTTTATAATAAAAATTAAAGTCCTCGTCTTGTAAAAGGTGAGGTTTTTTTTCTAAATCTTTTTTATCTTGCTTCATCTCATTAACAAAATAATCGTCAAAATTTTCTAAGATATAAGTTTCAAGTGGCATGTAATGGTTGATGCAATCGCCACAGCTTTCTTCAAGTAAAGCTTCTTTGTTTTTTAAATCTAAGTACAGTTCAAAACTACTCTTTAAGGTTAAAAAGCGATTTCGTCTTTTTCTATTAATTGTAGATTCAGAATTTTGATCAAAAGCATCAGAGGCTACTTGCCCGGCTTCATTGTTAATTTTTCTTTTCTTTAAGGCTTTGTATGTAAAGTAAGATGTAAAAATGCCTGCAACTGTATAAAAAGAAGCTTTTTTATTTTTAGCTATAAAAGAAGGTAGTTTTACTCGCGAAGTAATATGCGACATCACCTTGGCAGTTGGTCTTGCAGCAATTTTAAATAAACCTTTTGCCATAATGCTAATAATTTTTCCGCCGGTCCAAAATGTGGCCGCGTGCCCGGCAAGGCTAGCCTCTCTGTCTACAAGAGTAACCATAGCAGCAAAGCGACTAATTTTTCTTTGGCTTTGCATTTCCATCATATTCATTTCAAGGCAGTGCATAGCACCCATTAAAAATCCAGTCGAATTGACTAGGTACATTGCATGTAAAGAATCAAACCAAGATTCAAATTCAAAAAAACCAATATTTTTTGCATCTATATAATTAGCTTTCAGTCCGCCAATATTAGAAATCGATTGCTTAGCGCCTTGGTAGGCTACTTTTCTCCACTCATTGCCTGCTTGAATCGCTGTGTACATGTACTTGCCATGGTATTTAGCGGGTCCAGTAGGTTTAGGAGCTAAACCTTTTAGAGCTATAGGCAATTTAGCTTTAATCATTAGCTTGGAAAGGTCTTCAGCTCTTCTGTAGCCTTCACAAAGCTTAAGGGTAGTATCGTAGGATGTTTTTTCAACTTCCATCCTGTAGTCATAAAGTTTTTGGTGTATTTCATCATCAAAACTTTTTACTTCTTGTTCTATTTCAGAAATAAATAATCCAAGATCATGCTCGTAACCAAAAGAGGTTAGCGGAAGCAAAACAAGAAAAGCCGCTAATGCAGCTTTTCTTATAGTTTGAATAATTATTTCTTTAAACATTATGGATTACTCTGCAGTCTCTAATAGTGTTTCAAGTCTGTTGATTTCAGAATTTAAATTATCAATATAGTTCTGACCAATGCTTGGTACAGCAATAACAACAGCAGCAGTTGTTGCGTATACAGCAGCGCCTGCGCCTGCAACTAATACTGTGCCTCGAGTGGCTTTATTAAGAATATTTCTAGTAATTCTTAATTTAGGCTTTTTATAGCTATCTAGAGCATATTTACTATGAGCTAGCTTTTGTTGAGCTTGTGCATTTTTAAGTGCGACTGCTGAAGACTCTTTGCCTGTTAACTTACCTTTAGCTCTTAATTTCTGTGCATTTTTAACTTGTTTATCAAGACCTTTTCTAGCTTGTCTGTAAGCCTTTAAGTCTTTGCTATGTGTTTTATAGGTGGCACGAGACTCTGCAGAAGACCATATGTTCCTAAGTTTTTTTATGCTAACAATAGGTGTTGCTGTAGCTAAAGATAAAGCTACAAGTGCAGATGCTGATGCTGTGAAATAATGGCCTTTATCTTTGCCATCAATTTTTATATAAGGTGCGCTAGCATCACTTACTGACTTCATTCTTTCAACTTCATTAAGCATAATGTTATTAAGTACCCACTGGGCCTCAATAGTTTGCTTATGCTCAGAAACATAAGACTTTACGCTTTCAAGTTGTGCTGAAGCCTCTTTTAGGCTTGCATCTAGATTAGCATCAAAATCTGATGCAAAGCTTGAGCTTGCTAAAAAGCATAGGCCCACTATTAAATTTATTTTTTTCATATACGTTCTCCTTGTTTTGTATTTTCTACCTAACTTAAAGCAATACGAGTGCCTAAAAAAATAAATGAATGGAGCTTTTAAAACATGTGTAATATCAGTAGGTTAAATTTATAGGGATACTCTTGAAGAGCTATAAAACTGTATATGTTTTTGAGATGTTGCCGTAAAATGTCAGAGATTTAAGGTTTTAGAGACTCATAGGCTTTGCTCAAAAGCTCTTTATTTTTAAAACTTATCGATTGAGCTCTATAAGCCTTAGAAATAGCTTGGGCATCAGCTCCGGCAGGGACTCCCAATACTTCATAAGCATCATAAGTTTTACCATTGTATGTAAAGTGACAGTTTATGTATTCTTGTGGTTCGTTTTTAAGGTTAACGGAAATGCTATTTTTATTGCCTGCTGTTTGAGAGCTTTTATTAAAGTTGGAGGGCCCATTAGGGTTATTTTTCCAGGTTATTTTTTTTTGTTTAGGCTTTTTAGACATAAAAATAACTAATGGGATGACTATAAAAAATCCAAAAATAACAAAGTATTTAATGATCACTCTAAGGACGTCTTGGCTCATGAAATAATGCTATAATAATACAATGCGTCCGTAAATAGGGCCTGGCACCGCAGCCTGTTTCTGTGCTAATTTCCAGTTATGAACCCATTTGATCAGCAAGCACCCATTGAAGGTGTTAAAAAAATAATCGCTATTGGCTCCGGAAAAGGTGGAGTTGGTAAAAGTACAATCTCAGCTAATATTGCAGCTGCTATGGCTAGCCGTGGTAAAAAAGTAGGCTTATTAGATGCCGATATTTACGGCCCAAGCCAGCCAAGGCTCTTTGGAGCATTAGACCAAAAACCTATGGTCAATGATGCCTCTAAAATCATCCCTATTAAGCGTTATGGGGTTAGTGTCATGAGTATAGGCTTTTTAGTGCCAGAAGACTCTGCGGCTGTATGGCGTGGCCCTATGCTTTTCAAAGCTATGGACCAGTTCTTTAGGGATGTAGAGTGGGGTGATCTTGATTACTTATTTATTGATTTGCCGCCAGGCACAGGAGATATCGCCTTAACTATGGCACAAAAGATACCTGTGAATGGTTCTATCGTAGTTTGCACTCCACAAAACCTAGCTTTAATTGATGCACAAAAAGCAATAGATCTTTTTGAAAGAGTAAATGTGCCTTTATTGGGTGTGATAGAAAATATGGCTTATTTAAAAGAGCCTGGTAAAGAAGAAAAAATTGATTTGTTTCCTCGTGGTAATTTAAACCGATTTTTAGAAACAAAAAAAATTAGTAAGCTTGCTGAATTACCGTTTTATAGAAACATTGGTTTAATGAGTGAGGCGGGTGTGCCGACTGTAGTTTCTGATAAAAACAGTGAAGAGTCTCAAATGTTTTTTAACCTGTGCGATAAAATAGAAGAGCTTGTATAAAAAGAAAAGTAGAGGAGTTAGGTATGTCATTAATTTTAGCAGGAAACTGGAAATTAAATAAAGGGCCACATGAGGCTGAAAAATTCGCTCTAGAGTATCTTGAGAAAGCTTCTGATAGCTTAAAGGCTCAAACACTTATTTTTCCATCGGCGATAAGCTTTGTAGGTTTATCCAAAGCTTTTAAAGATAGTGCTGTAGGCTTTGGTTTTCAAAATATTTCAGCAAATGACAGTGGCGCCTTTACAGGTGAAAACTCAGCGGCCATGAGTAAAGAGCTTGGCGCAACTCATGTTTTAATAGGTCATAGTGAAAGACGTAGCCTTTATAATGAAACAAACGCTCAGGTGAACGAAAAAATTAAAACGGCAATAAGGGTGGGTCTTAGCCCTGTAATCTGTATAGGTGAAACTTTAGAAGAGCGCCAAAAAGGCATAACTAATGATGTGCTACAAAATCAACTTAAAGAAGGCTTAGAGGGTATTACTTTTGCCAATGCTCCTATTGTTGCTTATGAGCCTGTTTGGGCTATAGGCACAGGTGAAGTGGCAACGCCAGAGCAAGCCAACAGCGCGCATGAATTTATTAAGTCTTATTTGCTAGAGTTAATGTCAGATGAAATGGCTGAAAGTACTAAAGTTTTATACGGAGGCAGTGTAAAGCCAGCTAACGCAAAAATTTTGGGCGAGCAAAAAAACATTGATGGTTTTTTAGTGGGCGGAGCCAGTTTAAAAGTAGAAAGCTTTTTAGGCATAGGCGAGTATTGCGTATATCCTTGTTAGATTAAATAATTTTTAGAAGAAAAAGTTTCGGCGAGTTCATTGGCGCGATACTTTGCGCGCGTAGCGCATGCAAAGTTAAAGTGCCAATGCATGTCTGAGTGTAGAAACTCTTTTCTTTTAAAAATTATTTAATCTAACAGGCTATAAAAGAGCCAAAAAAAAGCCAGTTATAAAACTGGCTTTTTTTATTCGAAAAAATAGTACCGAAACTATTTAATTTCTTTATGTACAGTATGCTTTTGTAAAAACGGGTTGTACTTTTTCTTTTCAAGGCGCTCTGGGTGAGTTTGGAAATTCTTCTTTGTTGTATAACGAGAAGGTGGTTTTCCTAATCCACGAGCTTCAGTACACTCTAGAGTGATAATTCTTACTTTACCTTTTTTCTTAGCCATAATAGACCTCCACAATCAAAATCAAGAGCTATTTATCACATAGACTTGTAGGTTTGGTCAACGGCCCATATATGATTTAGCTGGGCCCTGTGCTCTGTATTCTTATATAGAGGTACTTGAGGCCTAGTTATGGTTTTTGGCCCTTAAAAGTTATTTTTTAGCTCTCTTATGTGCCCAAAAAAATCCGCATCTGAGAGGTTTTGCTGCCCTAGCTGATTTTTAAGGCTTTTTGAATTAGCCCTTAAAAATGGATTAAGCTCTATTTCTGTAGCTAATAATGAAGGCACAGAAAACTCATTAGAGTCACGCTTTTTCTGAATTAAATCTGCAAACTCTATAAGCGATTTATTATTAGCATCAATACTAAGCGCAAACTTTAAATTATTAAGTGTGTATTCATGAGTGCAATAAACTTTAGTATCAGCTGGTAATCTTTTTAGTCTTGAAAGGCTTTCCCACATTTGTTGATGGCTGCCTTCAAATAAATAGCCACATCCCATGCTAAATAAGGTGTCGCCACAAAATAAAGTTTTAATGTTTTTAAAGTAGTAACAAATATGTCCTAAGGTGTGCCCAGGGGTATGCATAACAGTGGCCTGTTGGCCAAAGACATTAATGTTATCAGCCTCACTCACTAGTACATCTAAGCTGTTTATCCTGTCTTTGTCGTAGGATGGTCCTATAACCTTGCAGCCATACTTTTCTTTTAGTTTCTCTACACCGCCGATATGGTCATTGTGATGGTGAGTAATTAATATGGTTGTTAAGTTAAGATTATTGGCTGTTAAATACTTTATAACTGGAGCTGCATCACCAGGGTCAACAACAGCACAGTCGTTACCTTGTATGAGTGCGTGCACATAATTGTCTTTAAAAATAGGTATAGATTTAATTTCAATCATGAGTAAGCTTTTGGTGATAGCTATCAATAACAGTCTTAAAGCCTTTGTATAAAGACTCGCAAACTAAGGCATGTCCAATAGAGACTTCTTTTAAGTTAGGGATCGTCGTTGCAAAAAGATGAATATTTTCTAAATTGAGGTCATGGCCGGCATTAAGGTCAATATTTAAAGTAAGTATTTCTTCTGCAACAGCTTTGTATTTTTTAAGTGTACTAATGTCTTTTGCATAGCTTTCTGTGTAGAGCTCTATTCGGTCAGGCGCAATTTTTTTCAAAGCTTCTTTTTGAGTTGTATCAAAAGTGAAGGGATCTAAGAAGAGTGAACTCCTGATGTCGCTTGCTTTTAAGGAGCTACATATTTTTACTAAAAAGTCTTTGTTAGCTTCAAAGTCCCAGCCTGCATTTGAAGTTATAACATCTGGTCCGTCAGGGACGAGAGTGCATTGATCTGGCTTAATTTCAGAGACTAAGCTTATAAAGTCAGTGGATGGGTAGCCTTCAATATTAAACTCTATTTTTTCGGATGTAGAAGTGTTATGAGTTTTTATAAGTTTTGATAGTTCATAAACATCATTACGTTTAATGTGGCGTTCGTCTGGTCTTGGGTGTATGGTAATACTTTTTACGCCATAACTTATTAGGTCTGCCGTAACCTTGCAAAGATTTGGGACATTGCTTCCGCGGGCGTTTCTTAAAGTAGCTATTTTATTTACGTTAACACTTAGGGTTGTCATATTTCCAATATATAGTTTATTGGATCGACGGCAACACCTTTAATGCGCACCTCATAATGCAAATGAGTCCCTGTTGATTTGCCTGTGCTACCCATGCCGCCCAGTACTTGATAGCGCTTTACGTACTGACCGTTTTTAACCACTATTTTTGATAAATGTGCAAAACGTGTTTCTAGCCCATATCCATGAGAAATAATAACTACTTTTCCGTAGCCACCTTTGTATCCAGCAAATTTTACTTTGCCATCAGCAGGGGCTTTAATGGGTGTGCCTCTTGGAGCTACGATATCAAGCCCCGAATGCATTTTACGACGCTTTGTCATTGGGTCTTTTCGGTGCCCGTATTTTGAAGAAAACCAGCCTTCAGCAGGTTTAATAATTGGGGTGGCTTGTAAGATATTTTTTTGCTCAGACATTTTGGCCCATTGCTGCAAGACCTCTTGCTCTATGCTTTGGCTTTGGAAAAGGGCTGTCTCTGTTTGTGCCGTAATATCATAGCCAAGTTCAAATTCTTTGTCGGCATAGTGGTCTGCTAAAAACGGCTTTTTAAAAAATAAACTTTCATGTTTTAGTAAGTCACTTTTAGGCTTTTGATCTAAATAAAGTGGTGAGGAGGCAAGTTCCTCTGGAGTAACAGCATCTTGAGTTTCGTAAGCAGAAGGTATGAGCTTATAAAGAAGCTTTTTGTTATTAAGCTGAGTTGTTATTCTGTTAATCTTTTGAGTAGTGCTATCTACTTTTTGTAATGTTACTTGTGCACTTGAAAGCTTAACTAAGGTTTCATTATATTGGTTTTGTAATCTTTTGTTTTCTACTTCAGTAATTTCAAAATTGGTTACTTGGTCTTTTAAGTAGAGGTAGTCAAAAACAATACCTACAAACAAAGCAAAAACTAAAAAGCCAGTCATAGCAATGATGTTAATAGTTTTTTCTGTAAAACGAATTTTTCTATTGGGGCTATTTGAATTGCTAGAAAATATAATGTCGTAAACAGAGTCCATAAAAATTAGATTACCAACAGACCTTGCTTCCGTCTTTGGACTAGGGGCCAGTAATGCTGCGCATGCAATATTTATATGCGTACAGGTTTTATAATAATTTTGTAAGCTCTTCTAAGATGAAGCTCTTTTTCTCTTTTATATTGTCTCTAAGGTAGGCCCCGGCAGCATTGCAGTGGCCACCTCCGCCGACAGCTTCGGCCACGTGGAGTACGCTAACTCCAGCTTTGCCTCGCAAGCTTAAGCGGTGAAAATGTTTAGCATCTTCTCTTATAAGTAAAGCCGCCTTAACTTGTTTCACATTCATTATCATGTCGATAATATCTCTAGTGTCATCAGGCTCTATGTTGTTTTTATTAAGATCTTCAAAGCTTATCTCTAGGCAAGCAATACGGCCATTGGCATAGTATTCTATTTTGTTAAGAGCCATTGCTAAAAAAGACATTTTCCCTAAAGAGTAGGTTGAGAAAAGCTCTTGATGGATATGCTCTGGGTTTTTTAACAGACCTATGAGCTCTGCACATATAAGGTGACTGTTAGCTGAGCCTTTTACATATCTAAAAAATTGAGTATCAAATGCGATACTTGTATAAAGGGCTTCGGCCGCAGTTTCGTTTATGGGTATATCAAGTGCTTTTATAATGAAGTATGCAATTTCACCTGTGCTGGCCATGTTAGTATCTACTAGTGATCCCTCTGTAGGTTGTGGGCCGCTATCTAAGATAGGGTGGTGGTCTACAAAAAGTATTTTGTTGCTTGTTTCTTTTAGCTTTGAATAGAGTGGCTCTATAAGCCTAGAGTCATTAGTGTCAAAGATTAAAGTAAGGTCATGGTTTTCTAATGGGGTATGAGTGCCTTCAAAGACTTCAACATATTTTTTTGTATTTAAAAAATGATATTTCTTTGGAATCTCATCAACACATAAAACTCGTACTGTTTTATCTAAAGTTTTTAGTGCATGGTAAAGGCCTAATATGGCTCCAAGGCCGTCGCCATCACATTCTCTGTGTGTACTTAAAACTATAGACTTTGCTTCTTTAATTGCAGTTATTATTTGGCTGATGTCAGGACTTTTTAGCATAATTCTACTTCGGTAAATAAGGCCTAATTATTGAGTCAAAAAAGAGAGAACTCTACTTAGGTGCTAGGCCTTAGGCGAAATACTTTAACGCAATCGTTGCGATGCCTAAAAATGAAAAGAAACTAAAGATATCAGTAATCATGGTGACTAAAACGCCGCCACCTGTGGCAGGGTCATAACCAAACTTTTTGAGAGCCATTGGAATAAAGGCTCCGGCACTAGAGGCAACAATAGAATTGAGTATCATAGAGGCGCAAATAATATAAGACACCATGAGGTTGCCTTTCCAGATATAGGTGAGTATCCCCGCGCCTATGCCAGTCATGATTCCAATAGTAACACCCACTGTAAGCTCTTTAAAAAAGGCCTTAGTTTTAGAGATAAAGTTAAAGTCACCAGTGGCTAACCCACGAGTAACAACAGTTAAACTTTGAATGGCTGTGTTGCCACCCATGCCAGCCACAATATTTTTTAAGCTAGCTAAAATAATGAGGTGGCTCATGGTTTCTTCAAATAAGCTCACAACAGAACTGGCTACTGCTGCTAAAAATAAATTAAGAAACATCCAGGGTAAGCGCTTTTTAACACTTTCTTTGACGGAGGTGTAAACACGGTCATCTTCTTGTAAGCCGGCCTGAGCATAAATATCTGCAGTGGCTTGCTCTTGGATAATATCTAAGATGTCATCTACAGCTACGGCCCCTAATAGTGACCTGTTGTTGCCAATAACGGGGAGTGCAATTAAGTCGTACTTACTAATAAGTTGAGCGGCCTCTTCTTGGGTGTCTGTTGCTTTTACTGTAACAATATCGCGCTTAACTAATTCAGTGAGTGGTTTTTCTGGAGGCGCTGTTGCTAATTGTCTTAATGACACAACTCCTACTAATTGGTTTTCTGAGCTTGTGCAATAAATGTAATATATAGAATCAGTTTGAACTTTTGCTCGCAACTTGTCTAAAGCTTCTCCGGCATTACCTTCAAGTGGTACATTAAATACAGAGGTCTGCATCATTCGCCCGGTAGAGTCTTTTGGGTAGCTTAAATAAAGTTTAATTTTTTCAGATTGAGAGGGTTCTAAAATTTTAAGAACTTCATCTTTATCGCTGCTATTAACTAGGCTTAAAAAATTAGCGGCATTATCAATAGATGTTTTTTTAACAACCTCTAAAAGTTGGCCAGCATCGAGTGTGTTTAAAATATCATGTAATTGTTGCTCGGGGACTTCTTCTAAAGTGTCTCCCGCTTTGTTTAAAGAGATTAAGGACTCAATAAAAACTTTTGTTTCGCGCTTATTAAGGATTCCAAATAGTGAGGCTAGCTCTACAGGTTCAATTTTAGATAAAAGGCTACGCAGAGGTCTATTTTTACGACCAATCAGTAATCTTTTAATAATTGCTGTGTTTGAGCTATTAAGCTTCATGTCTATTTATGCCTTCCCATGCTGATATTAAGCGTCTGAAACCTGATTTAGAGCTACTTGAAAGCTCTTATATCCCTAAATTAGATTTCAGGCACCATTTCTAATTGCCAATTGTAAACTTATCAATATATAGTTCTGGCTTCTTATCGTCTTTTATGGAGAAAAATATGAGTGATAAAAGCCCAATAACTTTAATTGGAAAAGCACAGCTTGAAGAAGAGCTAAAAAACTTACTAGGCGTAGAGCGCCCAAGTGTAATTAAAGCCATTGAAGAAGCTAGAGCCCATGGCGATCTCAGTGAAAACGCTGAGTATGATGCTGCAAAAGAAAAGCAGGCTTTGGTCGAGGCTCGCATTAATAATGTTCAAGGTAAGCTTGCAGCAGCAGAAGTTGTTGATGTGTCTAGTTTAGAATCAGATAAAATTATTTTTGGAGCTCATGTAGAGCTTTTAGATATGGATACAGATAAAAAAGTAAACTACCAGATTGTTGGCGAAGATGAAGCTGATGTTAAGTTAGGTAAGATTTCTATATTTTCACCTTTAGCTCGTTCTATTATTGGAAAGAAAAAAGGCGACTTTGTTGAGTTTGCAACTCCTGCAAAAGAGCGCGAGTTTGAAATTTTAAAATTCGAATTCAAATAGTTTTAAATCTTTAATTTTCAATATCAAATATAAATAGAGACAAGAGTTTCTACACTCAAACATGCATTGGCACTATAACTTTGCATGTGCTACGCGCGCAAAGTATCGCGCCAATGAACTCGCCGAAACTTTTTCTCTATTTATATTTGATATTGAAAATTAAAGATTTAGTCTTTTAGTGAGCTGCTCTCGCGTTTTTGCAACAGTAGCCTCTACAGTATTTGATACTGTCATTTCAACAAGCTTTGAAAGTTTGTCTCCAAGTTTCTTTTTTTCTTTTAATGAAACTTTTAATAGCCTAAATGCATCTCTGTTTTTAAAGATAAATTCATCGCTCGTCATGAGCTCATCAACTAAGCCTAAGCTTTTTGCTTGAGAGCCGTACCAGTATTCGCCAGTAGCTACTTGAGAGATATCTAAGCTTGGCCTGTTTTCTGTAACAAAACTTTTAAAGAGATCATGTGTTTGTTGGATCTGATCGTTAAACTTCTTTTTACCTTCAGGAGTGATTTCACCCATCATGCTAACAGTTCGCTTGTATTCTCCAGCAGTGATTTCTTCGTAGTCTACGTCATGCTTTTTTAAAAGCCTATGTATGTTTGGCACTTGAGCCACAACCCCAATAGAACCAACAATAGCGAAAGGTGCACATATAATTGTTTGTCCTGTACAGGCCATCATGTATCCGCCACTAGCAGCTACTTTATCGATAGAAGTTATAAGCTCTATATTATTAGACTTAAATCTTTGTAATTGTGAAGCAGCAAGTCCGTAAGTATGTACCATGCCGCCTTGGCTTGTTATGTTGACTAAAACTTTATCTACGCCGGGCTTTGCAGCGCCTATTATAGTGGTCACTTCATCGCGAAGTTGCTTAACTGCAGAGGCTTTAACATCGCCATCAAAATCTATAACATAAATAGTAGATTTTTTTACTGAAGCTTTAGCTTCTTTTTTAGCTTGCTTAGCTTTTTGTTTAACATCTTTTTTAACGGCTTTAGCTAGGCCCACTTTTGATTTTAAAACATTAATGTTTTTATTAAGCTTAGTATTAAGGTCTTCAACATTAATAAGAGTTTGAGGTGGCTGTATGCTATTTTTAAGAGCTAAGCCAAAGATAAGCATAAGTATGGCAGCAATACTAACAACCACGACAAGTGCTTTGAGTCCAAAGGCGAGTAATTCAAATATAATTTCCATAGGTTCCCCTTTAAAAGGCCAAATAAAAGACTAAAAGAATAATACGCCCTAACCTTAAGGATGGCTATACTTTGCTAGCTAGTAGCCTGTGCATTATCATAGATTTATGAGCTTTTATCCTAAAATTAAAGCATTGATGCTGAGCCTTTCAGTAATTTGCATTGTGTCTCCGGCTTTTTCTTACAGTGAGTCGCAAAGAGCTGCTGATTTTTATAAGCACCAAAAGCACAAAAAACAGCAAGAGCGCAAAAGATTATATGCAGCAAAAGAGCAGAGCCGTAAAAATAAACAGCAAGAAATTTTACAAGAAAAAAGACGTAGGCAGTTTATTAGAGAAGGCCGTAATAAAAAATCAAATACAGAAAAATACGAAAGCCAGTATTTAAAATATGAAGCTCAAAAAAAACGCCAACATAAAGAGAGGCTTAAAGCCTTTGTAAGGCAAAGAAATAATAAAAAAAGACAGAAGTCGCAAATTAGCGAAAACCAAGAGTTTGGTATCAATACGGCTATTGATGAATCAAAATATTATTAAATGCTGTTGTCTTTACTGGCCCTACTCAAAAACCTTAATGTACTAATTACAATTGCTATTATCTAAAGCATTTTTATAAAAAGATACTAGAGTTAATATATTATCCCAGGCTGATGCTAGGGGAGTGTTATGAATAATCGTATATTACTGAGTTTTATTTTTTGTTTTATTGGGCCGCTATTTACTGGTCACGTATCTCATGCCCAACTTGTAGATGGCGTTGCAGCCAGATATCAAATGGTTTTAGACAGGCTTGATGACTTGGTAGAAAAGTATCCAGACACTTCAGAAATAATTGAGTTAGGTACTAATGATAAAGATAAAACTATATATGTTTTAAAAGTAACAGATCCTAAGGCTGAAGAAACAAGTCATCAGCTTGTTGTGGGCGGTCATCATGGGAATGAGTATGGCTCTGTCGAAGTAGCTATGGCCTTTGCTGAAAGCATTGCCAAAAAACCTTTAGAGGGTAGGACGGTTTATGTTTTGCCGGCCTTAAATATTACAGGCTACAATACAAACACTAGGCGAGAGGACTTTATTGACCCAAATCGTGATTACCCTGGCCCTTGCGGTAGCCATGATACAAGTACTAGTAAAGAGCCTAAAGATGACGACAACAAACCTTTCCAGTTAAAATCAACAAAGTTATTAGCTGACTTTTTGGTAGAAAAAAATATATCGGCATCACTCACATTACATACTTACGGTAATGTTATTACTTACCCTTGGAGTGTAAACTACGAGCAAATCACAAATGACCATGACACCTTTGTTGCTATGGCTGAGCTGGGTTCAGAAAAAAATAATTATAAAATTGGGACAGCTGCCGACTTACTTTATTTTGTTGCTGGTAACTTTGTAGACTATGCCTATTGGGAGCATGGTGTTTGGGCCTTTTTATTTGAAATAGGTACAAGTCATTACCCAAGTGATAAATCTGTAAAAGAAGCTATAAGTCTTAATGTGCCAGCAATGCGTGATATGCTGGATGTTGCGCCTGCAGAGCGTTCTGTAAGCCATGCTTACGACCTGACTTGCCCTAAAGATGAAGACATTTTGCTTAATAATATTTTAAGAGAGCGTCACCCTGAGTGGCATAGCCACTAAAGTAGGTATTAACTTTTTTTAGTGACTAGTTTTAAAAGTGTTTCATTAATAATAGTTTGGTAGCCAAGATCTCTTTTTTCAGCCTCTGATTTTGCCCATGCATAAACTTTTGGATGAAGTTTTATTGAGATGGGCTTATGTTTTTCTTGAGGTGGCTTTAGGGGTCTTCCTAGTTTTTTTTCGGCAGCCTCAATAAGAAGCTTTCTTTTTTCTAAAGGTATTTTTTTTGCCTTGGTTAGGTCAAAACCATCTTTTTTGTTTTTCATAAGCATTCCTTTCTTTTTGATTTGCCTTCCTAGCACTAATGAGGCGAAGCTGCTCTTTGTTCTCTGTGTAGATCACGGTTACAACAAAAACTTTAGATTGAATCTGCCCAATCACTTTGTATCTATCTTCTGATTGAGAGTGGATCTGGTTATAGATTTCGATGGCATTGGGGTCCGCAAAAATATGTAAAGCCTCTTCAAAAGAGAAGCCATGTTTTATTTTGTTGGCTTTGTTTTTTTCTGTATCCCATTCAAAATTCAAAAACCTCTCCTTTTTAGTATATACCAAAAATGGTAAATAGTAAAGTAAAGCAAAAAGGCTTTGTGGTGGCCTCTGCTTTATAGGGGTTTTATGCAATTATAATTTTATGGGTATGCATTTAGTCTTTATAGGCGGCCCATTGATATTCTTATCATAGATATAAAAGCCGTAGTTTAAAAAGAAGGGTTCTGTTAAAGACTTGGACCGTCATCTATAATTTTTATTTTTACTGTCGAGCAAATATTAAGCTGGGTAGCAATCTTCATTAAATAATCTAGCGTTATGCTATTTGTGGCGCCAGCCTCTAGGCGACTAATAACAGATTGAGTGGTGTTGAGCTGCTTTGCTAAAGCTGTTTGAGAAAGCTTTAACTTTTTTCTTGTCTTAATAATTTCTTTTACAAGTTGAGTTTTTGTATGATCAAGCCAAGATTCATAGTTGCTAGTATTGAGTGGCATATTAAAGTCTTCGAGGTTTTTATAGGTAATGGATTTACTCATGGGCACTCCTTGGCTGATTAATTAATTATAGCAAATTTGTGATGGCAGCCTACCGGGATAGAAATTCCTGGTGGTTGGTTTTGGGGCTATTGGTAGGGGTGGGCGCTAGGCGGAGGCTGGTTTTTGGTCTGGCTATGGCTGATTTATGAGAATTTTGTAAGGGCTAAATATTTTTTATTAAGGTTCCGATAAACTTTTTGATGAAACTGATTAAGAAAAATATTTTATTTTTATTGATTATGAGTGCTTTTGGCTACGCTGGTTATAAGTATACAAAAAATGACTTGAGCAATGAGGCTTCTGAAAGAACAATTGCGGCAGCAAGTACAGCAGCGGGTAATCATTGTGATAGTGGCCAGGGTAATGTTTTAGTTATGCTTAAGCGTAATATAAATATGCGTGTAAAAGTTGAAAACAAGGCCTATAAAATTTTAAAAGCACCATTGGGATCTGTGATTAGTATCAATTGTAATTCAGAACAAGTACTTAACTTTGATGGCACTAAGTATAGTGCTGTTAGTATAGAGCCAGTATACTTTCCGCCAACAATATACGGAGCCAGTCCCTATGCTGATGGTGTGTCTAAGGTAAACCCAATAATTAAAATTGATACAATACGTGATTTAATGCTAGATATTGGTCAAAACTATAGTATTTCGTCTGAAAAGCCCCAGGAGAATAAATACAAACTTTGGGGCTCTGTAAATCATATCGCTAATGCTGGCTGGACAATAGCTCTGGAAAAGAGACAAGACTTTGTAAAGACAGTTTTGCTTAACGGTTTGCTTTTTGACCCTGAATTTGAAAGCGCTGGTTCAAAAGGCTTTAAGGCTGTAGAGAGTAAGAGCTTAATTGCTGCAAGATGTTGGGCTGCAAATGTAATGTTTGATGAAAATAGCAATGACCCTCGAGTAGAGGAGTTAAGGTATAGCGGCAACTATCATAGTGTAGTTGATAAGTTTAAAGCTTGGGAAAGTAGTGCTGAAAATGTTTGTTGGGAATGGAAAAATGAAATACCAGCACTCATTAAAGACTTACCAACTAACTTTAAAGATAGTGAAATTATAAATAAATTAGTTTTTAGTCATAGCGATTTTTCAATGGCGCTTTCAGTAGCATTTACTGAAATGCACCCCATGATAAATGGCCTAGTTGATTTTATGAAGATGCAGTCAAATAGAGTTTATGATTACCGCTCTCATTGGATTGGTTTTCATGAGAACTGGCAAATTCCAATTGCAACACCAGCTAACAAATGGTTTGCAAGAAGCAAAGAGAGAGCTAATGCGGCAGAAGACCTGCAAAAAAAACGTTATATGAAGTGCGGTGGTAAATCAGGTATGAGCTTGCACAATAAAAGGCAGGGCCTAGCTAACAAACAGAGGCTTTGTAAAAGAACTGATAAGTCTGTTTACCGATGCCTTATGTATGTAAGAAAAGGTTTTGAAGCCATGGGTTTAATACCGAAAGACACTAGGCTTGGTGTTAAGGCAAAAGATGTAAAAGAAAACATTATTAAGGGCTTTAAAAAAATAAATAATTTAAGCCCTGATGATAAGGTTATTATAGATATGCTGGACCCTAATGACTCAGCTTATAGCCCAGAGCTTGCGAGAATGGTTAAAGAAGAATATGTAAAAAAGTCTAATGGCACATACAAAACAACTTGGGATAAAGTAAGAGGTACAGAACGCATTCGAGTACCAGGCAATGTTGGCAATAGATGTTTGTTTCCTAAGGGAACAGTGATGGTTTACAAAAGTTTAACTTCTAAAACTGGTGCTGGTCATGTCGAGATTAAAACAACGCCATCGGCTGATGATGATAAGTGTGAGTTTATTAGTGACTTTGTAGCTGATGGTAAACACGTACAAAGAGAGTTAACATCAGCATTTATTTTTGACCCCAAGGTGTTAGATTTAGTAGAGCAAAAAGTTTCTTCAGAGCAACCAGGATCAAGAAAAGCATCGCAATATGCTGAACGCATTAAAGATATGTACATATACAGATCTTTGTAGGGGAGCTTTGCGGTGTTATGGAAATACTGCAAGTTGGTGTGTAAAGAGT
>JALZUS010000024.1 GCA_023299885.1 Bdellovibrionales bacterium | reverse complement strand
TGGTTGAAACTATAAATACGTACGCAAAAAAAACTAATCTTAAATTTAGCTTTTCTCATGAGCCACAGCTTTTAAATAGTGGTGGTGGCATTAAAAAAACATATAAATTTTTTAATGATGTTGATCACTTTTTAGTTATTAACGCAGACACAATGATGCTTCCTAAAGATATTAACGCACTTAAAAAAATGACCCTTGCACATATAAACAATAAGGCGCTTGTGACTATGGCCACCGTGTCCATGAGTGAATCACTGCCACAATCTAAAGGCACTGACACTAGCTTTGCACACAGAGCCCTGTGGACAAAGGACAACCTAATTAAAACCATTCATAAAAAGCAACAAGAAAAAGAAACTAGTCCTGAGCACTTCACGGGCTGCTATGTTTTTTCTACTAAAATTTTTGATAAGCTCCCCAAGCAAGAAGAGTTTCATATTTTTGATGGGCTTATCTACGAGCTCATTAATAATGGCTTTGCTTTTAGCTATTTTTTAGAAGACACATATTGGTACGAAACTGGAAACAAAAATGATTTTTTAAAAGCCCATAAAGAAATTATTGAGCTTTTAAAAACCAATAATCCAAATACGAAAATTTTAAAATTAGCCTGGGAAAGATATAGCCCCGAAAAGATGAAACTACCTGATTATCAATGGGTCACTGATAGCCTACAGAAGTCCTTTAATCTTCAATAAAAGGATTTACAGCTTCTTTGACTACGCCGATACCCATCTCTCTTACGAGGCCCTCTGCTGTGCCGTGGTTAGTGTATAAGCCATCATTAAGTAACTGTCTTGAGAGTATTAGGTCTTCTATTTTTTCATTTCTCTCAAGAGTGTTAATTACATTATCAAGAGTATAGCTTTTAGCTTTTTCTAAACCATAAGTCTTTTGATTTACCCTAACATGCAAATGCAAGGTCACAGTTTTAGGCGCGTAGGGAAAATGAAAAAAGAGCTCTACACTGTCTTGCTCTGTCACTCCATAAACTCTACTTATATGGCTTAAAGAAAGTCTTTTTAATTCTTTTAGATGCGGAATATGTGATGGGTTTAAATCTAGCATAGAGGCTATATAAGGCCGCCCTTCAGACTCGATTTCACTAATAATAGGCGCCCCATTTTTAGCAGCATAACTAGCTAGCCCAGGGTGCATAAACCAAGTAGAGAGAGCTAAACCATTAGGATTATTTTTTAACTCGTGAATACGATTTTCAACGCTATACTGCTCAAATTGAGCCGCTAAGTGATATACGGGTGTATTAGGTATAAACACAGCCAGGCCATCCTTAGAGGTCTCTACAAAGCGATTAGATACAGCCTTCATTGCATTAAGTGGCCTATCTTCATTAATAGAAATATCTGCCACAAAGTCTGGAACTTTTAACTGATGATAAGCTTCTTTTAATTTAGATAATTGCGTGCGAGTAAAATTAAATTTTAATGAGTCTTCAGAGTTATACTTTTTAACAATGTTTGCCGCTAACGAATCTGCACACCCAGAAGACGCAAGCGAATACTGTGCACCCAAAAAGAGTACACAAAATGAAAGGCTTAGCTTTAGAAGGCTTTTAAATTTCATGTACAAAACAATATAAAGTATTTGCTGGCGGTCCACCAATTAAATAATATCACCCTATAAAATCTATAGACATGTCTAATATAAAAGCCGAGCCCAACACTAAAAGCGTCTAATCTTTTTACACTCTAGTATCTTCTACATGTGTCCTATTTTTACCACCTACAATTTATGCCCTTATGATAGATTCCTCTAAACAAAATTAATTAACCAAGGAGACTCAATGAAACTATTTATACTTGTAGTAATATCAGCTTTTCAAGCTATCAGGCAGATTGTACCAGAGTTGTAGGCCAAGGTTACATCAGTGACGGCGCTGCACTGGTTTGTGGAACAATCAGCTTTCCATCTTACACAGTAGAGTGCATTAAGGCCTCACTAAATAAAGAATACCCACAAGGCGCTCTTAACACGTGCGAAAGCATCAGCTTTTCGTCAAATAAAGTTGAGTGCATGCAAAGCTCTGGCGTTGTGTTTCAATCAAAAAAAAGAAATAGATGTGAAAGAAATGAGCGCAAGCTAGATAGAATTCGCGGCTTAGCCCAAGACGCAAAATACAACCTTAGACAGGGCAGTATTTTTAGAGCTCTAGGTGATCTCGCGGCCATTATTGAAGAAGCTACTTACTAGAAAAGCTAATAGATACTAAATAAAAAAAGCGAGGTTAATTCTCGCTTTTTTTATTTCTGATTTACTTTTGAAAAATATTAAAGTATTCCATTCTGCGTCTGAATCAGTTCTTTTCTTTGGTTTATGGTCCACTGGTCATACTTTCCATCATCTTCTGAGATAACCGCAGCAGCACCTGTAATAAAAAAAGCAGGGAAAACTGTTGTCGGTGTTCTCGCGCCCGTTGGTACATGTGGCCTCCGAACCTCACAATCACGACCATAACCATTAATATCACCGCTGAATTCAAGTGTAATATAGCTGTCACCACACAGCCCCCAGTTATGCCTAAGAGTGTTGCTTACCGTATATGCTGACAGAGGAAGTGTTGCCGGCTGGGTAACGCCCGAAGAGTCACCAAAATGGCCTATTAAGTATTTATAGCTCCCCTCCGGCTTAAACCCGAGTGCAAAAATATTGTCATAATAAGTATTGTGCTCAATAAAAAAAATCTTTTGCCCCGTATAAATAGCAGACAAGTTGGCCTTTGCCTCAGCCTGGGCTGCCTTCCTCTGAAATTTCTGAAATTGAGGAATGGCCACTGCTGACAAAATACCAATAATGGCAACGACTACCATTAACTCTATCAATGAAAAACCTTTTTTTCCCATAGCTGCCTCATCGGAAAATATTTTATAATGTTTAAGTGTTGCTGTATCAGAATGAAACTGTTTAAAGTAGGCCATAGCTTGAAAAACTAAATGGCTCAGGTGGAGGGACTCGAACCCCCGACAGGGTGATTAACAGTCACCTGCTCTACCAACTGAGCTACACCTGAACGAGAAATAGGATCTTGTAAAAATCCATCCTTATTGTCAAGCTAACTCCCCTTTAAGGCAACTAGCCATTGAACTAAACTTTATTATTTGCCCAGAGATTAAACAACAGCTGGGCCTAATGACTACTGACAGACACCCTTTTGTGCAGTTTTTTCATCACAACTATCTTTTGCCTGAGTTGGCGACTGAAGCTTTATTACCGTAGCCGACCTCACCTGGGGCACAGACATCACAGGC
Organism: Bdellovibrionales bacterium; assembly: GCA_023299885.1. Classification (GTDB taxonomy): domain Bacteria; phylum Bdellovibrionota; class Bdellovibrionia; order Bdellovibrionales; family UBA1609; genus JALZUS01. Next base: position 4,044 of record JALZUS010000024.1, on the reverse strand, counting down.
TGCTTCAATAAGTTCATTGCATAAATGACTGCTACTAAAGATCCCACCATCAATACGACTCTTAAAAATAAATATCTGATTTCCATAGGTAAATACTATTCTATTCTTTTAAGAACGTAAACTTTGCCAAAAAGATTTTTATCAAAAACAAGAGATTTCAAGCTATTTAAAAGCCCGCCCCTGTGAAACCAATAGAACTGAACCTCTAAAACAAAAGCGTCGCGCACAGCCGGCTTTAGGTGGCCCACATGGGGCATAGCCACAAAAAAGCCTCGGTCTAGCAAAACATTTGCAGCATTAAGATAGTCACCGTCCTCGGCCTTATAAGTTTTAATAATAGATCTTGGCAAAATAAACCTATAAAGCTCTTTTCTGGAAGAAAAATCATTAGGCACATAAACAACTTTTTTCTGTAATGTCCCTATTGTTTTTGGAGTGAACGGTCTTGAGAAATTTTTAAGCCCCAATGTTAAAGCTGTCATAATTAAGAAAGTCACTGGTACAAGAATCCACCGGTCCCAGCGCGGCGACAGTATTGCAACTACAGACATCAGCGGAATAACAATTAATATAAAAAGAAATTCTTGCGAAAAGGCCAATACACCAGAGCCAATATTAAACTGATAGGCATAGTACAAAGAAAAAATAGCCACTAAAGCATTTATTATATGCTGAGCCTTAAACCAAAAAGAATCTATGCGCGTGTAGTTTTTCCCAAAAACAACAGCAATAAGCACCATAGGCACATAAACTAAAGACAAATCTCTTGTAACTGTAAATGCGCACAAGAAAATATAGAGTAAACTCAAAAACAAAAGTTGCTTTTCTTTTAAAGAAAATAGTCTTTTGTTTTTGAAAGCAAATAAACTAAACCCTACCAACGGAAAAACTAAAAAGCTTGCATTGTAAAAAGGCGACAGCCAAAGCTTAAAAATATTATTATGACCCGTATAAAAGCCTTTAAAGACATGACCTATGTTTAAAGATTGTAGAAAGCTTGTAAAGGCTGCTTCGTTAACATGAAAACTTGTGCCGGTTAAAATAATTTGGCCGACCACAAAAACAACTAAACCTACCAATACAGAGATTAGGGTCTTTTTAAATAGATGTTTTGAGTTAAAAGCATCTTTAGTGAAATAAAAAGTACAAAATAATAAAAACGGACCCAGAAAAACATTTACCATTGAATTAGCCGCCAAAGCTGAGGCACCAAAACATATAGAGGCCGCTATACAGACCCAAAAGTACCAACGCTTCTCGACAACTGAGGGCAACAAGCCCATGGACATAAACAAAACAGAATAGGCTGCTGGCGAAAAGTGGCGACCCTCAGAAAAGACAATATAAAAACATGTATATAAAGCCCCAGAGAAAATTGCTAAATTTAAATGTTTTTTATTGTTAAGGCGATAAACACCAAATGAAACAATGGCCGCGGTCAAAGCCGTAGCGATTAAGCTAAGGTAGCGCACAATATAAATATTAAAATTATCAACAAAGCTTATAAATATTTTTTTCTGCAAAATCACTAGAGGCTTTATAACCCCGACGAGGTTACCTGTCTCAAAGGCAGCTCTTATCTTACTGATTTCAGTAAACTCACCCACAACTCCTGGTATAATCAGCTGCCCCAAGCCTGAAAAATAAGCCATTAGGCCCATAGCCACAATAACCACCATATAAAATGGTGAATTTAATACAGCCTCTGAACTCTTATAATTTTTCACAGTAAGTATTGTAGGTAATGAAATTGAGAATAGCCAGTGAGAATTGGCGCGCCTGGAAGGAGTCGAACCTCCGACCACCTGATTCGTAGTCAGGTACTCTATCCAGCTGAGCTACAGGCGCGCAAAGATATTTAATAAACTGCTTTTGGTGATAGACAGCATATGATAAAAAATCAAGGCGAAAGATAAATATTTTGTATAAGGAGCCCTCAATGAGCACACCAAACATCTGGCAACACACAATGACAGAAGCACGAGAAACTATTGAAAAATTTCTAGCCTCAGAAGAGCTACTTACAAACTGCAATAAGTTTGGCGAGGCCCTTATCAATACCTACAAAGCTAATGGCAATGTGTTTTCTTGTGGCAATGGCGGAAGCCACTGTGATGCCATGCACTTCGCAGAAGAGCTCACAGGGCGCTATAGAGACAACCGAAAGCCCATGGGCGCATTAGCTCTTGGCGACCCAAGCCATGTTACCTGTGTTTCTAATGATTATGGCTTTGACCATATATTTTCTAGGCAGCTTGAAGCCCTTGGCCGCAAAGGCGACAGTCTGGTTGCCTTATCTACTAGCGGCAACTCCCCTAATGTGATTAAAGCTGTGGAGTCTGCGAAGAAAGCCGGAATTACAACTATTGGACTTTTGGGCAAGTCTGGCGGCAAGCTGAAAGATATGGTGGATATACCAATAATAGTGCCTGCAAATACATCAGACCGTGTGCAAGAAATACATATTAAGCTAATCCACACAGTAATTGAAGTCGTTGAGAGACACTTCTTTCCTGAAAACTACAAATAGACCCTAAAGCACAATAGTTAAATTTCGCTTTAGGTCTATTGATTATAATAACTGATTATGGCAATTTCAGTGTTCAGCAAAACTATATCTGCGGAGAGGTGGGTGAGTGGCTGAAACCAGCAGATTGCTAATTTGCCGATGGGTTTAATACCCATCCGAGGGTTCGAATCCCTCCCTCTCCGCCACTTTAAATCCAAATAATACTTAAACTAACATTCCTTAAACTAAAAATTCAAACTCGCTAAAACATAAAAAAACCCCAAGCCTTATCTTAAGCTTAGGGTTCAAATTATAATTAATAATGCTCATTACAGAGCTAACAGTTTAGACTATTTATAGTACTGCTTAAAAAGTTTTCTTGATTGTCCAACCCACTTATCTCTCTCAATTCTTCCTGGGAAAAACTTAATAGCGTCAGTAACCATTTTAATATCTTTTTTATTTAAGCCTTTTACCTGCTCAAAAGTATAAATACCTAGTGCATTGAGTTTTTTCTCAATAAACGGACCTACACCACTAATTTCTTTAAGGTCGTCTCTGTCTGTGCGCGAAGCCTTAATTCCACTAATAGAAAGGTAAGATGTAATCTTGCCCTTAGGGAGCCCGTTTTTATCATACTTAAGCTTTGGCATTGGCTTAGCTGTTTTTTTAGTAACTTTTTTAGTAACTTTAATTACTTTTCTTTTTACCGGAGCTTTAGCCGCCGGCTTAGAAGATAGTCTCGTAAGCTTTGCCTCAAGCTCTGCAATTCTTGCTTTTAAGCTTTTAAGCTCAGAAGCCTTATCACCTGGTATGTCAGATTTCTTTGCATATGTCGTTAAGTCATACTTAGGAATATCTGATCTTTTAGCAAACGATGTTAGGTCAAACTTTGGAACTGTTGGAATGTCTGACTTCTTAGCGTACGGAGTTAAATCATAACTTGGTACATTCGGAATATCTGACTTCTTAGCGTAAGCAGAAAAATCAACACTTGGAATATCTGACTTCTTTGCAAAAGACGATAGGTCAACACTTGGAATATCTGACTTCTTTGCAAAAGACGATAGGTCTACACTTGGAATATCTGATTTCTTTGCATACGGAGTTAAATCATAACTTGGTACATTTGGGATATCCGACTTCTTAGCAAAAGACGATAGGTCTACATTTGGAATATCTGATTTCTTAGCGTAAGCAGAAAAATCAACATTTGGAATATCTGATTTCTTTGCAAAAGACGATAAGTCTACATTAGGTATATCTGACTTCTTTGCGTAAGCAGAAAAATCAACATTTGGAATATCTGACTTCTTAGCGTAAGCAGAAAAATCAACATTTGGAATATCTGACTTCTTAGCGTAAGCAGAAAAATCGACACTTGGAATATCAGACTTCTTTGCGTAAGCAGAAAAATCAACATTTGGAATATCTGACTTCTTTGCAAATGGAGTTAAATCATAACTTGGTACGCTAGGGATATCTGATTTCTTGGCAAAAGACGATAGGTCTACGCTTGGAATATCCGACTTCTT
>JALZUS010000023.1 GCA_023299885.1 Bdellovibrionales bacterium | reverse complement strand
TCCTCGCCCAGGGGAAATATCAAGAGCACATGGGGGCGCTTTATTACTCGATGAATTACTCGAGTTTAAAGATGTCGTTAAAGAAGCCCTAAGAGAGCCCATTGAAAAAGGCTATATTAATGTCAGCCGCTCTGGGCATAGCTGTCAGTTTCCAGCTGACTTTTTACTATTAGCAACAACCAACCTTTGCCCTTGCGGCGACCTTGTGCCCGACAAGTGGATTAAATGCTCTAAGAGTTTAACCCGCTGCAAATCCTATATAGATAAACTAAGCGGCCCCCTCTTAGACCGCTTTGCTATTTTAAGTTATAGCCACAACTGGCAACAAGAAGAAAACACAATTCCGCTTAAAGAAATCTATGAAGAAATAAAACAAGCCCAAGAGTTTGCGCAAGCTAGTAGGCACCAAGAAAAACCCAACTCAAAACTTTCAGAAAAAGAATTACTAGAGTTAACAGACGATAGCTACAAAGAGCTTTATCAACCTTATTTAAAAACCTCATACCGAAGACAAAAAGCATTACTTCAAGTGGCCAGAAGCATAGCCGATATAGAAGCCTCAGAAGTCATCACAGACAAACATATCAAATTTGCTATAAATCATACCATTGAGCCATTTAGGGCTATTAAAAAAATACATAACTAGGCAGAGACTAGCCTAAAATAGGGCCACACTATGTCTTTGGGGCATTATGGCTTTACCACCCAAGCTACATATGATGTTATCAATACTTCTTGGGGTGGTATGGCCGAGTGGCTAGGCAGTGGACTGCAAATCCATCTACGGGGATTCGAATTCCTCTACCACCTCCATTTTTTATACATATCACCTGCACACAATCTAAGCCAAACCTGAGCTCAGGCACAACATAAGACTAGTAAAAAAAATATTTGTAACCTTTGTACCCTAAACCCCACAAATACCTGTAAAGGCCTTGGTTTCTGCTAGCTATAACAGAGAGCAGGACTAGGCCTATAGATAACAAAAGCACCCTGGTGCACACAACAAAGGATTACATAATGAAAAAGACACTACTCACAATAACTATTGCCCTACTTACTAGCTTTAGCTTTTCTGCTTTAGCAAAAGACAGCGCTGCATTACCAGCAATTGGTGGCTATGACCCTGTTTCTTACCACACAGAAAATAAAGCAGTACGTGGAAGCGGTTACCATGCAGCTACACACAAAAAGCAAACTTACTTATTTTCTTCAAAAGAAAATAAAGCTTTATTTGAAGCGGCTCCAGCTAAATATGTACCTGCTTTTAATGGTTGGTGTGCTTATGGTGTTGCAGTAAAAAAGAAGTTCCATACTGACCCTAATGTTTTTGCAATTGTTGATGGCAAACTTTACTTAAACCTTGATAAAGGCATTCAAGAAAAATGGAATGCTGAGCGAGCTGCGCTTATCACAAAAGCACATGTTAACTGGAAGAAAATTAAAAGAAAATCAGCTTCGTCTTTATAAGACAAAAGCTTAAAGATAAAAAAAGGCTTAGCAGATTGCTAAGCCTTTTTTTATTAACTATCTAATAAAACACTATGTGTCTCTGCAGAAACAACCTCAGACAACTGTAAGGGCCTATACAAATGCGGAAACAAGTCACCATTAGAAGCCGGCTCCCATTTGATTTCTGATTTTAAAGCTTCAAAATCAATTTCAGCGATAACTATGTCTTGGCCAGCAAAGTATTTATTTAAAATTCTTTCAAGTTGGTCCTCTTTAGACATATGAATATAACCATCTTTAATGTCTATTTCAGAACCAGCAAAAATACCGCTCTCATTAAAAGCGGCATATTGTTCTTCTGTTAAAATTTTAAAAATAGGCCCTATGTTTTCAGACATAATCTACTTAAGCCTAAGCATGTAAATAGTTTTAGAGCAAAGCTCGATGACGTCGTCTAAAATTGTTGTCAGCTCATTTTTAGCACCTTCATCAGAAATATCTAAATCATCCTGCGCTTTCCTAGCTTCATCCCTATAACTTTCTAAAACTTTTCTAGAGGCGTCTATACTGTAGCTAGGCACTTTACCCTCTTTAACCGCCACGGCTTCCTCTAAACCCACCTTCATGCTGTTACCTAAAGCTGACTCTACAAAGCTATCTGTAAGCACTATGTTTTGATTTAAAAAATCTTCGAATACTTTATGGTGTTGAGCATTTGGAGTTAACCAGTGCCATAAACGGCCCTTTACAGACATTGTCATCATTTCAGAAACTAATTTTTCAATTTTCATAATTTTTTCCTTATTGTTTGTTTTATGGGTTTATACTAACGATGCCTATTTGCCTTGTACAATAGAATAAAAAAATACGGCCATAGGGTTGAGCTATGTGCTAAACTCCACACCATAAGCTCACAAAATAAAAAAGCCACAGCTTTAAGCTATGGCTTTTATGTAATAACTTTAAAAATCCTACTTTTCAGAAACTAAGTAAGCAATCCAAGACTCACAGTCTTCGTTGGCACGCTCTACACGCTTAAATTCCCCATTACCTTCACCATCTGAGTCATTTTGCTCCCAGTAAACATGAGTTTTAGAAAAGCCTGCATCTTGTAATATTTCGATCAGCTCAGGCATAGTCCACACGCGCCAGTCATATTTAAAGACTCTTTCGCGCTTAGCTTCACCATCTAATTGAAAGTGGATATAAAACTGAGCCTCATTAGTTACTGGCTCATAAGTGTCTTGATCCCAGAAGTACCTATAACCTTCATGCTCAGTTTCTTCTTCGTTAGGAGAGTAACACTGCTCTCCACCAAAACAGTCCATTAAAAACATACTGTCGTCACCCATACGGTCATGTACAGATTTAAAATAAGCTAGTAGCTCATTACGTTTTTTAAACAAATAGTAAGAAAAATTAGTAGCTACAATAATGTCAGCTGTTGGCAGGCCTGGCTTTGTTACATCTGCTTCCATAATTTTAATTTTAGCTTGCTGCTCAGGAGTCAGTTTTGAAAGATAATTTTCTTTACCATAAGCAATAGGCTCAGCATCTAAATCGATACCCACAGCATTATGGTTGTCGCCTAACTTTACCCAATCACAACACATAGAAAATGTACCACAAAAATCTTCAGCTAAAGACTCTGCTTTTTTTCCTTTAAGTTGTCGATATGTGTCTCTTAAAAAAACAACATCGTTTTCAGTCGACTGAACTGATGCTTTATATAATTTATATTTATCAAATTCTTGATTCATTATTTCTCCTAAATACTTAAAGCCCTTAAGGGACTTCAGAGAGTACCTCTTCCATAGCTACTTTGATATGACTTTTTTGAGGCACTGATGCCTCTTCTAAATTAGCATGAAGCCCAATACCCGGTAAGTTTTTACCAGCAACCACTTTAGGCCTAGCTAACAAGTTATAAAATAAATCTTGAGTACACCTATAAGCTAAATGCTCACAGAAATTAGTCACTTCAGTGTCTTCGTTTACAAAAAGTACTCGGCCTGTTTTCTCTACAGAGGCTTTAATAGCCTGCCAGTCATAAGGGTAAATAGATCTTAAGTCGATCACTTCAATAGATTCAGACATCTCATTGGCAGCCTCTACACACATTGGCAACGAGCGTCCATAACTTACTACTGTAAGGTCCGTACCCTCTATAACTGTTTTTGCTTTACCAATTTCTACTCTGTAATCTTCAAGCTTTGGCCATTTAGGCTTCCATTTAGAACGGTCACCAATAGGCGCATCTATCATTTCTTTTAGCGTCTTCTCATTGTCAGGCTCACCAGGTATAAGCTCGCTGCCCCTTACCCTTAATAAAGCTTTTGGTTTTAAAAATAAAACAGGATTAGGGTCATCAACAGCTGATAACATTAACCCGTAAGCATCTAATGGGTTTGATGGCATAACAATTTTCCAGCCAGGCATACGGCTCGCCCACGCATCAAAGCTATGACTATGATACAAAGAGCCTCTAATACCAGCCCCTACAGGAGTCATTACAACCATAGGTAAATTATAGTTACCATTAGTAGCCCAATAAGTATTACCCACCATTTTTAATAAATCGATTGTATTAAAGATATAATCACAAAACTGAATTTCAGCCACACAGCGTTCGCCCGTTAGCGCAATACCTGAAGCCATACCAATAATGCCACGCTCATCTAAAGGAGCATTCCATGCCGTCTTAAGGCCCTGAGTGGCTGTAAAAACACCACCCAATGGTGGGCCTACATCTTGGCCAAAAATATCTTTAACATCTAAGTTTTCTTCAGAAAAATGAAGAGCCATTCTTATTGCTTGTGCCATATTAGCCATTAAAAAGCCCTCCAGTCAGCGTTTTCGTTATCAACAAAAACATTATCCCAAATTGTGTCAGCACTTGGTGCCTCTTCTGTACGTACAATCTCTTGAGCTTGCCTAGCTTCTTTTTCAAAATCGTCTCTGAGTTTTTTTGCTTTTTTCTCTGTTAGTAAATCTGACTTCAATAACAACTGCTCAAAGTTTTCTAAGCAGTCCTCTTCATTAACAATCAGGTTAGCTCCTGTTGCTGATGAATGGCCTCTTAATCTTGAAACCATAGCTTCCATTAAAACAGGCTTGCCGTTTTTACGAATATAATCCATCGACTCTTTAATTTTAATATAAGACTCTATCGGGTCGTTACCATTTATTGTAAGTGTTTTAAAACCAAAAGCCTTGCCACGGTCAGCAACACTTTCTTCACCATGCTGCCCTTCAAATGGTGTTGATATACCCCAACCATTATTTTGTACTGTCACAAGCATAGGTAACTCTTTCCCTTTACGAGAAGCCCATATCAAACAACTTGCAAAGTCTCCTTCAGCAGAGCCAGCATCACCACCAGTAACAATTGTTATACCTTTTGATTTATGTCTTTTTTGAACCCAAGCTGTGCCTGTAGCCTGAGTGTACTGAACCTCAATAGGTGAAGTGACAGGGGCCACATTCCACTGTGGGAAGCAATAGTGATTTGAGAAATTTCTTCCTCCAGTACATACATCTGTTTTTTTATTCATGATGAGGCGAATTGAATCGATCATTGGCATACCTAAAGCCACCATTGTTGGCGTTGCACGGTAATGCATATGAAACCAATCGTATTTATGGCCTTGGCCTTTTTTAGATAGCATCCCTAAAGGCACACCAAAAGCCTCTTCACCAGGGCTACCAATCCAAAAATAAGCCTCTCCAGTTTTGTATATTTTAATGAGTCGCTCTTCTAAGACACGAGCTTTTAACATGAGCTCATACATTTTTAAAATTTGAGCTTTCGGTATCACTTTAAGTGCTGCTTTTATAGTTTTTGCCATAGCTTATGGTTTTAAAACGAAGCCATAAAAAAAGCCAGGCTTTACCGGCCTGGCTAGGTTTTATTAAGGTTTTTGTGCCTCAATAATGGGCTTAATGGGCCACACTATATCTTTTGCAGCTGCCCTTAGTGGGCCACTATGTAATCCGACATAATATTTAATGCCTCTTGAACATCAGCACGCTCTAAGTATTTCTCTTTTTTATGCTTAGCTCGCTCCGTAGCAGACATTTCATCTGGACGCTTTTCTTTTTTATCTTTGCCAATTTTAGCAGACTTTCCATCTTCATTATCGCCTTCATTATCTTTTTCTAAAATTTCAGAAATCTTAATGAGCTTTCCTTTTTTCTTAGCTTTTTCTTTATTTTCCATAATCTCTTTAAAGTCTTCACTGCTAGCAATTCTTTTTTGAGAGGAAGAGTTAAGCTTCGTAATTATTGATTTCTTAACTGGCTTCCAAGCATTTGGGCCTTTATACACATATGCATCTGGCGACAAAAAGCTTTTAATTTCACTTGGCGGAAGCGAGTAATCCAAAGTCTTCTCACCAATATCGTCTGTAGAATAAATACTTGGGAAAACGATATCAGACTCTACACCACCATGCTGTGTCGATTTACCACCAGCTACATAGAACTTACTGATAGTTGTTTTAAGGGCTCCGAGACCACCACCAAGCGGTGCTACCTGCTGTACAGTGCCTTTACCAAAAGTATGGTCACCACCAACAATTAAAGCACGCTTATAATCTTTTAAAGTACCAGCTACAATTTCAGAAGCACTTGCACTAATACGGCTAATTAAAATAACCAATGGACCTGCCCAGTCCACTGCCGGGTCTTTGTCTGCAAGAGCTCTTCCGTCTCCAGAGTCAGCCCCCGCTCCTTTTTGCGACTGCATCACAACATTACCTGTCTTAAAAAAGAGCCCCGCAATAGTTACTGCATCATCTAAAGACCCGCCACCATTTGTGGACATATCAAAAACAAGACCATCAACATTTTTTGACTTAGCTTCAGCTATTAATCTTTTCATGTCTTTAGAGGCCGATCGACCGTTAGCTCTTCCATCTGAATAAAAAGAAGGTAAGTTAATAAGGCCAATTTTTTGTTTTTTACCCTTTACTTCTTTATCTATGTAATGAATGGCAGCCGCCGACTCTTCTAAGCTGATTTTGTCTCTTACCAATACAAGGTCAAAAGTTTTATTGCCCGTATCTTCTTTACGTAAAATAGTAAGTCCTACGAGAGTCCCTTTAGGGCCTTTAATTTTTTTAACAACATCTCTTAACTTCATATCAACAACATTTACGTTTTCTGTTGTTACAAGTTTTTTAGAAAAAGGTTTTTTCTTAATTTGCTTAACGGCAATAATTTTATCTTTAGGCCTAAGCTTTCCAGACCTTGAAGCTGGCCCACCAGCTATTAATTGCTCAATCACCGTAAAGCCATCTTGAGAACTAAGAGAGGCACCTATACCTTCTAAAGATAAGCCCATGCTCACTCTAAACTCTTCTAAGTCATCATTAGAAATATAATCCGAATGCGGATCAAAACTCGCCGTAAAAGCATCTAGGTAATAAGTCAGTAAATCTTTATCTGTTACTGAATTAATTTCTTTTAAAAAACGATCATAAGTCCTAATAACCTTAGCTTTAGCTTCTGCTTCAGTATCGTCTGCTGCCACATGAGAAGCTACTTGAAAGTGTAAGTACTTTTGATGGAAAGAACGAGCTACTTGCTCTGTAACAGGATATTTTCTGTCATCGCTATCAAAAACAAATTCCATTTTTCTATCTAGCTTAAACTTAGGGTCTTTAAGATACTTTTTGATAAAGTCTATTCTTGATTTAGCTCTTTCTTTAAAAATTTCTTGAGCCATTCTTATGTTTTTACAATTTTTATTTTTTGTCTTAGCAATAATACCTTTTAGTAAAGTCTCAATTCTTTTGACATCAGACTTTAATAAATAAACTTTTGCATTATCTAGTTTTTCAATAAAGTTTTTAATTGTTCTTTTTTCTATTTCACGCTCATTTTTCAATGGCTTAATATGATTATTTATAAACCGACCCTGTAAAGGTACGACATACTGACAAGACAGGTCTAGTGAGCGTCGTACGCTTATAGCATGCGATGAAACTGAAAAAACAGATAACAGTAAGAATGATAATAATAAACGAAACATCTAAACCCCTTTAATAAAGGAACAGTATATAACGTATGATGTAGACAGTAAAAGAAGACCTAAGGACTAATACACTAAGACTTAAGTAAGGTTTATTGCTGAGTTTAAAGCTCTGGGCCAGTAAATAAAGAAATTTGCTCAGATTTAGGCAGAACATTTACTCTAATTTCTTTATTAAATATTTCTCTTTTAACAAATTCACCTTTTTTTGTAGAGATGACATAAAAAGAATTATCAGGAAACTCTTTTTTAAGCTCTTTCATTTCTTCTGTAATAAGCTCTATGTTATGCGGGTCATCATCTGACATTCCAAACCTATGATGCTTACTATAACCATATTTAGAAAAAGCTTCATTAACAGAAGCTCTGATGGCTCTTCTTTTTTTAATTGCTGTCGCCTCTTCCATTGTACCACCTAAGCTTTTGATAGTTTCTGGGTGGTTTACAGGAAAGACAGACAGGTAGTTGGGCTTATAAGGTAGGTGACCCTCTTTTACAAATTCGTTGATACCGCGAACCAATGTGCCGGGAGCATGACCACGAGCTGTGATAATCGAAACAGGTCGCTTATTAAAAACAGCATGATAAAAACAAGACCAACAAGGCCCTTTCCACATAAAGTCATACTCTTTTAAACTTTTTTTAACATCTTTAACAAAGCTTTGGCTACGACCAATCATTTTCTCTAATTTATTAAAGTCTTTATCCCTGAAATTTCTGTAGGTACCCGTTTTAGGATTAACATCAATTCTAAAATCTTTATAAATACCCGACTTACTTATTCGTTTAACGTTTGCTGCAAACTCTGCGCTAGAAATAACAATCTCTTCGTTTGTTTTTTTATGAAAGAGATAAGTTGCTGTTGAAAGATGTGCCACGTTGTCGTCAAAATCAAAAAAGTAAAAACTACGGCCACCTTGAGAAAAGTTTCTATCAGGCTCTAGAAGCCTTTCTATATTAAGCTCTAGCTGAGATATGGGTGGAGTATTTGGTGATTTAGGGCCCTTAGACATGAAGAATTTTTAATAGAAACTGCTACAAAAAGCTACTAAAAAATAAGCGATTATAAAAAATATTCACCCCAAAGCAGGTTATATTGGATTAGAGCCCTGTAGGGCCCTAATTACCTGCCTTTAGCTTTTTTTAGCGGCTTTTCTCTTTTTCTTGGCAACTTTCTTCTTAGTGGCCTTCTTTTTAGTCGCTTTCTTTTTCGCTGTCTTCTTTTTTGTAGCTTTCTTTTTTGTCTTCTTCTTTTTCTTTTTAGTCACTTTTTCAACTTTTGAAGCTAACCATTCAATAGCTTGCTCTAGAGTTACTTTTTCTGGTTCTATGTCATCTGGCACCGACGCATTGAGTTTACCTACTTTTACATAAGGGCCGTATTTACCATTATAAACACCAATGTTTTCATCAAGAGCTGGATGCTTACCCAACTCTTTTAAAGCAGCAGCACGCCCTCTTGTTTTTTTAGGAGCCGATAATAATTCCATAGCTCTTTCAAAAGTAACATCAAATAAACTTTCTGTTTTTGGTATCGACCTAAAATCACCATCATGAACAACATAAGGGCCAAAGCGTCCCTGCCCGACCTTAATATCTTTTTCAGTACCCGGGTGCTGCCCTAGTGTTTTTGGAAGGCTTAGTAACTGAAGAGCATCTTCAAATGATAAGTTTTCTGGGTCATAACCAGGAGGTATAGAGGCTCTTTTTGGTTTTGTTTTTTCTGCACCACTATCACCTAGCTGTACATATGGCCCATAACGACCAGTTAATACAAACACTGGTAAACCTGTCTCCGGGTCTTCACCTAAAGAGTCAGCTCCTTTAATTTTTTGATCAATAAATTTATGAGCATCTTGTGGCTTTAAATCACTCGGAAAAGATGTTTCTGGCAATGAAGCACAAACTTCTTCACCAGTCTCTGTATCAATCCTACAAACATACGCCCCGTAACGGCCCACTCTAAAACTTAAACCTTCAAAACCATGAAGCTCTATAGAGCGAGAAGTATCATCATCAATCTTCTCTTCACTTTGTAAAACTGTTTCTTTAATGCCCGTATCGCCATGGTAAAAACTTGTGAGATAGTCGATATAATCTAGTTCGCCATCGGCAATATCATCTAACTGGCTTTCCATATTAGAAGTAAAGCCTGGGTCCACATAATCTGGCAAATACTGCATTAATAGCTTTGCAACAACTAAGGCCGTAAAAGTGGGGCCCAATGCATTCCCTGATTTTTTAACATAACCGCGGTCTTGGATAGTCCCAATAATAGATGCATAAGTTGATGGGCGCCCAATACCTTCTTTTTCTAATTTTTGTACAAGGCTGGCTTCATTAAAACGCGCCGGTGGTTTTGTTGCGTGCTCATGTGATTTTACTTGCTCGCATTTAATGTCATCACCTACAGATAACTTTGGTAACTTTACTTCCTTATTTTTAGAAGCTCCTTCGCTATCTTGGTAAGCCGCCAAATAACCAGGGAAAGCGATACTCATCCCCGACGAAGAAAACACTGCTTCGCCCACTTTAAATTTAACTGTCATTTGCAATTGCTGGCTATTAACCATTTGTGAAGCCATTGTGCGCTTCCAAATTAATGTATAAAGCTCTTTTTGCATGGCTTTGAGTTTTGTATTGTCAGGGATCTGGAACTCTTCACCAGCTGGGCGAATCGCTTCATGTGCCTCTTGAGCCCCTTTTACCTTTTTCTTGTTATAAGCCCTTGGCTCTTCAGGTAAATATTTTTTACCGTAGAGATCAACAATCTGTGCTCTTGAAGCTTCAATGGCTTGCTTTGATAAAAAGCTAGAGTCTGTTCTCATGTACGTTATATAACCTTGCTCGTATAATTTTTGAGCCACCTGCATAGTTTCACGCGCACTTAAACCTAATTTTCTGTTAGCTTCTTGCTGCAATGTAGAAGTAATAAAAGGTGCTGATGGTTTTCTAGAAACGGGCTTTTCTTCAGCCTCTGTGACTGTCCATTTTTCATCTTTTAACTCACCTAAAAGTTGCCCAGCCATTTTTTCATCAATATGTAAGGCGGTAGCTACTTTTGCATCTAAAAGTTTACCCGTGTCGGCATCAAAATCTTTACCCGAAGCCACTCGCTTACCTTTGTAAGAATAAATTTTAGAATCAAATACAATTTTATCTTTTTCGCACTCACCCGTTAAACTATGATAAATGGCTTCTTTAAATTTAATACGCTCATGTTCGCGTTCAGAAATAAGTCTTACTGCCACTGATTGCACACGGCCCGCAGACAAACCATAAGCAACTTTTTTCCAAATTAAAGGTGATAAAGTATAACCAACAAGTCTATCTAAAATACGACGCGCTTCTTGAGCATGAACCATATTATAATCAATATCTCTTACGTCCTCTAATGCCTCTTGAATGGCTTTTTTAGTAATCTCATGAAATACCATTCGCTTTACAGGTATTTTTGGCTTTAGAACCTCTAGTAAATGCCAGCTTATACTTTCACCCTCTCTATCTTCATCGGTTGCGAGTATGAGTTGGTCAGCATCTTTCATTTTAGCTTTTAATTCGCGAACTACTTTAGTTTTTGTTTTTGGAACTAGATAAATAGGATCAAATTTCTTATCGACATTAACACCCAACTTAGACCAAGCATGCTTTTTAAGGTTTTCAGGGATATCTCTTGCAGACTTAGGTAAATCGCGAACATGGCCCATACAAGACTCAACCTCGTATTCTTTACCTAAAAATTTTCTGATGGTTCTAGCTTTTGTTGGTGACTCAACGATTACTAATGTTTTTGACATCTTTTAACACTCACTTGCTTATAGTTGGTTATGCCCAATATTTTTGTCTATATATATGGGGCCTACTCATCATTAATTGGTTAAAAAGGGCCCTTCGTCAATTTATTGGTGTGTAGCGGTCTAGTTTTTCAGCATTTTTATACCCTTAAGTATTAAGTCCTAGCCTATTTTTTATACGAGGCCACTCCTTAACTCTTTTATTATTTTGATTTACTGTAAGCCTATGGATTTATCAAAAGTAAAATATTTGTTCACTGATATCGATGACACTTTAACACTACATGGGCAGCTTCCCCATGACTCTTACAAAGCCCTTTGGGATTTAAAAGAAGCCGGTATAGAGATAATACCTATTACTGGCCGCCCTGCTGGATGGTGTGAAATGATTGCGCGCATGTGGCCCGTTAAAGCCATTGTTGGCGAAAATGGTGCTTTTTATTTTCATTATACTGATAAAAAAATGCATCGCTCTTATTTTTGTGACGAGGCTACAAGATTACAAAACCAAAAAAAACTAGAGGCTATCAAACAAGAAGTTTTAAAAGAAGTGCCCGGCACTGCCGTAGCCTCTGACCAATTTTGTAGGCTTTTTGATTTAGCTATAGATTTTTGTGAAGACGTCGAGCCTTTACCAAAATCTGATGTTTTAAAAATAGCAGACATTTATAAAAAGCATGGGGCTGTTGCAAAAATTAGCTCTATTCATGTTAACGGCTGGTATGGTGATTACGATAAACTCAGCTGCTGTAAAGACTACTGTAAAGATGTTTTAGGTTTTGATATTGCAGAAAAACAATCTGAAATTGCTTTTATTGGTGACTCCCCTAATGACGAACCTATGTTTGGTTTTTTTGATAATTCATTTGGCGTTTCAAATATTTCACAATTTTTAGACCAACTAAAGACACCACCAAAAACTGTACTTAAAGGTGACGGCAGTCATGGCTTTTGTGAGCTTACTGAAATGCTATTAAAAAAATGAAAAAAGATGAGCGTGTTAAGTACATAACAAAATACCTTCAAAAAAACTTTGCAAACCCACCTGTGCCATTAGACCACACCGATGAGTACACATTATTGATTGCGGTTCTTTTATCTGCACAATGCACAGATATACGGGTTAACAAGGTGACGCCAGGCTTATTTAAGCTAGCTAATACTCCACAAAAAATGGTGAAGCTTACAATAGATCAAATAAGAGAAATTATTAGGCCTTGTGGGCTTTCACCACAAAAATCAAAAGCGATTTGGAATTTATCTCAAATTTTAATCGAAAAACATAATGGAATTGTGCCTGATAACTTTAAAGATTTAGAAGCTTTGCCTGGGGTTGGCCATAAGACTGCTGGCGTTGTGATGTCTCAAGCTTTTGGGCATCCGGCCTTCCCTGTAGATACGCATATACATAGGCTTGCGCAGATTTGGAAGCTGACTAATGGCAAAAATGTAAAACAAACAGAAGCTGATTTAAAAAAGCTATTTCCTAAAAACTTATGGAACGATCTACATATACAAATTATTATGCATGGCCGCGAAGTTTG
Source organism: Bdellovibrionales bacterium (assembly GCA_023299885.1). Classification (GTDB taxonomy): domain Bacteria; phylum Bdellovibrionota; class Bdellovibrionia; order Bdellovibrionales; family UBA1609; genus JALZUS01. The sequence goes on along the minus strand of JALZUS010000023.1, from coordinate 5,694 downwards.
CCAAGCCCGTGGCTGTAACGGTTTGCGATGTGGTTTATGTAAAAAGCTACACCCCGGGCGCAAGACACCTATCGTTTACAAAAAGCCTTAGAGATTATAGCGCGTTGCACGACCAAAAGTCGCCGTGCACTTTATTAAAGTGCACCGTTTAAGTTATTAACAAGCTCTTTCCTTTGATCTATAGACCAGATATCATGACTAGAACCACCAATATCTATATCACGACCCATAGCATAGGATTTAAAAGCCGCACTTGTTGTCACTGGCAGTCCGTAGACTGAAGCAGACCCTACACCTAAAGGTGTTATATTTTGCGTAGAACAGTTTTTCCCCAAGCCTGCTGCAAAAGTAGTAGAACATATTTGAGAGATTTGCACCGAGAAGTTCCTTACATAAAGACCAGTAGTATATCCAGGCGCACTTACTGCTGTGATCTGCGCGATATCAAAACCAGCATTGTATTTTACTAGGCCTTCCGGCTCAAAACCTATAGCCCATAAATTTGCATAGTAAGTCCCTGTTTCAGCCAAAAAAATTTTTTCAGCAGTATAAATAGCTGATAAAACAGCTCTTGCCTCTGTCTGCTTTGCTTTACGTTGGAATTTTTGAAATTGTGGAACAGCAACTGCTGATAAAATACCAATGATAGCTACCACTACCATAAGCTCTATTAATGAAAAACCCTTATTATTATACACAAGCCCCCCCACCTATAAATACATAAAGTACTCTAACACTAAAAAATTAGCAGCGCTAAAAATTTCTAGTTTGGTATCATTTTAATACTAGACCAGCGTCTTATATTAAAACAAACCCACACTAAAGTGCTATTTCTTTAAATCTACAAGTGCTGCAAATGGATTATTAAAAGGTTGAGCTGGCTTTCTTGGCCCACGGTTATTGTTGCCGCGCGCTCCTGGTTTATTACCAGACTTACCGCCTTTGCCTTTAAAGTTTTTACGATCACCAGAAAATTTCTTTTTAGCACCGGCTGCTTTTTTAGCTGGCGCAGGCTTTTCTGTAAGTAACATACTTAAAGCAATTTGCTTTTGCTCTTTATCGACCTTAATCACTTTAACTTTAACTTGAGCCCCTGGCTTAATAAACTGCTTGGGGTCACTAATAAAAGTATGCGACATTTGTGATAAATGAACTAAACCATCTTGATGGACACCAATGTCAACAAAAGCTCCAAAGTTAGTTACATTTGAAACTAAACCTGGGCAAATCATACCTTCTTCTAAATCTGAAACTTGATGAATATCATCGCGATATTGAAAGACTTTATATGGGTCACGCGGGTCTCTACCTGGCTTGCCAAGTTCAGAAACGATATCATTAAAAGTAAATTCACCAACAAGATCTGACCATTTTTCTTTTAACGGGATAATTTTAGCAGAGCCTTCTAACATTAAATCAGAAGTTTTTAACTTTAACTCTGAAGCCATATCTTTAACAGCTGCATATCTCTCAGGGTGAATACCAGTATTATCTAAAACTGTATCGCCACCAGAAACACGTAAAAAACCAGCCGCTAATTCATAAGCTTTAGAACCTAGTTTTGGAACTTTCATGAGCTCTTCACGGCTTTTAAATAAGCCATTTTTTTCTCTGTGCTGTACAATATTAGTAGCAATAGCTGGGCCGACACCCGATACATATTTAAGTAACGATGTTGAAGCTGTATTTAAATTAACGCCAACTTGGTTTACGCAAGATTCTACAACTCGAGTTAATGCTTTTTGCAATAACGACTGAGTCACATCATGCTGGTACTGACCTACGCCAATACTTTTAGGGTCAATTTTTACAAGCTCAGACAATGGGTCTTGCAAACGTCTTGCTATAGAGACAGCGCCTCTAACAGTAAGATCTAAATCAGGGAATTCATTACGAGCCACTTCTGATGCTGAATAAATACTAGCACCCGACTCATTCACCATAACTACTGGTACTTCTTGGCCAATTTCTTTTAAAACTTTACGAATAAAGACTTCAGCTTCTCGCCCACCAGTCCCATTACCTACAGCAATGGCATCAATTTTTAATTGTTTAAATACATCTTTGAATAATTTAACAGCCATATCATGGGCATTATCACCCAGTATTTTAAGCACTGTGTTTGTAATAAATTGGCCTTCTTTGCCAACCAGAGCCAATTTACACCCTGTTTTTAGACCTGGATCTACACCTAAAACAACTTGAGAACCAAAAGGGCTACCCATTAAAACTTGTCTTACATTTTCTGCAAAAACTTCGATAGCCTGCTCTTCTGCAATTGATTTTAATTCTGCATGAATCTCATTAGAAATTGATGGCAGCATATGTATAGTAAAAGCAATTTTTGCCGCACTCTTTAAATGCACTTCAGCCAAATGGCCAAGCTTTGGAGATGCAAAATTTTCTAGTAGTTTAATTTGGTCTTCGTTATTAGCTTCAATATCAACTTTAAGTTCACTCTCTTGAAGACCACGCCTAATAGCCATATATCTATGTGTTGATTTAGCGTTTTTAAGGCTTTTAACCGGCTCACTAAACTCTTCATACATTTTAAACTTAGAGTTTGTTTTATACTTTTTACCTTTAGATGTTTTAATTACAGCATTTTTAAAGAAGTCTTCTCTGATTTCTTTTCTTATCTCTAAATTAGCTAATATTTTTTCTATATTAATATGCTGAGCACCACGCAAAGCCTCTTCGTAAGTAGCAAAACCTGCAGTTGGGTTAATATAATTTTTAGCTTTAACTTCTAAGCTTTCAGTGCCTTCAGCTTCACCTTGCCCAAGAGACCAAATCCAGTCTGCAAGCGGTTGAAGGCCAGCATCTTTAGCCATTTTTGCTTTTGTTTTTTTCTTACGCTTATAAGGGCGGTAAAGCTCTTCTATTTCTGATAGCTCTAAAGATTGCTCTATTTGTAATTTAAGCTCTGGAGTAAGCTGCTTTTGTTTTTCTATTTCTTCTAAAACAAAAGCTTTACGCTTAGTTAAGACTTCAAGACTTTCAAAAGCATCGATAATGTTTTGAATTTGCACTTCATCGAGGTTTTGCGTTTTTTCTTTACGGTACCTTGCCATGAAAGGGATTGTAGCCCCTTCAGCATGCATACCTAAAACGGCCTCAAGCTGCTTTATATTAAAATTTAATTTTTTGTACTTATAGTATTTTTGCGTATTTTCAGAAATCATAATTTAACAGTCTAATTTTTTATCTAATTTATTTATGACGATACATAATGAGCCCATGAGTAGGGTCATAAGGAGAAACACCGACAGTCACTTTGTCGCCAACAACTACACGGATATTGAAACGACGCATTTTACCGCAAAGTTTTGCAGAAATTTCCACATCGTTTTCGAGTTGAATTTTGTATTGACCGCCCGCTCCCGCGTCGATCACTTTACCTTCTATTTGTGCAAGATCATCTTTAGCCATGGAGTAAAACTACACAAAATTAGCAGCAGACACAAGGCACTATTAGACCCAACCCTAGTCTTATCAAAGCCCTACTGACAGCCAATACAACAAGCAATAGAGCCGGCTATGGTTAGCCTCTATTGACAATACATCTATACAGGTAAAAAGTGTGCCTATGGTGACTGTAAAAGACTTAATTGATAGCTTCCCTCAACTACTTACAATGCATAAAGGCAATATAGACGCCAAAGCGCTTCTAGCCTCTTCAGTAGAAGCCCCAAAAGAGAGCTCTATTGTTTATCTTTCAAATAAAAATTGGATAACTCAGGCTTTAGACTCTCAAGCTAGCATCATTATTACTGATGAATCTATTTACTCTGAAATTAAAGAACACAAAAACAAAGCTATTATTTGCACAGCTAATGTTCAAATGGCAATGGCGCTAATTAATACTCATTTTTTTAAACGTGAATTTTTAAGCCTACCTTTTGATGGCTGCAGTATCCACTCAACTGCTAACGTTTCAAAAACAGCACAGATAGGCCAAGGTGTTATTCTTGGGCCAGGAGCTGTTATTGGTCATAATGTTGTTTTAGGCGATAACGTTAAAGTGGGCGCCAATACAGTTATCGAAAGTAATGCCATCATTGGAAGCGAAACCATACTCCATGCTAATGTAACTATTTGTCACAACTCTGTTATTGGTGACAATTGCCAGATCCAATCAGGCACAGTTATTGGCGGCGAAGGGTTTGGCTTTGCCTCAGACCAAACATTTACTCATTTTAGAAAACCTCATTATGGCAAAGTGATTATAAATGACAAAGTTAATATCGGTTCCAATGTATGCATTGACCGTGGTGCTTTTGAAGACAGCGTTATTGGCGAAGGCACCCAAATCGATAATATTTGCCATTTTGCTCATAATATTAAAATAGGCAAAAACTGTATTTTTACTGGTGGCTTCATGTGCGCAGGCTCTGTAACTATTGGCGACCGATGTGTTTTTGGTGGCCGCACAACTGTTACTGGCCATATTTCAATTTGCAATGATGTGCATACCGGCGGCCTTACAGGCGTTACAAAAAGCATTACTGAGCCTGGGGCTTATGCAGGCTTTCCATTTGAAAAATTACGAGATAATTTAAAAACAAGAGCTGCTATTAAAAAATTCAAAAAATATATACTAAAAAAATAACTACAAAAAATAATCCCAACAAAGAAAGAGCTTATGTCTTTTTATATTACAACACCACTTTATTATGTTAACGACATTCCACATATTGGCCACGCCTACTGCACGGTTATGTGTGACATCTTAAACCGCTATCACAAACTTTTTGGCGAAGAGACGCTTATGCTTACTGGCACAGACGAGCATGGGCAAAAATGTGAACAAGCAGCACAGGCAAAAAACATTTCACCGCAAGAGCATTGCGATGGAATGGCCCCCAACTTTCAAAAGGTTTGGGATGAGTTTAATATCAGTTACGATGTCTTCTTTAGAACAACTGATGACTTTCATAAAAAATCTGTTCAAAAAGCATTGCAAGAATTATTTGATAAAGGTGACATCTATGAGTCTAACTACGAGGGCTGGTACTCTGTTAGCGAAGAAATCTTTTATACTGATAAAGAAATTGTTGATGGTAAAAGCCCTGAAGGAAAACCTGTTACTAAAATTTCAGAAAAGAACTACTTCTTTAAAATGTCTAAATACCAAGAGACTTTGTTAAAGCATATTAATGATAATCCAAAATTTATTCAGCCAGAATCTAGAAAAAATGAAGTTCTAGGCTTTTTAAAGCAACCTCTTAATGACCTCTGCATTAGCCGCCCCAAAGAGCGACTCAGCTGGGGCATAGAAATCCCTTTTGATACCAATTATGTCACTTATGTTTGGTTTGATGCTTTATTGAATTACGCAACTGGAGTTGGCTATAATCAAGAAGAGAAATCAGAACAGTTTAATACCTGGTGGAAAAAAGCTGGCGCCAACCATATTATTGGTAAGGATATATTAACAACTCATTCTGTTTACTGGACAACAATGTTATTTGCCTTAGATTTACCTCTCCCTAAAACAATTTTTGCTCATGGATGGCTACTTAATAAATCAAACTCTAAAATGAGTAAGTCTGAAGGCGATGTCATTAACCCTATGGACTTTAAGGATGTTGTTGATATCGACCCTCTTCGCTATTACTTTGCAAGAGATATTCACTTTGGCAACGACTCCCCTATATCTAAGGAAATTATCTTTAACCGCATTAATACAGA
>JALZUS010000022.1 GCA_023299885.1 Bdellovibrionales bacterium | reverse complement strand
CGGTTTTTTATAATAAAGATGCCTTAGGCTTAAAGCTTGCAGTTATCTACGAAGATCAAAAACAATTTGTAAATGCTATAGAAGTTTTTAAAGAGTTAAGATCTAACTATCCCAATCCAGAATTTTTAGATTTAAAAATTGATAGCTTAAGAAGAAGAAGGAAGTATCTACCGGGACGGTAGTGAAAGAAAAAATCCGGGACGGTAGTGAAAGAAAAAATCCGGGACGGTAGTGAAAGAATAGATTCCTCTGATAATAGTGGCATGGCTTTAGGAGGCCCAATAAATGAATAAAAAAGGTATTGTATTTATGGCCATGGGTTTTGAGCTTGGGGGAATGATTTTTGGTGCGCTTTTTTTAGGCAGACTAATTGATAATACTTATGATTTAAACGGCATTGGCACACTTATTATCATTTTTCTTGTTATGGGCGGATGGTTTTATCATTTGTATATTTTACTTCGTAGGTTCATGGAAGATGACGAAGCTTCAGAAATTGAAGACAGTAAGCATCTACATTAGTTGGAGCCAAAATGCTTAAAAAAACTATTATTTTTCATTTTATTGTTACATTGTTAGGCCTAGTAGCCTCTTATTTGGCCACAAAAAGTCTTAATATTAGCCTGTCATACCTTCTAGGTTGTGCTGTTGTCTTTGTTAGCTTGGGGTCACACTTTTGGGCATGGCACCAAATTATGATTGCTGAAAGAGCCGTCGTTTGGGCTGTTTTTGCAATAATTGCTAAGTATGGCTTCTTAGGAGTTGTCCTTTTTAAGGCCACAAATGTGTGGCCAATTAATCAATTATTTTTTATGTTTGGACTGCTAACTTTACTTGTAAGCTTAGGATATTTAGCTTATTTAAGTAGTGTAAAACAAAGGTAGATATTAATGGTTCATTTTAACTGGACACAACTTATTCCATCCGTTGGGCACGACTGGCAAGGAGCTATTCCTATAGCTACAGCTTGTGTAGCCGGTGGCGTTTTATTTTTAATTGCACTTATTGGCCGTAAAGCCTTAGGAACTGGAGACTCGTCTGTAGAATTATCAGATAAGCTTTCAGTTAAAGGTTTTTTTGAAGCTTATATGGATTTTATTGGAAACCTAGCCGATTTAGTTATTGGACATGGTGGTAGAAAATTTATTCCAATGTTTGCTTCTATCTTTTTATTAATTTGGATAAATAACCTTTTAGGTTTAGTACCAGGAATGACACCCGCAACAGATAATATAAATACAACTGTAGCAGCAGGTTTATTTGTATTTATTGCTTATAATATTCATGGCTTTAAAGAGCATGGTATCAGTTATTTAAAACAATTTATGGGGCCGTTATTAATTTTATCACCTCTTATGATTGTTATTGAACTTGTTTCACATTTTGTTAGGCCCGTGAGTTTAGGTCTTAGACTTCAAGGTAATATGTTAGGTGACCATACTGTTTTAGGAATTTTCCTAGACTTAGTCCCTTTTCTTATTCCGGTTATTTTTTATTTTATAGGTTTGTTTGTTTGTACTATGCAGGCGTTTGTTTTTACAATGCTAAGTATGATTTACGTATCTATGGCAATTTCACACGATCATTAAATTTTATTAATTAAGAGGAGAAACATATGAAAAAAACATTATTAATGATGACAACTTTGTTAGCTGCATTTCCTGCCTTAGCTGCTGATGGCGCTATGGGTGGTTCAAGTGTATTGGCACTTGCAGCTGCACTTACTATTTCAATCGCAGCATTAGGTGGAGCTTTAGCTCAAGGCCGTGTTGGTGCTACAGCAATGGAAGGTATTGCAAGAAACCCACAAGCTCAAAAAGCTATGTTTGTTCCTATGATTATTGCTCTTGCATTAATTGAATCACTAGTGATTTATGCACTAGTTATCGCTTTCCAATTAGTTGGTAAGATATAATTTTAATATTTACTAAATATTAAGTAAGTAATAAAAAAAGCCAGGTTAAAAACCTGGCTTTTTTTATTATATTAATTTAAGACAAAAAATAAAAACTCCGCCTTAAAGGCAGAGCTTTTCCAGCCTTGTGTCTTGCGACATTGTGGCTGTTATTAGTTGGGGGGGGTGACGTGGTTAAGCGTCCTTTTTAATTTATTTTCTTCTTAGGCGTCTTGTTAATAACATTGGGCCCATGAAAATAAGTGTTAATAAAAATAATGTTCCTGTTGATGCTTTTTCAGAGTTGCTTTCACCTAATACTGCTCCACAACCGCCAGTTGTTGAGGCTCCGCTTCTTGCAATAGTTTCTTCTGAACCGAGGCTTCCGTTTTCGCTATTTTCGTTGTCTTCGCTTCTTGTAGACTCTTCAAACTCTCGATCATTATCTGTACCTAAAGTTAAAAGTGCTGCTTCGACAGCTTTTGCTGCATTAATCATTGGGTGTACAAATGATTTGTTAGACCCTGGAAATTGTACCGACCTGTTGTCTGGTACAACTACTGACCTGATATCACTTTCTGATTTTAAAAGAGTTTCTAATTGTTGTAATGAAAGTGTTGGATTTACAGATAACATTAAGGCTGCAAGGCCTGCAACTTTAGGTGCAGCCATACTAGTTCCCGAAAGTCTTCCGTAATAGCCTTCACTTGGAAATACCGTAGACATAATGAATTCGCCTGGAGCTAAGATATCTAAACCAGTTCCCCAGTTACTAAAATTTGAGATATTATCAAAGTTTTCACTGTATGAACCTACTGTAAAAGCAGAAGGTACATTAGCTGGGTAAAATTCTTGTGCATTAAGGGCGTTGTTTCCTGCAGCAACAACCATTAATACGCCGTTGTTTTTTGCGTAACTAAAAGCATCAAGTAATGCTTGGCTTGAAGTGCCTGGAATTCCCCAGCTCATATTAATAATATGTGCGCCATTATCTACAGCATAATAAATGCCTTCTACAAGTGCAGAGATAAGTCCGCCGGCTTGGTCGTCTTCCCAGCCCTTAAGGCCCATTAGACTTACATTCCAGTTAACTCCAACAACACCTCTTCCGTTATTACCTGTAGCACCAACAATACCGGCTACATGTGTGCCGTGGTTAGAAATACCAGGCCTTGGGTCTCCATCATTTTCTGCATGGTCGTAACCATGGATGTCATCAATAAATCCATTTCCATCATCATCAACGCCAGGCCTACCATTTGCTTCAGCTGTGTTTACCCACATATTAGCTCTTAAATCTTCATGTGTGTGGTCTACACCTGTATCAGAAATAGCAACAATTATTTTTTTACTGCCAGTTGTTGTTTGCCAAGCACGACTTATATCAATAAGTGCATGAGAATTTTGTTCGGCAAGCCTAGGGTCATTAGGGGTATTCATAACATCTACGCGGCAATCTGGAGACACGTCCATGATATCATCATGTTTTAATAGTTCTTTATTTGTAAGATTTTTTGCAACTAAAATTTTTGAGCTTATTGAGCTAAAACTTTGCGCCTTTAGTGCATCCTTCTTTTTTTGAATCGTTTTAACTTCTGCCCCTGCGATTAACAATTGGGCTTCTAAGTTATTTGATTGAGCTTGAAGACCTGCATGAGTTTTAACTTTAAGTATATAACTCCCAGGAATTTGGTTTGTAGCTGGGCAGCTATCCATTGCTGCTTGGCTAGTATTAGTAAAAAGAAACGCTATTGCTAGGGCTCCTACTGCTGAAATTCTTTTTCTTGCTTTGTTCATGCCTAACTAACGGGGTGAAAGACGCTAGACTATAATCGAGAGAAAACTGTAGAGTTTATTAACTATTCAAAAAAGTAGACATTTTACTGGACTTTAATCATCATATTCAGGACTTGAGTTTTAAGCCAAAGGTAGAGTGTAAGATAGTTAATCAATAATATTTAAAAATATACGAAACTCATAAAAATATTTTTTTAAATTATTTTATGAGTTTCATAATGAAACAAAAATGTTGCAAAATTTTTAAAGCAAAGAATCAATATGAGTCATAATTTCAGATTGTATCTCTTCTAATTTTTCTGGAGTGTCAGCTTCAAATCTTAAAGAGAGCACGGGTTGAGTATTAGAAGCCCTTATGAGTGCCCATCCATTTTTAAAGCTGAGTCGTATGCCATCAATTAAATTAGCTTTGTAATTATCTGAATGGCTAGAGTAAGCTTTTTTAACAGCAGCAACTATAGAATGCTTTTTTTCTTCTGTGGTATCTAGGCGTATTTCGGGTGTGTTATGCGCTGTTGTTAGTTTTAGTAAAGATGAAGTAGAGCATTTTTTTTCTTTAAGTATTTCTATGAGTCTTAAGGCACAGTAAATGGCATCATCGTAGCCGTTGGCCCTATCAGCAAAAAAGATATGTCCACTAAGCTCTCCACCAAAAGGGGCCTTTTCATCTTTAATTTTTTGTTTAACAAGGCTATGTCCAGTCTTCCACATGATGGGTTGCCCGCCAAGTTCAGAAATACGGTTGTACATGCGGTCAGAGCACTTAACATCACCAATGATTTTAGCTCCAGGGTTTTTTTCTAGAACTGACTCGGCATAAATAGACATAAGTTCGTCACCTAAAAGAGCCTGTGCTTTTTCATCAACGATAGCGATCCTATCGGCATCACCATCAAAGCCAATGCCAACTAAAGCCTTTTTTTCTAAGACTGTTTTTTTAAGATCTACTAAATTCTCTTCAACTGTAGGGTCCGGATGATGGTTTGGAAAGTCACCATCTGGCTTTTCAAATAAAATAGTTGCATCGATATTAAGGGCTTCAAGTACAGGCCTTAATATGGCGCCTGCAGCAGCATTGGCGCAGTCAAAAACAACGGGTATGCCACTGAGGTCAGAAAATTCTTTTTTATATTTAGTAATATAAGCTTCATTGATACTAAGGGGTAATTCTTTTGCTGCTTCAGATAAAGTATAGGCTTTGTCTTTAATAATTTTATAAAGCGTTTGAATATCATCACCATGAAGCGTACTTGGCCCAATAGAAATCTTAAAGCCGTTATATTCTGGTGGGTTATGGCTACCTGTCACCATAATAGCTCCATCCATGCCAGACTCAAATGTTGTGAAGTAAGTCATAGGCGATGTAACAAGTCCCATATAATTTACTGTAATCCCAACCTCACGAAGTCCTTTAGATAACTGATTTGCTATATGTGGGCTAGAATGCCTAGCATCATATCCAAGAGCAAAATTAAGGTCATCATTATTCTGCTTAACTTTTGCAAGTGTTCCAACGGCTTTACCAAGGTTATAGGCAAAGTCTAAATCAAATTCTGTTTCATAAATTCCGCGGATATCATATTCTCTAAAAATAACTGGATTTAAAATCATTATTATGTCCTTCAGTTAATTATTATTTTTTGCTAATTGAATAGCCTTCTTTATAGCGTAAACCATAGAGTCTTCGGAAGCTTTATTTTGGTCAAAAATATCCTTTGCGGTACCATGGTCAACACTTGTTCTTACAATAGGTAAGCCCCAGGTAATTTGACATGCATTTTTATGATCATGAGCCATTTTAAAAGGAATTAAGGCTTGGTCATGGTAGCAACAAATATAAATAGAGTACTTATCCCAGTATTTTCTTAAAAATGCTACATCAGGTACCAGAGGGCCTTCTATCTGATATTCTTTGCAGAGTTTTCCCAACTCATGATCTTTACTGCCAATAAGCCCATTTTCTCCAGCATGTGGGTTTAGGCCAACAAGAGCTACGGGCCTATTGTCATTATTGCTTGTTGCCCATTTTTTTGCAGCCAAAATACCATCAATAACATGACCACTCGTTAGCTGAGTTGTGATGTCTTTAATAGGAAGATGAGTTGTTAATAATAATGTATTAAAAAATTCTCCACTAAAAAGCATAAAGGGTTTTTGTTGTGGGAATTCAGATTTTAAAATTTCTGTATGTCCCATATTACCAAGATTAGATCTTTTAATAGTTTGTTTGGAGAGTGGGCCAGTCACAATCGCATTTATTTTATTATTTTTTGCAAAGTTAATACTGCTCTTAAACCACGAAACTTCACAATCTGTATTTATAATTTCAGTAATTTTACCATCTAGTTGAGTTGCGCCGGCATGCCAAACTACAAACTGGACATCTTCTTTATTATTAAATTGTTTTAAGGCTTTTTTTGTAACCTCTAGGCCAATCCCGTCCTTATCTCCAGTAGTTATCCCAATAGTTATCATAGATTAATTTTAACGAATGATTTTTTTCTTTGATCGGCAAGCCAGCTTTTAAGTTTATCTTTAAAGTATTGACCTCTTAATTTGTTGTCGTACTCGGCTCGTAGGCGATTAATTTTTGGATTTGCAATTAAAGTTTTAGAGTTTACTTTAATAATATGAAATCCGTTTGGGCTTTTAACTACCGTGCTGATTTGACCCTCTTTAAGATTATGGATGGCTTTTTCTATTGAAGACAATAGATCGACAGTCTTAAAGACTCCAAGGAGGTACTTTTCTTTATCAGCCTGATCATCAGATAAAGAAGAGGCTTTCTTTAAAAAGTTTTTTGAGTTTATATTTTGTAAAGCAGCAGATGCTCTTTTCTTTGCATTCTTTTTTTCGTTATCAAAAAATATATGTGCTAACTCATATTGGTAATGAAGATCAGAGCCGGCCTTATTGTCTTTAATAATAGCATCAGTAATTTCTTCATTAGTAACAATGATTTTTGAGGCTACTTCAGCACTAATGACTTTTCTTCTCTCTAGGCTGAGTTTCATAAAGTTTTGATATTCAGAGAGGTTTGTTCCTTGTTTTTTTAATGAGTTTACTAGCTGCGAGCGTGTTGCACCGAGCTGCTTTGCTTTGTTGTCTATAGCTTTATCTACCTCTGCCATAGTTACAGTTTTATTTGTAGAATGTGCAGCACTATCTATTAACTTTAGATTAATAAGGTGACTTAGTAGTTTTGTTTTATTATTGGCTATTTTTTTAATTTCTTTACGAGGGCTAATATTTTCATCGATAAAGCGATTATTTTTTAAATCTTTTTTAAACTTAGTAATATCTTCAAGAGTAATTGCCTCATCGTTAACAACAGCGGCAACGCGGCCAACAACTTCTGCAGACACTGTGTGAGTTATAAAAATAAGTAAAATAAATAGTTTCATAATTAACCTCTAGTTTTAATAATAATAGAGTCTATGAGCTGACTGTCTATAGAGACAGAGGCTTTTGATAGACTCTCTGTAAGCCATTCTTTATAAGCTTTATCTAATTCTTTTTGATCGAAAGCAAAGGGCAGGGCAGCGTCTTCTCTTGAGATAACTCTAAAAAACTGGAAACCTGATGAGGACTCTCTCAGGTGGCTTTTTTTATCGCTCCGCATAGGCAGTGCGGTGGCAAAATGTCCTTTTGTTTTTGATGTCACGTATGTGGGCTGTTGGCTGTAGTTAAGCAGTAAGGGGGCGTAGGCTCTCTCAAGTTTTCGAAAAGATATTGGGCCGTGGCTTAATTTCAACAATTCTTTGGCTAGTGTTTCTTCTGCAGCCGTATAGATTTTTATACCTACCTTTTTGTAGGTCCTGTTGCTGCTGTCGCCGAAAGAAAGCTTTTCTTTAAGGTTTTTTATAAGAAAATTTTTATAATGCTCACGTTTTATTGCATTAAGCCAGTAGGCTTTATTAATAGATGCACTTTCGATGGTAGCTGTTAGTAGTCGTTGGCCTGAATAGTCTTTATAGAATGGATTTATAGATTTAGTTAATTTTTTTTTAGAAACAAAAAAATTATTTTCCTTGCACCAGCTTTGTATTAGTAATGATTCTGTAAGCTCTTGAACAAGTTGCCTTTTGATTTTTGTAAAAAGCTTTTTGTCATGTGAAGAGAAACTATCATAGTGAGAGATTTTCTTTGCCAGAAGATAGGCGAATTCATTCTTAGGAACTTCTAGGGAGTTAACAATAAGAACGGCTTGCGATTGTGCAGGCCTGTCGGCCTTATTGCAGCCTATTAAGTTAAAGATAAAAAAAAGGGAAATGAAATATTTCATCTCCCTTAGTTTATCGAATCTAATCCGATAAAAGCCCATGCGCCATGTTATTTTAACAGAGCTGGATTGGCCTGTATGCTGTATTTCTTTTTTAAGTTTGTAAAATATCTATCAAAAATACGCTTTCTTTTTGCGTCATAAATAGCGGCTTTAATAAACTGTTTATTGGCCTTAGAGAAGCTATTTCGGCCAGTAAGCTGGATGATATGATAGCCGTAAGGTGTACGTATAAGTGAGCTTAATTGACCCTTCTTGAGCCTTTGTGCTGCTGCGTAGTAATTGGGGTCGAGTGCTACTTTAGATTGATAGCCAATATCTCCGCCTCTGTCTTTTGTAAGAGTGTCATCAGAATAAAGCCTAACAGATTCTGAAAAGGGCTGTTTAGAGGCGGCCACTTTCTTATAGATAGCTTCAGCTCTACTTTTTGTTTCCTGCTGGGCTGCAATAGGTGAGTTTGGTTTAAGCTCTATTAAAATATGGCTTGTTCTTATTTCAGGATTTTTTTGATAAAAACTTTTCATTTCTCTATCAGAAACTTTTATTTTTTGAATAGAGCGGCCTAATTCCTTTTCTATAAGTCCTCTGTATACAATTTCGCGAACTTGCTCTACCACTCTAGGGTCATTTTGAATATTTTTTTTGCGGGCCTCTTGAAGTCCAATTTCATATCGTATGAGGTCTTCCATAAATAGCCTTTTTGTTGGCGGGCTAACTACTTTGCCGGCAAGATCATTATACTTTTGGTTGAATTGACGCTTAGTAATTTTAGTTTTGCCAACTTGAATAATTGTCGCGCTATCTTGTGCCCATGTTGTACAGGCCAGTGTACTTATAAAAAATAGTAGAGTTATAAACTTCATAATATCCTCGCTTTAGTGCAAATTAATAGCATTTAAGATATCACAGGCTTGAAAGAAAATAACGAAATGCGTATGACCTGTGTCTAGCGTTGTCGCAAAATTATTTAAGTAAGGAGTTAGGCTCGCGGTAAAGGCTTTGGAAAGTATGACTCTGCAGCTTTCCTTGCATTGTTTATTTCTACTTCAAGCTCTAGACCTTTAGCTTGAAGTTCTGCTTTGTCTCGGGAGGTATGTGGAGGCAAAGGCTTGTCGAAATATAAAACAATTTTTGCAAAAGGCCATGGTAAGAGAGCTTTATTCCACGAGTTTTTTAAAACTAAGCCAAATGAAGTGCTTGCGGCTACAGGAACGAGTGCAGATCTGGTGAGAGAGGCAATTTCTAAAATTCCAGGTTTAACTTTATAAATTGGGCCTTTGGGCCCATCGACAGCTAATGAGCAACTATACCCAGATCTTGCTAATCGGATAAGGCCTTTTAATGCACCTATGCCTCCACGTGTTGACGAGCCCCTGGCTGTAGAGCCACCCATTTTTTTTATAGTAAAATCTATAAGTTCACCGTCCTTACTTGTCGAGGTCATTGTCGCTAATTTAAAGCGACTAACTTGGCTTAGGAGTGGGATTTCGTCTCCATGCCAGTGTGCTAAGGATAGAGGAAGGTTTTTATCTATTAATTTTTGAGTTTCAGGATGAATAATAACCTTGATCCTCCACGAAGAAGACCAAAGTTTAAATAAAAAATAAGCAAACCAAGTTAGTATTGGGCGCTGTAATTTATTAGTGCTCGTATTATCAGAGCTCACAACTTAACCCAGAAGGGCTTTAAATTCTTTTGTTAGCTGTGGAACAACATCAAAGAGATCGCCAACAATACCATAAGTGGCTTTCTCAAAAATGGGAGCATCAGCATCAGTGTTAATGGCAACGATGACTTTGCTGCCGCTCATTCCAGCTAAATGTTGAATGGCTCCAGAAATTCCGCAAGCAATATATAAAGTTGGCGCTACAGTTTTCCCAGTTTGGCCCACTTGCATACTATGCGGAACCCATCCAGCGTCGCAAACAGCGCGCGATGCACCTACTGTAGCACCTAGAGTATCTGCAAGTTCTTCTAAAATTTTAAAGTTCCCAGCCTCTTTAACTCCGCGACCTCCAGAAACAATAATATTAGCTTCTGTTAAATCTAATTTTTCAGAAGCTCCTTTAACAACACTTTTTATAATTGTTTTAAGGTCCATTTCTGGCACAGCTATTTCTTTGGCTTCACCATTTGCACTTGTATCAGGAGAATTTACGGGTAATTGATTAGGTCTCATTACAACAATATTGCAGTCAGAATTTTTGAATTCAATTTCTGCACTTGCTTTGCCCGCGTAAACAGGGCGCCTTACAGCCACATTAGAGTCACTAATAGTTAACTCAATACCATCGTTAGTGTAACCCGTTTTATTTTTTGCAGCTACTCTTGGAAATAAATCTTTAGCAAGTTGTGTTCCAGAGGCTAGTACTAGTTGAGGCTTATGATCATTAAGAAAAGTAGAAATTGTTTTTGAAAAAGCTTCTGGATTATATACAGACATTATTTCTTTTTCAGAAAAATAATATTCATTAGCGCCGTACTGGAAAGCCTCACTGGCTGCGGCTTTTGAGGCCGGGCCAAAACAAATAGCTATGATTTCTTGTCCTGCATTTTTTGCAGCAGAAAGTAATTCTAGGCTTCCGCTTTTAATTTTTTCATTATTGAGTTCAATAAAAATAAGAGTTTTAGACATGGTTTCTCCTTAAATAACTTTAGCTTCGTTACGTAATAATTGAGTGAGTTCTGTGGCTTGTGCCGAAGCATCACCTGCAAGCATTTTTACAGGGGGTTTTTCTGCTGGCATTTGGTAATTTTTAAATAAAGTTTTACTATCACCTGCTTCAATACCAAGTGATGCAAAATCAACTTCTTTTAAAGGTTTCTTTTTAGCTTTCATAATTCCAGGGAGACTAGGGTACTTGGGTTGGTTTAAGCCTTTGTTAGCAGAAATTACACATGGGCCAGTCATTTGTACAATTTCTTTTGCTCCGCCCTCAATGTCTCTTTCTACTGTGTATTGTGTGCCTTCAGCATCAAATTTTGAAACCACAGTTGTATGTGGGATTTTAAGAAATTCTGCAAGCTGTTGGGCAAAAGCAGAGGTTCCGTCATCAATTGAAAGTTTTCCAGTAAAAATAATACCAACATCGCCTTCTTGTTGGATTGTTTTTGCAACGGCTTGTGCCGCGACGAGGCTATCAATAGTTTCAGGCCCATCAATAACAATGGCTTCATCAGCACCCATGGCTAAAGCCGTTCTCAAAGAGTCCACAACTCTTGCTTTTGGGCCAAGGCTAAGCACTTTAACTGTTGATTCTGGTGTTGCTTTTTTAAGTTTCAAAGCTTCTTCTACTGCGTATTCATCGTAAGGGTTAAGTATCCACTTGATATTTGTTGGATCAATACTGTTTTGATCGCTTGAAAGTTTAATTTTTGTCTCTGTATCAGGGACTTGCTTTATGCAGACATAAATATTCATTGTCATCTCCTCTATTGGTGAGTTTGATTTGTACTCGTCTTTTATATCTTATAAGTCTTAGAGATACAAAATGTAGCGGCTGCCCAGAACAGCTTAAAAAATAAGCTATTCTGTTGTAGAAATTAATTTATAATAGAGTCTATTTTTATAAAGATAGTGTTCGATGAAAAATTAACAATCCTTATGACAAATCAAGCCCAAAGTAATATTAAATTAATGTGCATAGGTAAGCTTTCATGCATAATAGAGTATGAATTAAAGGAAAATAAAATGAATAGAAAATATTTAGCTTCGACTATTGGTAGAAAGCAACTTATTGGTGTTGCGGGATTGGGTTTAAGTCTTTTTATACTCACTCATATGTTGGGTAACCTATTATTATTTTTAGGTGATGGTGGAGAGGCGTATAACAGATATGCTCACGCCTTAACAAGTAACAAACTAATTTATGTGGCAGAGGCAGGGCTTTTATTTATCTTTTGTGCACATATAGTTTTTGCAACCTATACTACTTTTAAAAATAGGCAGGCACGCCCCGTTAAATATAAAAAAGTTGCAAAGGGTGAAAAGAAAACATCGTGGGCTCATAAAACTATGATGCACCAAGGGATTATCATTTTAATTTTTGTGGTTTTTCACTTAATCACTTTTAAGTATGGGACTTTTTATTCTGTAAGTTATAATGGCGAAACAATGCGTGACCTTTACAACTTAGTTGTTGAGGTTTTCCAAAGCCCTTATTATGTGGCTTTTTATGTTTTTACAGTTTTACTCCTGGGCCTACATGTTGGCCACGGATTAGCGTCATCAATAAAAACATTAGGTTTTAATGATCCAAAATATAATTTAAAAATTGAACGCCTAGGCCAAGCTTATGCATTTTTAGTAACGGCAGGCTTTGCGGCTCAGCCTATATATATTTACATTTTTAAATAAACAAAACAGCTTAATTGAGAGGTTACCGATTATGTCTTTAGATTCTAAATGCCCAACGGGCCCAATAGAAGATCGATGGGAAAAACATAAGTTTGATATGAAACTTGTGAACCCAGCCAATAAAAGAAAATTCAATATTATTGTAGTGGGTACGGGGTTGGCCGGTGGCTCTGCTGCGGCAACTTTGGCTGAGCTTGGTTATAATGTAAAAAGTTTTTGTATACAGGATTCGCCAAGAAGAGCTCACTCTATTGCGGCTCAGGGTGGCATTAACGCAGCAAAAAATTATCCTAATGATGGTGATTCAGTTTATAGACTTTTTTACGACACTGTAAAAGGCGGAGACTTTAGGTCACGCGAGAGTAATGTTTATCGTTTAGCACAGGTTTCCAATAATATTATAGACCAGTGTGTAGCCCAAGGCGTTCCTTTTGCACGAGAGTATGGTGGATTATTAACTAACCGTTCATTTGGTGGTGCCCAGGTTTCAAGAACCTTTTATGCTAGGGGACAAACGGGACAGCAGTTATTGATTGGTGCTTACTCTGCAATGATGAGGCAGGTTGATCTAGGCAAAATTAAACTTTTCCCAAGGCGTGAAATGTTAGATCTTGTGACTGTTGATGGTAAGGCTCGTGGAATTACAGTAAGAAATTTAGTAACAGGTGAGATTGAATCTCATGCTGCTGATGCTGTTTTATTATGTACTGGTGGCTACGGTAATCTTTATTACCTTTCAACGAATGCAATGAACTCAAATGCTACAGCAGCTTGGCGTTGTCACAAGAAGGGCGCCTACTTTGCTAACCCTTGTTACACGCAAATTCATCCAACATGTATCCCTGTTTCTGGAGATTATCAGTCTAAATTAACATTAATGTCTGAGTCTTTAAGAAATGATGGTCGTGTTTGGGTTCCAAAAGATAAAGATGATAAAAGAGCGCCTAATGATATACCTGACGAAGAGCGCGATTATTATTTAGAGCGCGTTTACCCAAGTTTTGGTAATTTAGCGCCTCGTGATGTTTCGTCACGACAAGCAAAATATAGAGTCGACGAAGGCAAAGGTGTGGGTGCAACTGGTGTTGCTGTTTATCTTGATTTTCGAGATGCTATCAAGCGCGTTGGTAAAGAAGCTATTAGTGCAAAATATGGCAACCTTTTCCAGATGTATCAAAAAATTACTGATGAAAATCCTTATGAAGTACCAATGAAAATTTACCCAGCAGTACATTACACAATGGGCGGCCTGTGGGTGGATTATAATCTTCAAAGTACAGTACCTGGTTTACATGTTTTAGGAGAGGCTAACTTTTCTGACCATGGTGCCAACAGGCTTGGAGCCTCTGCTTTAATGCAGGGTCTTGCTGATGGTTATTTTGTTATTCCTTATACTCTTGGGCATTACTTGGGTTCGCATAAGCTTGAAAAAGTGAGTGTAGATGATGAGGCCTTTAAAACGAGTAAAGAAGACTGTGTTCAAAAATTGCAAAGCTTACTAGATATTAATGGTTCAACAACTGTTGATGAGTTCCATAGGCGCTTAGGTAAGATTATGTGGGAATACTGTGGTATGTCTCGAAATAAAGAGGGTTTAGAAAAAGCTTTAAAAGAAATCCCAGCATTACGCGAAGAATTTTATAAAGATGTGAAGGTGACAGGGCAGGCAAATTTTAAAAATGCCGAGCTTGAAAAGGCGGGCCGAGTTGCTGACTTTTTAGAGTTAGGAGAGCTATTTGCTAAAGATGCCTTAACAAGAGAAGAGTCTTGTGGGGGTCACTTTAGATCTGAATTTCAGACAGAAGATGGCGAAGCAACAAGAGATGATAAAGATTTTTGTTTTGCATCTGCTTGGGAACACAAAGGTGGCGATTGGGAGCTTCATAAAGAAGAACTTGATTTTGAATATGTTAAATTAACGACAAGAAGTTATAAGTAAAGGACATCGCAATGTCAGATAAAAATTTAGATTTACATTTAAAAGTATGGAAGCAAGATGGCCCTAAAGCTGAAGGTCATTTTATTGATTACGAAGCAAAAAGTGTTTCTACAGATATGTCATTTTTAGAAATGTTAGATGTTGTCAATGAAGACCTCATTAGTACCGGTAAAGAGCCTATTGAATTTGATCATGATTGTCGTGAAGGCATTTGTGGTACATGCTCTTTAGTGATTAATGGTGAGCCTCATGGCCCGCAAAAAGCAACTACGACATGTCAGCTTCATATGAGAACCTTTGATAACGGTGATACAATTTACATAGAGCCCTTCAGAGCCAAAGCTTTTCCAGTTATTAAAGATTTAGTTGTAGATCGTTCGGCTTTTGATCGAATCATTCAGTCGGGTGGTTATATTTCTGTAGCTACTGGTAATGCCCCAGATGCTCATGCTGTCCCTGTAGAAAAAGCAAAATCAGACGATGCCTTTATGTCTGCAGCCTGTATTGGTTGTGGAGCTTGTGTGGCAGCATGTAAAAATGCTTCAGCGAGTTTATTTACGGCGGCAAAAATTAGCCATTTAGCAGCTTTTCCGCAAGGCCAGCCAGAGAGAACTCTAAGAGCTCAAAGAATGGTAGCTCAAATGGATGAAGAGCAGTTTGGTGCTTGTACTAATACGGGAGCTTGCTCTGCAGCTTGTCCGAAAGAAATTAGCCTTGAGAATATTGCTCGAATGAATAGAGAGTATCTAAAGTCGAATATTTAGACTGTAAATTAGGGTCCATTTTGGGACCTAATTTTTTACCTGACAGGTTTTTACAGAAACTGACATTTATTAAAAAACACTAGATTTAGTGGTAAGATTTATAAACTAGACGCTAAATACTGTCTAAGACTAAAAGTTCTCAACATTTTCCACTGAGTTATCCACATTTGAATATATTATTTAAGCACGTCAATTTTGTTTAGTTGGTGTTTTTATTACTCAATAGTTTATTGCGCAGTAGTAGCTGGTTTATAGGTCTGGGGCTTTTTTTGAGGAGCTGTGGCTGACTTTACTAAGTCTTGGTTAGGCTCATTAATAGTAATATTGTATGCATTGCCCTCAGTTGCTAAGGCTGTAAAGTTTGAACTTAAAATATCTTTTAGTCGGCCACCGTCATTATGAGTCACTACGTTAATAATCAGTGGAGTTTTCGTTTTACTGGGTCGGATATTTTTGCAAATTTTATTTTGTATTTGTGAAGCGGCTTTGTAGGCACGCTCACTAGAGGCGACGTGGGCAATAAAATCATTATCAGTAAGAGTCTTAGAAAGCTTACCAGCCTCATTTTTATAATTAAGAGATGAACTTTCATTTATTAGCATTCTTTTATAGTTATTGAGGGCATATTTTTTTAAATCTCCAAGCAATGTAATAAAATCAGGGGAAATAACTTTTGTAGAATTTGGTGAATTAAAACTATCAGGGGTATAGATAAATTCTTTTAAGCCATGGCGATGGGTATGGTTTTTTTGTAAGGATTGTGCGTGCTTATAAATTTTTGAACGTATTTTTAATTCAGGCCCTGAAAATAATGGTTTTTCATCGGGATTTGCAAGCTTGCAACGCGAATTTACTGCTTCAGAAGGATTGCAGTTAAAAAGTTTTTTAAACTCTGAGTTTTCTTTTAGTTCTAAGGCAAAGTCATCAAGAGCTTGGCGTTGTAAAGAATAATTGTCAGAAGAAAAAGCATGTTCGTATGAGGCTATTTTATAGAGTGCTCGATATCCATCTGTATCAATACCTTTAATTGTATTTTCTACTATGTTGGGCTCATAGCTGCAGAATCTTTGCTGCAAAGAAACTACATCATAAGTTTTAGTGAAAGAGTTTTCTGTAAGGAATAGCTGCGGTCTATCTTTTTGGTTTTCACCAGCCTCTGTCGCTTTTGAGGTTGCTATAAGCTCACGTATTTTTTTACTGTCAGGATTATAAATAATATTAATTTCTACAGATCGCTCACTAGACAGCGGGCAGCCATGTATACGACTTACATAGGAGCTTGCTCTTCTGTTTGTGCCAACGGTGTTTTTGTCATTATCAATCGTTGCTTCTAAGTCTTTGAGTTTAGAAGTATCAATAGTTTTATAAAAAGCAGTCGTAAACTCAGGTACAGCATTTTGTGGAAGGTCTTTCTTGTCATTGAGGCATTGCTTTTGCTGAGAAATAATTCGGTTTAACTTTGTAGTTTTTGCCTTATCATCAGAAATGCTTTTACAAAATTTTTTATTATTAAGCTCTTCAAGGCTAAGGCTATAAACGGTACGTGCATTATTAATACATTCCTGTGCCTGTAGGTTACTTAAGCCTACAAAAAAACTAAAGAATAGTATTAAATACTTCACTCTAATTTATCGGCAAAAGAGGCTGAAAGCTGTAATTTATGTATAGATTGAGCTTATTATTTTTTGAGAGTTGTTTTTCTGCTAGCTTTCTTTTTTATGGCCGTTTTTTTCTTGCTTGCTTTTTTTGTTCCAGCCTTTTTACTGGTTTTTTTGCTAGCTTTTTTACTGGCCTTCTTCTTAGTTGTTTTCCTTTTTTTATTAAGAAATTTTTCGAGGCTTACATTTACTAAATTAGGCATATCTAATTGAGTAGCATGAGAGCCATATGGGAACTCTACTAGCTCACTTCCCTGTATGGCTTTATGCATACTGAGTTGGTATTCTGGCGGAGTAATAGCATCTTTTGTTCCACTAATAATAAGTGTTGGGCACTTAATTGTTTGTAAAATTTTAGTGGCATTATAATTCATCATATTTTCAAATAAGGTGAGGTAGCAGCCAAGATCTAGGCTGGCTGTGCCGCGGAGATAAACCTCTATATCGCTTAGCTGGATAAGCCTTAAATTAAAGCCTCCGAGTAAACCAGCCACCTGGCCAGACAGTGGGTTATCAACAGCAGCTTTCCATAAAAGTTTTAAAGTTTCAGGAGCCATTTGATTTGTTTTTTTAGCAAGTTTGAAAATTTTGCTAACGCTTCCATTGCCAAACATATTAGAGACTGGGTCTTCAGCGAAACAATTAATTAAGGAAATGCTTTGAAAAATTTCTGGTGCTAATTCGAAGGCTTTAAATAAAACTTGCCCACCAAAACTATGGCCCACAAAGTGAGCTTTCTTATAGCCTAAATGCTTAACTAGAATTTCTAAGTCCTTAGCAATAGCTTCAATAGACATATTTTCTATCTGTTTTGGTTTTTCAGATTTATAGTGGGCGCGATAGTCCCAAACAACAGCAGTATGTTCTTCTGAAAAGTGGCGCGACTGAAATCTCCAGTTATGAATTTGGCACCCAATGCCGTAGCAAAATATGATGGGTACGCCTTCGCCACGTGTTTCGTAGTAAATTTTTGTGCCGTCAAAGCTTTTAAAGTGTCCGTGTTTTTTAATAACTGAATTCATCGAGTAAAGTGACCTTAATTTCTGAGTTGCCTATTTTTATTATATCGCCGTCATTAAGTATTTCGGATGTTAGCGACTTATTGTTTAAGATTATTTTTCCTGGGTGCTTGGTGAAGACTCTCACGCCCTTTGGGTCGGGTAAAAAAGAGCAAGCTGTGCCTGGTGCATTTTCTTCAAAGAGTGGGAGATCATAAGAGGCCGAGCCCATATGTCTTGGCCCGTAGCCAATAAGAAAGCGGCTTTCAGCCTGCAGTCCTTTTAAGAAATAAAGCTCTAGAGCTGGGACTAATGGCTTGATTTCAGTAGGTGTATTTTTAAAGTTTTTTGAGGCCTTCTTGGACCATTGGCTAAGAGTTGCATTCCAGGGCTCAGTGGCTTCATTTTGCTGGACGGCCTCTCTTGAAAAATAAATCTCTAGAGAGCCTATATTTACAGGGATATCTTCCTCTAAAACCACCTCAGAAACCCTATCTCCTAGATAATAAATCCCATTTTTCGAATTTTTATCATAAAGAACCCATTGTTTTGCTGCATTTTTAGAAATTTGAGCATGAAGGCCTGAGGTTTCTTCGCAAGGAAGGACAATGTCAGCATTTTTTGAGCGACCCAGATTAGCTCCCTCAACCATATAAACAGTCTCTAGGAGGCTTTTATCTTTAAATATTTTTAGAGTCGCCATAGGTAAAACTTACTCTATTTGCTTGAACTTGGCCACAGGGCCATTAGAGCTTTTAAAAGCAATAATATTAAGCTTGATGGGCCGTCTTATTGGTGCTAACTATTCATAATTATTTAATAAATCCTTGCTGGCTCAACAAGCTGGCATTAACCGGAAGGAAACTATGGAACTCAATATCCCAAAGCCAAATCGTCTTTATGAGGCCGTAATTATTTTACACCCTGATGTGGCTGAAACTGATCAAAAAGCTATCTTTAAAAAGTATCAAGATACAATTACTTCGTTTAAAGGTGAAATCACAAACATAGACACATGGGGCAAGCGTCGTTTAGCAAACCCAATTAACAAAATCACTATGGGCACTTACTTTCATATTATGTTTGATGCGCAAGCTGAGTGTATTGCTGAGCTTGAAAGAACGCTTAAAATTAATGATAAGGTTTTACGTTATAATCATATGAAACTTGATGAGAGAAAGTCTCTTGCAAAGCACTTAGAAGATTACAGAACTGTAATTGTTCTTTCTAATAAAAAATTAGAAGAAGCTGAAGCTGCAAGACAAAAGAGACAAGCAAGACGTAGATAAGCCAAGAGCGCTATAGAAAAGAGATTTAAAATGAAAGTTATTTTACAAAAAGATGTTAAAGATTTAGGTAAAGTGGGAGATGTAGTTAACGTATCTCAAGGTTACGCAAGAAACTTTTTATTCCCTCGTAAGGCCGCGCAAATTGCGACTGAAAATAAAGTAAAACAGTGGGAGCATTTACAAAAAGTTTCTGAAATTAAAATGAAAAAAGCACGCTCTGACCGCCAACAAGTTATTGATGCTGTTAATGGCATTAACGTTATGTTTAAGGCGCAAGCTGGTGACGACGACAGTTTGTTTGGTTCAATTTCTCAGCTTGATATTTCTAAAGAGTTAGAGAAAATGGGTCACTCTGTTGATAAGAAAGATATTCAATTAGAAGAGCCATTAAAAATGTTAGGTCAGCATAAAGCGGGCATCACATTGGGCGAGGGTTTAACGGCTGAGCTCGTGGTAACTATCGAACGCATTTAATTAGTTCGACCAAAATAAAATAAAAAACCCAGTTAATAAAACTGGGTTTTTTTATGCGTAAAATTTATGAGAGTTTAGTGTTTAGTGGGCGCCAGAAGTGTATCTACTTTTTTAACTAAGATGGCTCTGAAGTCATCGAGTGTAACTGTTTTTGGGTTTACTTTATTTTTAGCTAATAGTATTTGGATTTCATTAAAGACTTTATCTTTTGGAAGGTCAGTTTTTTCACAAAGCTCGCGTATTAAATCTTCTCCAAACATTGTCTACCCCTCAGTTGATTACCTCTATGAATAGATTACATCTATTTTTTAAATGAAAATCAAGAGGACCCAATGTCTAGGAAAAGGTCCAAAATAATGGAAAAATTAGAAATTAAATAAATTTTATTTTGTGGTTTAGCTGCCAGGAGCAAAGTTTTTAGGGCCACTGCTTGATGGCGGCATATCGGCCTCAGGAGCGCCGTTGGCGGAAGGTGCGCCCATATTTGTGCTACCGAAGCTGTTGTTATTATAGGCTCCAGAGGGCGGCATAGGGGCCTCTGACATGTTTTGCGCCACATCTTTAAATAAACCGTATTCAGGCTGCCATCTTAGCTTTACTGTCCCTGTGGGTCCGTTTCTTTGCTTGCCAATGATGATCTCTGCTAGGCCCTTAATATCTGGGTTGTCGCGATCATAATAATCTTCACGGAAAAGCATGCAGATAATATCTGCATCCTGCTCAATTGACCCAGATTCACGAAGGTCAGAAAGCATTGGTCGTCTATCTGTACGCCCCTCAACACTACGGTTAAGCTGTGCAAGAGCAATTACTGGAACTTGTAGTTCCTTTGCAATGGCCTTTAAAGTTTTTGAGATTTCAGAAACCTCTCGCTCACGACTTTCAACCTTTGTTTTTAGGCTCATAAGCTGAAGGTAATCAACCATTATCATATCCAGGCCGTGGCGTGCTTTTAAACGACGTGCTTTTGCGCGTAGTTCATAAGGGCTAAGGCCTGCGGTATCATCAATAAAAATTTTAGCATCACTAATTTTAGCAGCTGTGTTTATTAATTTTGGCCAATGAGCATCGCTAATACTACCAACACGCATATCTGATAAAGGAATTTGCGCTTCTGCAGCAAGCATACGAATCATAAGTTGCTCTTTGCCCATCTCCACAGAAAAATAAGCTACGCTTTTCTTTTCGCGAAGAGCTGCATGCATAGCTATATTTACACTATAAGCCGTTTTACCCATAGAAGGACGAGCAGCAATAATAGAAAGTTCTGCAGAGTGAAAGCCTGCGGTCATTTCATCAAAGTCATAAAACCCTGATGGTATACCTGTGATTTGCCCTTTGTTGGCATAAAGCTCTTCAAGTTTTTCAAGACTTAATTTTACAAGCTCACTAGAGTCCATAATATTAGAAGTTGTACCTTCATCACTGATAGCATAAATATCTTGCTCAATTCTATCGATAAATGCAGGTAGGTCTTCAAAGTCTTCTGCAAATGCTTTTTCAGAAATAGCAGAAGTTTTACTAATAATTTTTCTAAGCATTGATTTATCTTTAACAATCTTTGCATAAGATAAAATATTCGTTGCTGATGGTGTGCGGTCAATAAGCTCAGCTAAATAGGCTGGGCCCCCAATTTTATCTAATTCATTGTCACTCATAAGAGCGTTAGAGATAGTTACTAAATCAGTAGGATTATTTTGGTTTTTTAATACTTTGATACTTGCAAAAATTTTTCTATGTGAAGGTTTATAAAAGTCCTCTTCGGCAATTACATCGCAAATTTCATCCCAAGCGTCTTGCTCAAGCATAATGCCACCTAAGACAGATTGCTCGGCATCGATATTTTGTGGTGGTAATTTTAAATGATCCAAACCGAAAACCCCTCTACGACATTATTTAGTAAAAAAATGGGCGGGGCTGAGTCAAAGATGAAGTAACAAGTTGAGCCCGCGTTATGTGGTGCAAATGATGTTTTTTTAAATATCTAAAATAAAGAAGCGCCAGGGTTTCTGACGCTTGCTTGTAGGCAGTAGGTAATTACCTACGCTTTTAAGTTACGAACTGGAATTTCGTAGTTATCAATTTTCTTTTTTAAAGTATTTCTATTGATACCTAACATTTTTGCAGTACGTACTTGGTTTCCGTTAAACTTTTTAAGTGAAAGCTCAATTAATGGTTTTTCTACTTGCTCTAGGATTAAAGAGTAAAGGCCGTCGATTTGAACTTCAGCATCACGCTGCTGTTGGAATAAAACTTCTAGTTTGCTTTTGATTAACTTCTCTAAGCTTACTTGTCTTAAGTTAGCTACTAGTAAATCTTTAGTTTGATTCATTCCGTTGTGGTTTAAAGTTGGTTCCAAGTTAATTCCCCTTCGTAAAGATGGTTGTTAGTTAATTAGTTAAACGCCTTGCTGACTAGAAGACCAAATATACTTATGTTGCTGCAATTGCAAGCGTGCAGATGACTTTTCCTTCAATATTTTTTCTGCAAGCCACTTCTCTTCGACCTGGCCGAATGATGGACTGTATAAAACATGAGTCTTGCCAAATAGAGAATTTTTTGCACAAAAATTTTCAGACCAGTAAAAATCTTTCTCAGAACAGATGACAAACTTATACTCTGTATTCATATCTTTAAAATTTAGATTTGAGATGCAAAATGCGTCGGGTTCACCGCTGTCTGGAGTTTTTACATCTATAATTTTTTTAACTCTCTCATCAACATCCGCACAATCAATATCACCGCTTGTTTCTAAAGAAACATTAAGTCCCATATCGCTAAGTGCAGACATTAAAGGAAGAGTTTCTTTTTGTAAAAGAGGTTCGCCACCAGTAACACAAACATATTTTGCCCCGTGTCCTTTAACGACCTTTATAATGTCTTCTTGAGACATTCGTTCCCCTTTATTGTAGGCGTAGGTAGTGTCGCAGTAAGTGCAGCGTAAATGGCACCCAGACGTTCGTATAAACACCGTAGGGTAGCCAGTATAGCTGGATTCACCTTGTATACTGTAGAAAATCTCGTTTATTTTGATCACGGGCCGACTTTAAGGTTTTTTATTAACTTCGTCTAGCCTTCTTTGCATATCCAGTGGACTTCTCTTTAGACTGGTATTTTTAGAACTGTTACGCCTTCTTATAAGTATTGGGTAACATAATAGGGTGAAAGATTTACTGAAAAAAATACCTAATGAAGCCGTTGCAATACTATGGGCTGCGCTTGGCGCTTTCTTATCGATTGCCTTATACAGTTATTATACTGGTGACCCCTCAATCACAACAATGAGTGATATTGTAAAGCCTGAGAATCTAGGTGGCTATGTCGGAGCTTACTCATCAGACTTTTTATATCAACTGTTTGGGCTATGCTCTTGGTTTTTTGTTTTAAGTTGTTTTTATTTTGCCTACAAAGCCTTTGTAGATGAGCAGGGTCATTATAAAACTTTGTTCATATTGCCAGTATTTATAATTTCATTATTTTTAATTTGTGCCATCTCGGCTTTACACTTTGCAAGTCATAAATTTTTTGATGAGAATGTGCTTCCGGGCGGGTGGATGGGCTTTTTCATTACAAGTAAGCTTGTGCATGTTTTTAATCCGGTGGGTACAGGCCTTATTTTATGGACGAGCTTTATTGTGTCTTCTATTATTTGTTTTGAGCTTTCCATCTCAGACTTATTTTCTAAGGGCAGATATTACTTCTTAATTTTTATGGAGCAACTCCAACATGTTAAAGAGGCCGCCGCAACAAGGTGGGCTTCGCGTAAAGATGAAAAAATAATAGCCCAACAAGAGTTAGATAATGAAGCCAAGATTTATGATTATAATGAAAAGCGTGTTGTAAGCGCCGCTGAGTATGAAGCCAGCTCAGAGGTTTCTGAAATAGCAGAAGACAATGAGGGCGCCGGCTTACTGACAAGCAGTATTTCTGATTTATTAAAACCAAAAAAGAAAGTTTCAACGGATCCAGAAACTTTTGGTAAACGTAAAGTTAAATTAAAAACAAAAATAAAGCATAATGTAGAAAATTGGCAGCTACCAGAGATTGGCCTTATAGAAGACCCTCCGTTGGTACGAACACGCATGGAGCCTGCTGAAATTAAAAGACGTGCAGAGTTACTAACAAATAAATTGGGCCAGTTTAATGTTAAGGGAAATGTTAAAGGAATTAGCCCCGGCCCGGCAGTTACAATGTTTGAATTTAAGCCGAATGCTGATGTTAAAATTAGTAAAATTACAGAGCTTGCTGATGATTTATCTTTAGCATTGAGTAGTGAGTCTGTAAGAATCATTGCGCCTATCCCAGGTCGTGATGTTGTTGGCATAGAAACATCTAATGCAACAAGAGAAACCGTTTACTTAAAAGATATATTAGCTGAAAAACAATTTTGGTCAGAAGAGATTTCTTTACCGATAGCCTTGGGGCGTGCGGCAGATGGTTCGCCTAAAGTTGTTGATTTAAGAAAAATGCCCCATTTATTGGTGGCTGGGTCTACAGGCTCTGGTAAATCAGTATTTACAGTATCTACTTTGGTGGGTTTAATTTGCCGTCATTCACCAGCAACATTAAAGCTTATATTGGTGGATCCAAAACAGGTGGACTTAGCAGCTTTTAAAGAGATTCCTCATTTACTGGTGCCACCAATACGAGAAGCCAAAAAAGCTTTAGGCGCATTAAAGTGGGCTATTAATGAAATGGAAAAGCGTTATAGATCGATGTCAAAGTTTGGAGCCCGTGGCTTAGAAAGCTTTAACGAAAAAGTTTCTAATCTTGATAAGCTTGAGTTTAAAAAGCATGAAGAATTTAATGAAATGCTAGATGGTATGTCACGCCTCGAAGATTACTATTATCAGCCACAACCTTATATTGTGATTGTTGTCGAAGAGTTTGGTGATTTAATGGCTGTTGATAAAAGTAATGTAGAGCAGGCGGTTGTTAGGCTTGCTCAAATGGCTCGTGCTTGTGGTATTCATTTGGTGCTTGCGATGCAGTCTCCAAGAAAAGATGTTGTTACAGGACTTATCAAAACAAATATACCTGGCCGTGTAAGTTTTAAAGTGGCTAGTAAAATGGATTCAAGAATTATTTTAGATGAGTCGGGCGCTGAGCGCCTATTGTCGCGTGGTGATATGTTATTTTTAGCGCCAGGTGTTTCTAAGCCAGCAAGGCATCATGGCCCATGGCTTTCTGATGATGACATCGATAAAATTACCGGCTTTTGGCGCAGCCAAGGCGACCCAGAATACAATGACCTTGCTATGCGTGGCATTCAGGGCAATGGCGG
>JALZUS010000021.1 GCA_023299885.1 Bdellovibrionales bacterium | reverse complement strand
GCTCTCATTAAAAAAGCTGTTGAACTTATATTTACTGTTGATCCTGTTGCGACAACAGTAGAGGCTCCTGTCGAACAATTTTGGCTTAGGCCTGTTTCAAATGTATTGCCACATATTATAAAAGACTGAATAAACTCATTGTTCAAAAAGGGTGTTGCCGTGAAGCCTACAGGATTACTCCCCAAAATACTTCCACTTCCACTTCCAAGATTATACTTCATAATGCCTTCTGGTTCATAACCAATGGCCCATAAGTTAGAGTAATAAGTTCCTGTTTCCGCTAAAAAAATTTTTTGAGCCGTGTATATCGCTGATAAATTAGCTCTAGCTTCTGACTGCTTTGCTTTACGCTGAAATTTTTGAAATTGAGGAATCGCTACCGCCGACAAAATACCAATAATAGCAACAACGACCATAAGCTCTATCAGTGAAAATCCATTATTATTCTTCATAAAAACCTTTCTCTACAAAACAGTGTAAAGCTTACCAAAATGTAAACTTTCATGAAACTATTTCTTTTTTTTGCCTCAATATAAAGCAGTTAATGAATTTTAATGGGATTTTAGCGTATCATTTCAATATAGCGCTAAGTAATTATTAAATACTGCAACAGGATCTTCAGCTTTTAATATAGGCCTTCCTACAACTAGCGCCGAGGAGCCATTAGCAAATGCTTCCTGGGGTATTGTAACTCTCTTTTGGTCATTAACATCATCAGAAGATAGCCTCACTCCAGGAGTTACCACAAAGCTTTCAGGAGCTATTTCTTTAACCACTTTTGCCTCTTGCGCTGAACACACAAAACCTGATAGCCCCGCCAAAGTGGCCGACTGCACCATCGATTTAACTGTGTCTACTACTGGCTGATTTTTCCAATGACTTGGCAAATGCTCCTGGTCAAAGCTTGTTAGCACCGTTACGACTAAAACTTTAAAAAAACGTTGCTGATTAAGATGGACCTCTAGTTCTTTTAACTTTGAAAAAGCTTCTGATCCAGCCGCGCCATGAATAGTTACAAAACTAGCACCACTATCGAAAGCCGCCTGTACAGCAGTCACCATTGTATTAGGTATGTCATAAATTTTTGTATCTAGAAATACTGGCCCTGATTTCTTTATCTCTCTAATAATTTCGGAGCCAAAACGATAAACTAAGCTTGGTCCAACTTTAAAACCAACGCCGCTAGTTGTGCTACTGGACTTTAATTTTTCAACAAGCTCTAGAGCCTGCTTTTTTGATGGAACATCTAAAGAAATAAATATTGGCTTCTGTAATGGAGATTTAAATATCATTAGTAAAATTTAAACTTTAGATCTTGCTATGACTAGTGAGTTTTAAGTGAGCAGAGGAAAATATTACGCGGTGTTTCGCAACTAGCTGCCTGGTACCTTTTTGCGAAACTGCGCGTTACTGGGAGAATAGCTGCTCTTGCCCATACCTATTATCTAAAATTTGATTGATGGAGTCCTGCTGATAGCTATCCACTAAAAACCATAAGCCAAGAAGCGTCAGCACGCCCGCTGAAACCTCTATCCACACAATTCTGCGGCCCTCAGTCTTTATATGAAGAAAACGAGTAAGACTATATTCATGGTAAATAAAATAAAGCCCCAATGTAACAATCGACAATAAAGTAATAACCATAATTGAAGGCATTTTATGGTCTGGAAAAAGTTGCTTCACAGTCTTTATCTGTCTGTATTGAACCCATATATTCCATAAGCTAAAAGTTAAGAGCGAAAGCACTATATCCATCAGAATACTGCTTTTTTTTGTTATTAACTTTTCCACTTTAGCCCAACACGCTTATTAATTTTTCTACTATATCGCCCACTGGCACTGTTTCTTTTTCTAGAGTTTTACGCACAACCATCTCTACGTTACCTTCTTTAAGGCCGCGTGCACCGATAGTAATTCTCACAGGCATCCCTAAAAGATCTGCATCCTTAAATTTAACTCCAGGACGCTCTTTGCGATCATCAATAAAACAGTCTTTGTTATGTTTTTTCAGGCCAGACTCTATTTTAGAAACTAAGCCCTCTGCTTGCTCATCACCCGGGTCTAATAAACATATATGCACATCATATGGGGCAATTGATTTTGGCCACACAATACCGGCCTCATCATTACATTGCTCTATCACAGCCTGCACAGTACGAGACACCCCAATACCATAACAACCCATTTCCATGTTTTTAGCCTTGCCATTGTTATCAAGATAATTAGCCTTCATTTTTTTAGAGTACTTTGTACCTAAGTAAAAAATATGACCTACTTCAATACCGCGTACAGACTCTAAGACTCCGTCGCTTTCAGGATCCTTATCGCCAGCTTTAGCTTTTCTTAAGTCATAAATGGCATTTACTTTAAAATCTCTATCGTGGTTTACATTCTTAAGATGAACATCATCTTTATTAGCACCTACAGTATAGTTAACCATTGGCTCTACGCCACTATCTAAATAAACTGGAAGCTCTAAACCCACTGGCCCGCAACTTCCAGGAGAGGCGCTTGTAAGCTCTTTTACTTGCTTGTCAGTTAGCATTGGTGGCTCAGCATCTAAACCAATAGCATTCTTAAGCTTAATGAT
>JALZUS010000020.1 GCA_023299885.1 Bdellovibrionales bacterium | reverse complement strand
AAAAAAGGAGCCGTAAAGCTCCTTTTTCGTAGTGAAGATAAAGTAAAGCTTATCCTATTTTCTTTTTACGTCCGTAAGAGTACTTTTTGTCTTTTTTTGGGCTCTCCTCTTCATCTTCTTTGCCATTCACTTTACCTAAAAAGATATCAGCGTCTTCTTGAGATACTTTTCCAAGATCAACTAAGTTTTTAATATAAGATTGGTAAGTAATCATTCCGTGTTTTTTCCCTGTCTGCATCATAGTAGGGATTTGGTATGTTTTACCTTCACGAATTAAGTTACTTACGGCTCTTGTGCCTGTTAAAATTTCGATACCAGCAATACGTCCCTTAATGTCGGCGCGCTTAAAAAGTGTTTGGGCAACAACGGCGCGTAAGCTTTCTGCAAGCATAGTTCTTACCTGTGCCTTTTCGCCTTCAGGGAAAACATCAATAATACGGTCAATAGTACTCGCTGCAGTATTTGTATGAAGTGTTCCGAAAACAACGTGACCTGTTTCTGCAGCAGTCATTGCTAGCTTAATAGTTTCTAAGTCACGTAATTCCCCCACTAAAATAATATCGGGGTCTTCACGTAAAGCGGCTTTTAAGGCCTTAGAAAAAGATTGCGTATGGCTATGAACCTCACGTTGGTTAATTAAAGACTTTCTGCTTTCATGCACAAATTCAATAGGGTCTTCAACAGTTAAGATATGTTCTTTTCTTGTCATGTTAATTGTATGAATCATGGCAGCTAGAGTTGTTGATTTACCAGACCCTGTTGGCCCAGTAACCAAAATTAAACCACGCTTTACATTGGCAAGGTCATTTAAAACACTTGGTAGCCCAAGCTCGTCTACAGTTTTAATATCTTCTGGAATAATACGAAACACAGCTCCTAGTCCGCGTCTTTGCATAAATACGTTTACACGAAAACGTGCAATGCCTTCTAGCGCGTAACTACAATCAAGCTCCCAGTTTTTAACAAAGTTACTTTGTTGTTTTTCAGTTAAA
Organism: Bdellovibrionales bacterium; assembly: GCA_023299885.1. Classification (GTDB taxonomy): domain Bacteria; phylum Bdellovibrionota; class Bdellovibrionia; order Bdellovibrionales; family UBA1609; genus JALZUS01. The sequence continues at coordinate 45,448 of JALZUS010000020.1, read as the reverse complement.
ATTTCAAAAACCAAAGCCTGAACATCCTCATTAGATAAAGAGGGGTGGTTTACTGGTGACATTTCACCATGAAGCCTAAAGTAAGGTGGTGAGCCAGCGGTGATATGTAAATCAGAGGCGCCTTGCTCTTTCATTAGTCTAAATAGTTTGTCTATTTGTGCCATAGTCGTCTTCCTTTTTCTTGCACCATTTATATGGGCTACGTCGCCTTAAGACGGAGCGTATGTACAAATACACAAGCCAGGTCTAGTTTCGTTACAAGTATTCATCGGAAGTTCCGAGGATAATCCTAAGAGGTATTAAGTGGATTCTGAGATTTTAATTAATGTTTTGCCTAACCAGGTGCGAGTTGCTTACTTAGAGGGCGGCTCACTGTCTGAATTAAAGGTAGAAAAGAAGCATTCACCGACAATAGTCGGGTCTATATACAAAGGTCGTGTGGCCAAGGTTTTGCCAGGTATGCAGGCAGCTTTTGTGGACATTGGTCTTTCCAGAGCTGGCTTTTTATATGTTGGAGAAGTTAGGTCTCAAACTAAAAAATATGATGATCATTTTTTAGATAATGATGACACAGAAATAGCTGTTGAAGATACAGAGGCTATCGAAGAAATAGAAACTAAAGATGACCATCCTCCTATTCAAGACTTATTAAAAGAGGGGCAGGAAATTTTAGTTCAGGTGGCAAAAGATCCGCTGGGCACAAAGGGGCCTCGATTAACCACTCATGTTTCGCTCCCGGGTAGGTACGCCGTTTATATGCCTACAGTCGATCATTTGGGTGTATCTAGAAAAATCACAGATGATTCTAAAAGAAGAAAATTATTAAAAATGGTAAAAAGTTTTAAAGTGAATGGTGGTCTTATTGTAAGAACGGCTGGGGAAGATGCTGAAACTCATCAATTAAAAGCTGACTTCGATTATTTAAAATTATTATGGAAAGAAATAGATCAGTCTTATAAAAAAAGAAAAAGCATAGGCTTAATACATAATGAGGTGCCAACAGAAATGCGCGCTCTTAGAGATTGGTTAAGTGATGAAGTTACGCGAGTCATTATTGATGATTCAAAAGTGCATAAAAAAGCAGTTCAGTTTGTGTCACAATTTATGCCTCAATTTAAAAGTAAAATAAAATTGTATAAAGGCAACACACCATTGTTTGATGAGTATGATGTCGACTTAGAGGTTTCGCGAGCCCTTTCTAGAAAAGTATGGTTGAAGTCTGGTGGTTATATTGTGATTGATGAAGCTGAGGCTTTGGTGGTTATTGATGTGAATACCGGAAGCTATGTGGGCAAAAAAGATATAGATGAAACTATATTAAAAACAAACCTTGAGGCGGCTCAAGAAGTGGCCCATCAGTTAAAGGTAAGAAATACTGGCGGGATAATAGTGATTGATTTTATAGATATGGAAAAGCTGGCTCACCGCGAAAAAGTGATGATGGCACTTAATGAGCATCTGAGCTCAGACCGCTCTAGGACAGAAGTTATGTCTATGTCAGAGCTTGGCCTTGTAGAAATGACAAGAAAACGCACCCGACCAAGCCTAGTTTCTGTGCTTTGTGAGCCCTGCTCGTATTGTGATGGCAATGGTTATATTAAGCGCAGTGAGACAGTAGCTAATGAGATATTTAGAGAGCTTAAAAGAGAGAGTTCCGAAAAAAACCATAAAAATTGGGTAGTTAGCTGTCATTCGAAAGTAGCCGATTGGATCTATAGTGAGGAGACGGCGGCTATTGAAGCTACCGAGAAGGTTTTACAAGCCACTATTACTATAGATGTGCGCCCAGGTTTCCACAGGGAGCAATATGAAATCAAGCCTAAGAAGTTGACATAATAGGGGTCCCAAGGCATATTCCAAATCTTCGTAGAAGAGCATAAGGCTGCGTGAAATATACGCTTTTTATGTGTTTTAAAGAATTGCAAAAATAGGAGAATGGTATGTATGCCATCGTTCGTACAGGCGGAAAGCAATATAAAGTTGAAGCCGGTGATGTTGTTAGAGTTGAAAAATTACAAAATGAACTTGGTTCTGAGTTTGATTTAACAGATGTGTTAATGGTTGGCGGAGAGAAAACTTTCGTTGGATCACCAACTGTTGATAGTGCAAAAGTAACTGTTGTTGTTACAAGCCAATCAAAAGCTCCAAAAGTAATTGTATTTAAAAAGAAAAGACGCCAAGGCTACAGACGCCTTAAAGGTCATAGACAGTTATATACAGAGCTATTTGTAAAATCGATTACTTCTCCAGAAGGCGTTGCTAAAACTGATAAAAAAGCAAAAGTAAACGACCCTTCTAAAAAAGAAGCGGCACCTAAAAAAGAAACTGCAAAGCCAGTAGCTAAAAAAGCAGCGTCTAAAAAGACAACTGCTAAAAAAGCTACAGCAAAGAAAACTGCAGCTAAAAAAACGACTAAAAAGAAAGCTACAAAAAAGAAAGTAGCGAAGAAAAAGACAGTTTAAAAATAGACAGTTTATAAAGAATAGATTTTTGATTATTTAAGTAGGGAGTTAAGTTATGGCATCTAAGAAAGCCGCAGGTAGTACTAAGAACGGACGCGACAGTCAAAGTAAGCGATTGGGTGTAAAGCGTTTTGGTGGACAAACTGTAAAAGCCGGTACAATTATCGTCAGACAGCGTGGAACAAAATTTCATGTTGGTAATAACGTTAAAATGGGCAGAGACCATACAATTTATGCTGTTATCGAAGGTAAAGTAACTTTCGAAAGAGTTAATAAAACAAAATTAAAAATTAGCGTATACCCAGCTACAGCTGCATAAGCTCTAGTTAGTATAAGTTAAAAAAGCCGCTAAGTTTAATAGCGGCTTTTTTTATGTTTGGATAGGTAAACTATCTAACTTGAGTACAATTAATCTTAGTGTTGATATAGTTATGCAGATCAATAGAAAGCTTTGAGTCTTTAAGTTTAATTTTAAAAGATTTCTTGCCGGCAGCTACTCTTCCCCAAAGACTTCTTTTTAATGAGAAGCTGGCGCTAAATCCGCGTTCTTTTATCTTTACCTTTGTTTTTTCTTTTCCAACGTCAGTATCATCTGTCATATTAAAAAAAGATTGGTTTGTTATATCTAGACCTTTTCTAAAAAGTTTAGTGTCGTTAATTTTACTTAAGGCATTTTCAGCACGCAGTATATTGTATTCAGTAGTATGATATTTAGGGTCGGAACTTTCATTAGGCAGTATGTATGGTGCTAAGGCTAAAATTTTTGAGTCTCCGTAAACTGCACGTTCTGAACGCCATAATGCCCATTGCCAGTCACGCTCACTGATCTTGCGCTTAGCCTCTTCCCAAAAATCTGTCCTGTGCTTGCTGATTTTGTATCTTTTAGAAACATAATTAGCTAATTGGTCCCGAAATAAAATCCCATCTTTTGCTTTAATTGCGTCTTTGTTAAAGCCAAAGTAGACATATTCAGTTCCTTCAGCTTGACGAATATGTGAGTTGTTTTTAGAGTGCCCAGCTGCAATACAAAGGTTACCGCAACTATAGACCTTATAGTCATACATATGGTTTTCAATCATTTGCTCTTTTGGAGTATCATTTGCTTGATACATACAAGACTCTGCAAAAGATAAGGCTGGGAGAAATAATATTGGTAATATTAATTTTAGCATAGTTTACTCCATTTTCGGTTGAACCAATAAACAAAGCAATATAGGTGCCATAGTTTAAAATGAGCATAAACGCTAAAGAGTCATGATTTAGCTTAAAGGCGTTGTCTAAATGCTTTACAGCCCTAACTTTATTACAATTCGGTTATTATGGTGTTTCTAAATTAAAACTCTTATACGCAATAGGCCCTAAGGGTGATAAAGGAAAAGAATGAAGTTTTTAGATCAAGCAAAAATATTAGTATTATCCGGCAAGGGTGGCCCGGGATGTATAAGTTTCCGTCGTGAAACTCATGTCCCACGCGGTGGCCCCGATGGTGGTAACGGCGGCAAAGGTGGCGACGTTATTTTTTCTTGTGAAGATCATATTAACTCACTCCTTAAGTATCGTTTTAAGAAAAAGTTTAAAGCAGGAAATGGAATGCAGGGGAGCGGGCGCTGTCAGTCTGGTGCCGATGGTGAAGACCTCCATTTAGCTGTGCCTCCAGGGACCTTGCTTATAAACGCAGAAACTAATGAGATTTTAGCAGATATACAAATGGGTGAAACTTTTACGGCGCTAACAGGTGGTCGTGGTGGCAAGGGAAATACTCATTTTAAAACAAGTGTTAATCAGGCGCCTGACGTGGCTCAGCCCGGTGAAGATGAGCATGCATTAGAATTAATATTAGAGTTAAAACTTATTGCTGATATTGGCCTTATTGGCTTTCCGAGTGCTGGTAAATCAACATTAATTTCTAGAATATCAGCGGCTCGCCCAAAGGTAGCTGACTATCCGTTTACAACACTTACGCCTAACTTAGGTGTTGTGAAAGTGGATGATATTAAAAGTTTTGTTGTTGCTGATATACCAGGGCTTATACCAGATGCGCATAAAGGCGTTGGCTTGGGTATAGAGTTTTTAAAGCATATTGAAAGAACAAAAGCTTTTGTTCACTTGGTAGATATAAGTGAAATGACTCAAAGAGATCCCGTAGAAGATTATAAAGCTATTAGATATGAACTAGAGTCTTATGACAAAACTCATCATGGGTCTTTACTTCGTTCATTAAAAGAAAACCCTGAAATAGTAGTTCTTAATAAAATAGATGCTGTTCAGCCAGAGAGACTAGAAGAAGTTAAAAATAAATTTTATGAAATAGGCATTAAGCCATTGTTGTTATCGGCAGTAACAGGCCAAGGTTTACCAGGCTTAAATGCAGCTATGTCAAAATTAGTATTTGGAACAGAATAAGGAAATAATATGAAAATAGGTTTATTTGGGGGATCATTTAACCCCGTACATAAAGGACATATTAATAGCGTCAAAACTGTTAAAGAAAACTTTGACCTTGATATAATAAAATTAATACCCAACTATCAAAGCCCGCATCCAAAATCAGAAACACCTTTACGCGCTTACCAGCGTATAGAAATGTTAAAAGCTGCTTTACCAGAAATGGGTGAAAATGTAGAAATTGACGATTGTGAAGTGCAACGTGGGGGCATGAGTTTTTCTGTAGACACAGTAAAACATATTTTTAATGCAATGCCGGGTAGTGAAATCCATTTAATTATTGGGGCCGATCAGTTTGAAGTTTTCCATTTATGGAAAGACTACGAATCTATTATTGATAAATCTAATATCATTGTAACAACACGTCCTGGGTATGAGCTGCCAAAAGACGTATCTGATTTACCAGAAGAGTTAGCTGAATACTGTCATGAATTTTCAGGCAAAACTATTCAGCTAAAAACAGGAAAAGAAATCAGCTTTTTAGAACTAGAAGACATTGATGTTTCATCTACTTTTATAAAAGAGCAGATACGAGCCAATAAAGATGTAAGTGCAAATTTACCAGCACAAGTGGTTAATGTTATTAAAGCGAACAATTACTACACAGAAAAGCAAAGCTTGGTAGATAACTACCTTGAGTTGTCACAATTTTGTGGTCAGCTTTTATTTGATAGAAAAGCTATGGGAGTTTTAGGTAAGTCCTTTGAAGGCTTGGACGCAGCTAGTGAATACGCTGTGATTGGCTCAGGAACAAGTACAAAGCATGCTGGTGCTATGGCTAACTTTGTAAAAAGCCAAGTGAAGTCTAAGTACGGGATTTCACCGATACGCATTGATGGTTTGCCAGAGGCTAATTGGGTAATTTTAGATTACGGCGCACTTTTAGTTCATGTGTTTTATGACATAACTAGGCATGAGTTTAAGATTGAAGAGCTTTGGCAAGAGGCACAAGACTTAAAGCTTGTGGACTCTAAAATATAAGTGAAGTTAAAGATCTATAAAGTTATATCTTCTAAGTTTGAGTGGGAAAATTCAGCTGAAGATTTCTTTATTACTAAAATTAAGAGATATGTACCAATAGAAGTTATAGCTATTAAGTCGCCATCGATGGATAGAAAAGACTCAGCAATTAAAATTAAAGCAGAAGAAGCCTTAATTTTAAAAAAATTAAACCCTAATGATTATATTATATTGCTTGATGAAAAGGGAAAATCATTTAGCGATTCAGTAGAGTTTTCTAAAAACTTTATAAAAAAATTAGAGCAATATAAAAACATATCATTCATTATTGGTGGGGCTTTCGGTGTATCAGAAGGTATTAAAGAGAGGGCTCAAGAAAAATTAAGCCTATCAAAACTTACTATGAACCATCCTTTGGCCTTCGTGGTGATGCTAGAGCAAATTTACAGGTCTATTTGTATTTCAAAAGGCCTTCCTTATCACAACAAATAAATATTTAGTAAAAGAATTAGTGTCCTAGCTAAAGCCTTATTGGATTTGTTTGTGTTTTTATTTTTGCATGCATTATTAAACATGCCATTATTAGAAAATTTTAAATCATGTGTATTTTGTGGATCAATGTTTGTGCTCACGCCAGGCTTTTGTAGGTATTGCTCACTTGAAATAGAAAAAAGAACTTATGCGCCAAAAGTAATTATTGTAAAGGGTATGATAGTAAGACCACTTTTTTTATGGAGTGAATTACATAACTTATGGGTAAAGCATTTGGCCTATAGCTTAAAGGGTGGGGGCTGCATGCCTGAGCAGAATTTTTTAGCCCATCTTTTTTTAAGTATTAAAAATTTCAAACTAAAAAATGCAGATTTTTACTGTGCACCAGGAAGGCATGGCGACCATGCCCATGAGTGGGCGGCAGCAATTACGAGTGCTGTGGGGAAGGATTTTAGGCGCCCTTTTATTAAGAAAAGTATAAAGCAAAAAACAAAAACAAAGGCTGAAAGAGAAATGATTAATATAGAAATAAGTGAAAGGCCGATAAAAACTAAAAATGCCAATAAGGCTATTTTCTTAGATGATATTGTTGCTACGGGGAGTACGGCTCATAACAGCCTGAGCCTTCTTGAGGGCTATGTATTTAATGAGGTCTGGTGTATTGCTTACAAAGAGCATTGCTCGGATTAGGGCGTTTTGTTATAAATGAGCTATGAAAGTACTTAGAATTTTATTAATTATAGGCTTGGCTGTGTTCGCTGCAGACCGTGTTTCTATTAGTAGGGCCGGTAATTCATCTGAAGAAGTTGCTGCCGCACCAAGTATTAGTGCCGCTAAAGAAATATTATTAAAATATAAAAAGCCGGTAAAAATGGTTATCGAAAAAGAACTCTTAACGGCATGGGATGATCCTAAAGTCAGTAAGGGCGAAGTTTTTTTAGCTGAAGGTAATTTTTATCTTAATATTACACGTCCAGAGAAATCAAAACTAGTTTATAATAAAAAAACAATGTGGGTAGAGACGCGTACAAAAGTAGGTGTAAAAGAAAATATCCAAGTTTTAAAAATACAATCTAAAGAAATTTTAAAAAAAGGCTCGTTAATGATGGCGGCTCTTTTTGGGCAAGAAGATTTTTGGAAGGCCTTTAAAGTTATTAAGGTTACTGAAGTTAGTATTCCGCATTCTAAAGAGCAGCACCAAGTGCTATTGCTTGACCCTATTAAAGGGCACGGGCCTGAAGAAGTGGTGCAATTAATTATTAAATTTAATAAAACTAAAAAAACAATTCATTCGTTTTCATATAAAGATGACTTGGAAAATCAAACAACATACACATTTAAAAAAACTTTCTTTAAGCAAAAAATTAATGCTTCAAAGTTTGAATATAAGGTCCCTAAGAATGCAACAGTCTCAAAACACTAAAGTTCATTTTATTAGCTTGGGTTGTCCAAAAAACCTAGTAGATACAGAAATCATGTACGGCTCTCTTAAGACAAGAGGCTATGAAGTGGTTCAAGATTTAGATTTAGCTGAAGCTGTTATTATAAATAGCTGTGGATTTATTGAGGACTCTAAAGCTGAATCAATTTCTACGGCTTTAAAAATGACAGAGCTAAAGGCAAGTACTCAAATTAAAAAAGTTGTTTTAGCGGGTTGCCTTACTCAAAGATATAAAAAAGACCTGGTTGAAGAGCTACCTGAAGTGGATATCTTTGTGGGTTCTGGGGACTTCCAAAATATTGCAGATATTTTAGATAAGTCTTTTGCTGGCGATGAGAAAAAAGAATACTTTGATAGGCCTACGTACTTACAGGAAGCTAATACCCCGAGGGTTAATTCACAGTATAAGCACAGAGCTTATTTAAAAATTTCTGAAGGCTGTAAAAAAAGATGTTCTTTTTGTGCGATTCCTAATATCCGTGGCAACCTACAATCTAGGACAGTCGAAGCTATTGTGAATGAAGCAAAGCTTCTTGTTGTTGGCGGGGTTAAAGAGCTTATTGTAATTTCTCATGATTTTACTGATTACGGTTGGGACCTGAGAAAGCAAGATGCTGAGGCTAAAGATAGCCCTAATGAGCTTTTAAAAAGACTAGCTGATGAATCAGGCGCGGAGTGGATAAGAGTATTATACCTCTACCCAGATGGTATTAACCAAGAATTAATAAATTTAATAAAGACTCGTAAAAATTTACTTCCTTATTTTGATATGCCACTACAGCATATAAATAATGAAATGCTTAAAAAAATGAACCGCAGAATGACTCGCGAAGAAATAGAGAGCTCTATTAAGAATGTAAGAGAGCAGTTGCCTGATGCAATTATCAGAACACAATTTATTGTAGGATTTCCTGGTGAAACTCAAGAGCAGTTTGATGAGCTTTTTGATTTCGTAGAAGCCAATCGCTTTGATAGGGTTGGTGCTTTCAAATACTCAAAAGAAGAGGGCACAAAAGCTGGCAGTATGGAAAATCAAATTGATGAAGACATAAAAGAAGAGCGTTTTCATCAGATAATGACATTGCAAAAAGAAATTAGTGCAGACAAACAAGACGAGCATATCGGAAACACATATAAAGTTTTAATAGATGCCCAGCATGAAGAAACAGATTTACTTGTTCAAGGTAGATACTTTGGCCAGGCACCTGATATTGATGGTGTTGTTATTATTTCTGATGGTTTAGAAAATTATCAGCAGGGTGATTTTGTAAATGTCCAAGTTACAGAAGCTCATGATTATGACCTTGTTGGCGCCATCGTTTAGTTTATTATTTGGTTTTTTTGAGGGTCTAGTTGACCACTTTGGCGTGCTTGCAAAATACGCAGCCACTCGCTACCATTTTTATATGTTAAACCCGTACATATTTTTATTAACTTCATTTGTGGCTGTATTCTTTTTAGCCAATGTTTTGATTAGTTATTAACTCCCTAGACTAGCTATAAGGCTAGAGTCGTCTCATGTAAAAAAGTGAATACAACTACTGAACGTAGTTGGGCTTATAAGGTGAATACAACTACTGAACGTAGTTGTATATATCCGGGTAGTTTCTGCCGATTTGGTCTGAGTCTAGGCCGTAACCAATCATAAAGCGGTCATCAATTGTGCGGCCGATATAGTCGGCTGTAATAGGCAGCTCACGACGTGAAGGCTTATCTAATAAAGTCACAATGCTTAAGCTTGCAGGGTGAGACATTAAAATACGATCTCTTAAAAAGCTTAATGATCTGCCGGCATCAATAACTTCTTCTACAATAATGACATGTTGCCCACGTAAGTCTAAAGAGATGTCTTTGTTGATTCTTACAGACTCACCCTTTGGTGAAGAGATAGAAACAAAGTCCATTCTTAAAGGATTTTTAATTTGTCTTACAAAATCAGTACAGAAAAAAGCAGAACCCATAAGTGGGCAAACAATAACAAGTTCTTTACCGATATAATCAGCCTGAACATCGTCGGCTAATTTTTTAGTAAGAGTTTGGATTTCGTCTTTTGTGATGAAAGGAATCATTCCTTTAATTTGCTTCATATCTGTCCCTCAAGTTGGATAAAATTAAAATCGTCTACATATCTTTTTGCCACAGGATGGTCCGGTTGAATACTCAAAACATGCTTCCACTCTTGTAATGCCATTTGTTTTTGGCCGTTAACCCAGTGAAGTTTAGCTAATTGCATGCGAACAGACACAGCTTTTGGCGAGTGTTTTATAAAGCCTCTAAGAGTGCTAAGGCCTCTTTGTAAGTTTTTAAGTTTTATGTAGCAGTCAGATATAGTTAAGATAAGCTCAGGGTGCCTATGGCTACTAAGTCTTTCTGACTTAAGAAACTCATCAAGGGCTTCTTTATAACGTTCGTATTTAAAATATAGGTCACCAGTCTCTTGATGTTTTTGTGAAAGCTTTTCGTTAGCTAGCCTTTGATTTTTTCTAGACTGAGTGTTGTAAAAAGTCTTTGCATTGTTAAAAACGGCTTGGCCTTCTTCATAGCGGCCAAGGTCATTCAAAAGAACACTTAAGCCGACACTAGCATCAGTAAAGCTTGCATCTATTTGTAGGCAACGCTTATAGCATCTAATGGCCTTACTGAAAGAACCGCCTTCATGATAGATGGCGCCCAACATGAAAAAGACATGCGGTTTTTTACAGCCTTTAATTATAAGTTGGTTGAGCAGTGGTTCTGCAGATGTAAATTTATCATCTTCAAAATAGCTAAGGGCTAAGTCGTAAACCTCTGTAAAGTCGGTTGTGGTCTTCATTAAAGCAAACCCTCAGTGATTCTTACAGCTTGCTCTGCTTCAGTAGAATCTGGAAACTTATCTTTAAGTTTTTTAAAATAAAGGCCAGCAATATCAGCATCTTTAAGTTGTGTTGCAGCGGCTACTGACCCTAGCAGGGCTTCTTTAATCTGCTGATCAGAAGTAGCTAGCTTAGAAAATTTTTCGTATCTGCCAATGGCACTAAGATAATTTCCATTTTTTAAATAATAGTCAGCAATGTATTTTTGTTTGATTGCTAATTTATTTTTATTTTTTAATTTTAATTTTTCAGCCTCAGGGATGTGTTTTGATTCTGGGAAATATCTAATTAAACGATTGTAATACGATATGGCTCTGTTGGCGCCAGCGACATCTCTAGAGACAACTTTAGGGACCTGTTGGTCAATGCTGTTTGCAACTTGGAAGACGACATAGTCAGCTTGCTTATGTTCAGGGTGTAAGTCATAAAAATTCCTGTAACTACCTTCTGCGGCAATAAACTCTTTTTGTGCAAAATAAACATTAGCAATTTCAAGTTCAGCGTTAACGGCAAGAGGGCTATAGGGATGCTTTTCTCTGACATTGTTGTAGTAAGTTAATGCCTCTTCATACCTTGAAGAATCTACAAGCTGTTTACCGTACTCGAATGAGCCTTCAGCTGTATTTAATTTTTTTTGGCTGGGCATGTTTTGGCAGCCTAGAAATAGTGCAGAAATAGATAAAATTATAGAGCTTAAAATAAAGGCTTTCATGAATAAAGTTTAAACCAGTAAGGCCTTAAAAACAATGATAGTGGACCTTAGCTAATTAATGAAAAATAATAAAATCTTTTGAAAGCCAGCCCTGTCGCTCCTCTGAAAGCTCTATAGCAAACCAATTTTCTTTTTGAGAAAGAACTCTTATATAGTCTCCGGGTAGGGCTTCTGATATCACGCTACTTTGACTTGATGGACCCGAGTAGAGCTCTATATTTTGGCCTATTAGGGTTCCAAAAATTTGCTGATTAAAATATATTTTATTAAGTGAAAGTGAAAATAGCAGGAGCAGGCCACTTAAAAAGAGGATTACTTTTTTTGCTCTATATAGTGCATTAAAAATGAGCAAAATTAAAACAAAAAATAAGCAATAAAAGATCCGCCAGCTTATTCTTGAGGCATCAAAAAGAAAAGATCTGTAGTCTGCGAAAAAATAAGAGGAGTAGCCAAGTTGATCTAGCCACAAAGAGGCTTGTTTGGATGATTCTGAAAAGAGGTCCGAAAACGAGCGTGCCCGTCTAAAGCTACCAACTGCTAAAATTGTTTCTTCAAGGCTGTTGTAGGCAATGCCTAAATTAATAAGTGCCGTCCCATTGTGGGAATATTGTTTACTAGAGAATGCAATAACAGCTTTTGTGTTATCCCCCGTCTTTAAGAACTGAAGCCCTTCATTAAAAGCTGTTGAGTCTGCGGGGCTATATATAGCCCCGAAAGCAGTGGGCCCGCACAGGCATAATAATAAAATTAATAAATAGATTCTCTTCACAATTATTATAATAACCTTTGCTTGTATAATTTGTAAGACCTCAACCTATGTCTATGTGCTGTAGAGAGGGTTTTATGGCCTAACAAAAACTTAAAATTTCAATTAGAATGCATGTAATATATTTAAGTCTTATGGGGGAGCTATGTCCATTAATAATGTAAAAAATAACAATGAAGTTTTAGATAAAATAAAAAGCCTTGTTGGTTTAAGCCAGAGCCTTACGGAAAATATTACTGGAGTAAAGCCTGGTGATGGTTCGGCGGATTATCAAAAGTTAATGGACCGCGCTGGAGCTGTTCGAGGGCGACCTCTTTTTTACCCACATGTTGGTTCGGGTGTTGGGCATGGTCCTTACGTGAAGCTTGAAGATGGTAGTATTAAAATGGATCTGATTAATGGTATCGGCATACATATTTTTGGTCATAACCATCCGATGGTGATCGAACAATCTCTTATAGGTGCAATGAGTGATGTTGTTATGCAGGGTAACTTACAGCCCAACAACGAATACACAGAAGTTTGTGAGGCTTTACTGGATTCAGCCAGTGGCAGTCGCTTTAAGCATGTTTGGTTGGCTACCTGTGGAAGTATGTCCAATGAGAATGCATTAAAAATTTGTCGTCAAAAAATGAATGGTGCTAGAAAAATTTTAGCAATGAAGTCAGCATTTGCAGGCCGCTCAACAATGATGGCTGAGCTCACAGATAACCCAAATTTAAAGCAAGGGTTGCCAGAATATCATGAAGTTTTAAGAGTTCCATTTTTTGATAAGAATGACTCTGAGTCTATTAAAAAATCTACGGATATTATGGCTAAACATATCGAAGAGAATAAAGATAATATCTGCGCTTTTATGTTTGAGCCAATGCAGGGTGAGGGTGGCTATAATGTAGCACCTAGAGAGTTTTTCTTACCACTTTTTGAACTTTGCAAAAAACATGGAATACCAATATGGGCTGATGAAGTTCAAACTTTTTGCCGTACAGGTCAGTTTTTTGCCTCTCAAACTTTAGATCTTGTTAGCTATATTGATATTTGTACTGTAGCTAAAGCTTTGCAGAACGGAGCTGCTTTATACACAGACGAAATGAATCCAAAGCCAGGTTTAATTGCTGGTACTTTTTCTGGTTCCAGCGTTGCTCTAACTGTGGGCAAGGCTATTCTTAATAAACTTAAAACAGAAAACTATATGGGCTCTGAAGGTAAGATTATGGAGATCCACCATAAATTCATAGCTATGCTTAATGATCTTAATAACACAACTTGCAAAGGCCTTTTACAGGATGCAGAGGGGCTTGGCTTGATGGTGGCTGTGACGCCACTAGATGCTAGTCGCGAAAAACAATTGGCTTTATTAAAAGTACTTTTTAAAAATGGGATCATTGCTTTTGGCTGTGGAAAAGGACCTTACAGGTTAAGATTTTTATTGCCTGTAGTGCTTGAAGATAAACATATAGCTGAGATAAAAAGTATTCTTGAAAAATCTATTTTAGAGATGGCTTAAGAGCTTAAAAAGTTATGTCTGTGAAGCACACCTTCATTGATGCGGCAAAAATATTTGTCTCTATAGATACGACCACTGCAGCAGGGGTTCATGAGGGTGTTTTGTTTTTAGAAAGCTATGCCTTGTCTAGAGGCTTGGTCTGTAAAAAGATAAGCACAAGCGGAAATGCACAGGTATATACGGATATAAAAATATTAACTAAGAAAAGTGTCGCAGAAAATGAGATTATATTCTCAGCACCTATAAGGACCACTGACCCGGGCTCCTACTCGTTCTGGGATAAAACAATGAGTAATCCATTTAAAGTTCATATTGAGGGCGATCATATTTACGGCTTAGGTGTGGCTAAATCAAAGCTAGATCTTCTTTCTAAGATAGAAGCTTTATCTTGTTTTTCTCAAACTGGAAAACAAAACTCGATAGTTGTTTTGGGTACGTCTGGTGAGACAGAGACAGAGTCTTCGGTATTAAAATTAATTAGAAGTAAGCATATAAATCCAAGTTTTGTGTATGTAGGTAGCCCAACAAACCTACAAGTCTACACTGCTGGTTGTGGTGTTTTGTCTGTAGAAATTAACCTGCCATTTTCTGAACAAGAGCAATTTTTTAGAAAAAAATGGGATAGCGATAGCTTTGCTATGACACAAAATAAAATATTTTTAGGTAAAGCTGCACACTCTTCAGAGTTAAAGCAAGATGAAAACGCCATTATTAAAATGTTAAAATATTTATCTCAATTGCCTGAAGGTATTGTGGTCTTAGATTTAGAGGGTGGGCTAAGTTATAACACTATACCGCCAGAAGCCTCTTTAGAGATTGTTATAGACGCTGAAGCAAGGAGCGAAACGCTAGTAAAAGCCTCAAGGCTTTTAGAGATTATTAGTAAAATAGAGAATAATTTTAAAGAATTTAAAGAAAATGGCTTTAGCCCAAAAGTAAGTACACTTAGCTTGGGTAAAATTAAAACCTTTAAAAACCATATTAGGATTGTGGGGAGTTGTAGGATTCTTCCAAGTGTTCCAGAGGATATTTACCGCCAATGGATGGATGAATTTAAAGCCTCTTGTGAGGAAATGGGTGGCCAATTTGAGATTCTTTCTTATAAAAGACCTTTTTCTACAGAGCCAGGCCATGATGCCATTGCCTGCCTTGAGAAGTCTTTAGCCTCACAGTCTAAAACTCTTATAGAAAAGAAAACAACTCATGCTACTGAGGCTAACTTGCTAAGTCGGTTTAAAATACCAGCAGTTGTTTTTGGAGCTGGCATGAGTGAAAATAATGTAAATTCACCGAATGAATCTAATAGCTTGAAGGCAATTCAAGATTCAGTCGAAGTTTATAAGCAGATTATGAAAGATTTTTTGAAATGAATTTTATTGTTCGTGAAGCCAAAGCCTCAGATTTATCAGACCTTATGGGTTTGGCAAAACAATTTTCATTGTTAAATTTGCCAGCAGATACTCAAAGGTTAGAAAAAAAACTAAAAATTAGTAAAGAGTCTTTTTCAAAAAATATTATAAAAGAAAAAGCAGCCTATCTTTTTGTACTAGAAGATCTAGAGACAAAAAAAGTTATAGGTTGTTCTCAAATTAAGGCTAAACATGGCACACAAGAAAACCCAACTTATAGTTTTAAAATTTCTAAAAAAGAGCTTTTCAGTAAAAGTTTAGGGATTGGTTTTTTGCATCAGTTTTTAACATTAAAGGTATGCACTGATGGACCTACAGAAATTGGTGGTCTCGTTGTTGAACAGTCTTACAGAAGGCGCCCTGAAAAAGTAGGAAAGCTTATAAGCTTATCTCGTTTTATGTACTTAGCTATGGAGTCGCAATTGTTTTCCAAGACAATACATTCTGAGATGGCTCCTCCGCTAACCAAAGAGGGTAAAAGTGCTTTTTGGGAGGCTTTAGGTCGCCGCTTTACGGGGATGCCATATCAAGAGGCGGATGAGGTGAGTCAAATTAATAAAGAGTTTATTAATGACTTATTTCCTAAAGGAGATTTACATCTTTGCTTATTGGATGCCAGCGCTCGCTTGGTTATGGGTCAGGTGAGCTCAGAAACTAAAGGTGCGCTCAGGATGTTAGAGTCTCAAGGCTTTACATTTAATGATGAGGTGGACCCTTTTGATGGTGGCCCACATTTAAATGTAATTCTTGAAGATATTAAGATTATTAAGCAGAGCAAAACTTATAAATTTTCTGATGCCCCGTGCGCTGAGTACGATAAAAAAGGTTTGTTAGCAGTAAATAATAAGAATCAATTTTTGTGTGGTTCTGCAGCCTATGGTGTGTCTGGAGATACAATTTATCTGCCGGGCAAGGTTTCAAGTTTATTAGAAATTAAAACAGGAGACATGGTTTTAGTCTCAGAGGATAAGTGATGGAAGTTATAAAATATAAAGGTAGTTATATAGGTGGTAAGTTTGAGACTGTAGGTAATGCTGACGAGTCTTGGTCTGTGGTGAGTCCTGGTGATAGCAAAGACAAGGTCATAAAAATAGAAGCTTCTTTTAATCACATGGACAAGGCTATAGAGGCTGCGACTCAAGGTTTTAAAATTTGGAAAAGAACAACCTTAGAAGAGAGAATTTCAAAGTTACGCCGACTCCAAGAAATTTACTTAGAACGTAAAGAAGAAATGGCAGAAATTATTTCAAGAGAGACTGGAAAGCCTTTATGGGAAACATTGGGTGAGGCTGGAGCAATTGCCGCTAAAATAAATATAACTATCGAGAAGTCACTAGAGCTTATTAAAGAAAAAAGAGTTGAAAATGCATTGCCAGGCGTAGATGGATTTATTCGCTTCAAGCCAAGGGGGGTTATGCTTGTTGTTGGGCCTTTTAACTTCCCAGCACATTTACCTAATGGCCATATAGTGCCAGCATTACTTTCGGGAAACTCGATTGTTTATAAACCATCGGAAAAAACGCCAGCTACTGCACAGTTGATGGCAGAATGTATACATGAGGCAGGCTTTCCAGAGGGTGTATTTAACTTAGTGCATGGCGCTGTAGAGGTAAGTAAAAAGCTCACAAAGCATGAAGGTGTTGATGGGGTGTTATTTACTGGTTCTTATGATGTGGGCTTACAAATTAAAGAGCAAACTCTAAGTCAATATTGGAAGCTATTAGCCCTAGAGATGGGTGGTAAAAACTCTGCCATTGTTTGGTCTGATGCTGAAATAGAAAAAGCTATTTATGAAAACTTAATTGGTTCATTTTTGTCGGCAGGACAGAGATGTTCTTGTACCAGTAAAATTGTTATCCATGATTCTATTTACGATGAGTTTGTTTCTAGATTTCATGCTGCTGCTAAAAAAATATCTGTTGGGCATTGGAAAGAAAAAGTTTTTATGGGGCCTGTTATTGATAAGCGCTCTATGGATAACTTTATTAAATTTCAAGAGATTGGTGTTAGCGAGGGCAATGATGCTCTGATGGCGGGTAGGCCTTTAGATGTTGGTTTTGAAGGAAATTATGTGAGTCCAAGTATTCACTTGGTAGATGCCATGAACCCTAAATCTGTTTATCAAAATACAGAAATATTTAGTCCTAATGTGGCTATCTATAAAACATCAGACCTAGAAGAGGCTATTGATATTGTTAATGTTTCTGGCTTTGGACTTGTGGCCTCCATATTTTCTAAAAGTAGAGAAAATTATGAAAAAGTATTATTAGATGCAAAAGTAGGGTTAGTAAACTGGAATAGAACTACTAATGGTGCAAGCTCGCAGCTACCATTTGGTGGCATGGGTAAGTCGGGTAATGATAGGCCATCAGCTCATTTTGCACTTAACTACTGTACTGTGCCTGTTGCAAGTCTTGAAGACGGTACTTCATTTGATAGTGAAAAAGTTATGACGGGGATTAATTGGTCATCATGAAAAATAAAATTTTAATTATATTGAGTTTGTTAATTATCGCTGCCGGCTGTCTTGGCATAAAAACAGTTTTGTTTCTTAATCAAGAAACAAAAAATGATATATTAGAAATAGTTTCTATAAATAAAGGAAGCTCTTTTAACCAACTCATTAAAACTCTGCTTATTCAAAAAATTATTAAGCCTTCAGATAAATTAAGTTTTAAAATATTGGGCAAGCTAACAGGTTATGATAAAAAAATTAAGGCAGGTGAATATGAGTTAGAGTCGGGTTTAAAGCCCATGGCTTTACTTTCTCTTTTTTCGTCTGGTAAAAGTAAAATGTATAAGATGCTTATTGTTGAGGGTGACAATATGTATGAGGTGGCAGAGAAGCTAAGCCAAGCTAAAATAGCAACTAAAGAAAAAGCATTATCTTTAATGAAAAACAAAGCTTTTGTTAAGGGGCTTTTGGGTGAAGAAAAAATTTCGCTAGAAGGTTATTTGTATCCAGAAACCTATAGCTATACAAGATTTACAACGCTAAAAGAAATTATTAACTTAATGGTTAAGCAAAGTTTAGCAGCTTATAACGAGATGAAAGCAGAATCTAAAACAAGTTTAAGCCGACATGAAATCATTATATTAGCTAGCATCATAGAAAAAGAAACTGGAGTCGGTTACGAGCGTCCACTTATTGCTTCTGTTTTTTATAATAGGTTGAAAAAAGATATGAAGTTGCAGACAGATCCGACAATTTTATATGGAATGCTTCATGAGACAGGCGTGATGCCTACAAATATTAGAAAAAAAGATATATTAAAACCAAATAAATATAACACTTATACTTTTAGGGGCTTGCCGATAGGGCCTATAGCTAACCCAGGTTTTGAGGCCATTAAAGCTGCACTTATGCCAGATACTGCCGAATATTTTTATTTTGTTAGTAAAAATGATGGTTCTCATTACTTTTCTAAAACTTATAAAGAGCATAATGAGGCTGTTAGAAAATACCAGCTTAGGCGATAGTATTACTGATTACTGATTTCAAATTTATTAGCAATAATATTGTATTTATAAATAGCTAAAAAGGATTGATTGGCCTCATTAAATACAGGGACAATGATTTCAGCTACACCGTCGTCATCCATATCTTGTATTGCTAAGTTTAAGGTCTGAGAGCCAAATTCAAAGTAAGCATCTCTAGTATTAGGAAGAGATATGAGCTGGAATCGTTCAAAAGCTTTGTTGTCATTTTTTTTAAATATCTCTACATCTATAGATTGTGCCCTGCGAATTTTTACTATTTTATAGAGGTCATTAGAATTAAAAATATTGGCTTCTATACTAGAGAGAACATTATTTTTAGGCATAAAAGAAAGTGAAGTTAATTTTTTCCTTAGTGGTGGTGCTATGGCAATAATAAGTGTCACTAGTAACGCTAGTGTTAGGCTCATAGTTAATAGATCTGGCTTTTTGTTAAGCATATAAATGATTATATCTCTATAAAAAGAGATGTCACTTAAAGATTATAAGAGTGCACAAAAGCTGATATTTCTTCCAGCTTGTGCTTTGTCTCTGCGGTAAGAGTGCAGCTCTGCATGTGTGTTGGTGTTTACATTGAGGCTAATGACTTTTGCCGAATTTGAGACTTGTTCTTTTATGTAAGCTTGTAGGTCAATATAAAAGTGGTCATTATTTTTACTGATATATTCAGGTCTGTGGGAATCTAGGCTTTTAAAAATCTGGTAGCAATCCTCTTTAACTTGGAAACTTTCCTTTAAAATATGTGGCCCAATATAGGCTTGATAGTTATTAAGATTGGTAAGGCTGATGGCCTTTTTTGTGATTTGATTTGCGACTCCACGCCAGCCAGCATGTATAGCGATGGCTGTATCATTTGTGATTAAAAATAATGGAATGCAGTCAGCAGTTTTAATAATGAGAGCTGTGTTTTTCTTATTAGTCCAATGAGCATCAGCTTCAGTTAATCTATCTGAGGCTTCTAGGCAGTGATCGCCATGAACCTGATTTATATTTTTGAAGTTTAAGTTTGGGAACTGTTCTTTGATTGCGCTCAGGCTTCCTTGCTTTTTACCAAAAAAAACAAGTGAAGTATTTGTTTTTTTATAATAACCAATATCACTTTCAATAAAGTTAGAGGTCATAAAGAGAGGCTTCTTTATAAACTTTTTTAAGTTCTTCAGGCAGTTCAGAATTAAATGTCATTCTTTCGCCAGTCTTTGGGTGATTAAGGCCAAGCTCAAAGGCGTGAAGAAATATTCTTCCCATGGCCTGCCCCATGCGGGCAATTTTCTTTTCTTTGATATTATTGAGGCGTTTAAGTCCGCCGTACACAGGGTCTGCAAAAACAGGATGGCCAGCCTCTGAAGTATGTATTCTAATTTGATGTGTACGTCCTGTTTTTAATCGACATTCTAAAAATGAAAATCCAGTTTCAGAAGTTTTTAAAACTTTATATTCTGTGTAGGCAAACTTTCCCTTAGGTAGATACTCTGGGTCTATTTCTGCAACACGCTCTTTAGTGAGTCTGATGGATGAGTTGTGTTCTTTAACAGAAGCAAATTTTTTTCTATCAGTAGGGTGCCTTGATAAAAAGCTTTCCCAGTGTCCTTCTTTTTGTTTTGGCTCGCCAAAAACTAAAGCATAGTAAGCTCTACTTGCAGTTTTTTCTTTAAATTGCTCTGCAAGGTGAACATGGCTTTCATTATTTTTTGCAACTACCATTAGTCCGCTAGTGTCCTTATCTAGCCTATGAACAATTCCGGGTCGCTGCTCTCCAAAGCCCATAGATAGATTTTTAGTATGCGCTAATAGTGCATTAACAAGAGTTTTGTCTTCGTGCCCCGCTGCTGGGTGCACAACCATTCCTGCTTCTTTTTCTAAAACAATAATATGCTCATCTTCAAAATAGATTTTTAGTGGATGGTGATATGGTGTAAGCTCTGATGGTTTGTCTTCAGGTAATTGAATGCTAAGTTCTTGTCCCGCCTCAAGCTTAAGAGAGGGCTTGATCGCCTTGCCGTTACATGTGACGTAGCCTAATTCAAATAGTTTTTGAGCCTGGGACCTAGAAGAAATTTCTTCTAGAGTTGTTAATGCGCTATCAGCGCGCATATTTATAAGCTCCTCGGTCACTAGAAGT
Source organism: Bdellovibrionales bacterium (assembly GCA_023299885.1). Lineage (GTDB taxonomy): Bacteria > Bdellovibrionota > Bdellovibrionia > Bdellovibrionales > UBA1609 > JALZUS01. The sequence goes on along the minus strand of JALZUS010000020.1, from coordinate 24,785 downwards.
AAAAGTTTATTCTTCACCTCTATGTTCCTTCACTTTGTTGACATAATATGTAGAGATTTTTTTACTATCAAGTTTTAAGAGCTTAGCGTATTGGTCTACAAAGCCGCGCACAAAAACACTTGCTGGTAGCTTGTCGTAGTTATCGTCTTCAATAGCTTTTATGTAGGTTTTGCTGATGCGACTTTTTTCAGAGATTATTGGAATGCTTACATTTTTATATTCACGTATTTTTTTTAAAAATGAACCATTAAATTCTTCGGTATTTTTTATAGTCTCCTCAAAAGAAGCGTCTTTTTCGTAATTAAGGTAATCGTTATTTAGCCTAATTGGAGGCTCATTTTTAGCTTTAGTTTTTACTGGGTTTAAATCAGCCCTAGCATTTATACGAGTATCATATTGTTGTCTTGTCTGAGGGTTAATTAAAACTGAATAAGCGTCTTCAATGAGGCGAGCCAGCTCTTTGGCCTCATGTGGCGTAAATACAGAGTATAAAGCTGGGCTGCTAGGAGAGTAAGTCTCTTTTGCTTTTTTATACGCCTTCTCGACATCAGCAAGACTTGCAGATGGCACAACATCAAGAATTTCATAATATGTTTTATCTATAAGACTTTTATTCATTGTGATTTAGCCTACCATAAGTTTTTGGCTTTGTTCACTAAGGATTTTTTTTGCAATCTTTGCAATTTCCCCATTTGAAATACTTGAGGGGCAATCTATATAATGGGGCTTGCGGCGCCTCAGTGATTGCCAGACAGTATTTTCATATTGGATAAACCCATAGTAAGTCACATTAATGCCTAAAAATCTCTTGCAGACATTTTCAATGCCTTTGGCTATTTCGACATCACTTTTGGTTCTACCTTGATTTAAAACGAGTAGGGGGTTGAGAGACTCTAGTTTTACGCATAAAGCATTGGCTTTATGCGGTTCTAGCTCTTTAAGTTCAGATATGAGTTTCTGAGGGAAAATACTTTTATTTTGTTTTAAAATATTTTTTATTACCAGTTTGAGGCCGAGTTCTTCTTGCTCTTGCTCTATGGCGTGAAAAAAAGCTTTTCTAATAAAGCTATAAGAGTTTTCTACACCTGAACTTTCGGGCGTGGTAACAACAATTTGATAATCAGCTTCAGTAAATGCTTTTAAGTAGGCGTTACCTGTACCGGCTCCCAGGTCTAATACAATATAGTCAGCATCATAGCTTAGTATTTTAAAAAGTAATTGATCGAACTTCTTTTTGGATATCTCATTAAGATCATCATTTTCTCGACCAACTCCAAGTAAAAATATATTTTTATGTTGAGTCTTCTCGACAACTGAATCTAAGCTTATTTTTGGGGATTCAAGTAAGTCTGTAATTCCTTTTTTGGGTATATTTGAGCCTAAAAGGGTATGAGTGTTGGGTGCGCCTAGATCTAAATCAACAACAAGTATTTTCTTTTGGCTATGGCTTAAAGCTAAAGATAAGTTAACGCTTAAAAAAGATTTGCCAACGCCACCTTTGCCGCCACCAACAGCAATTACTTTGGCTGTTTTGGCTTTTATTTTTTTATCAAAAATCTTTTTTGTTAAATTAAAAATTCTAAGCCCCTTGATACTAGTAGCATTTGTATAGGGCGGTAATGATTAAGAGTACTGCCCTGAAAGAGCCTTTTTTAGTTCGCCCCTCTTAAGTTTCTCTTCGGCTTCTGAGGCTTTTAAGTAAAGGGGTTCTAGCTGATTCCATGCTATTTTTCCTGAGCTTTGATTTAAGCATAGGTGAGCTAAATCTTTAGACTTAGGGTGGTGATCACAGCCCTTAAAGCTAGATAAAAATGTCATACTATTTTTGGGAATGAGTGCTTTATAGAGGTCAAAGCCATTGCCTAAAGCATAGCTATGAGACTGTATGTCTAGGCTTGTTGGGGAGCAGACCATTGGGGCAGTTACTTCTTGGAGTTGGTTATTTTCAATTTTATAGGTGGCAGTGTAAATTTTTTGGTTAAAAGCATTTTGCATGCAGATTATATTTTTATTGGGTTCATTTTTAATAAGTTGAGCTGCAAGTATTTCTAGGCTGTTTTTTGTTTGAATAGGTATGCTAAGGCCATAGCTTATGGCCGCGCAAAAATTAAGGCCAATTCTATTACCAGTAAAGCTGCCAGGGCCAATATCAATAAAAAGTTCTTTCAAATCATCTTTGTTTTTTTCTGTTTGAGCGAGTAGCTCTAGGAAATTACTAGTAATAACTTGGCTATGAGATTTAGCTTTGCTCCAACTTACAGTATCGATAATCTTATCATTTTCAACAAGGCTTAAAGATCCAAAATTAGTTGTTGTTTCTATGGCAAGTTTAAGCATAAAGAGTTATTACCATGCGTTTAACAACTGCGTAATATCGTTAAAGAAAGCAAAGGCCATCAAAAATAAAAGTAATACTAGGCCCACTTGTTGTGCCATCATCATTTTCTCAACCTTTACAGGAGCTCCTTTGATGGCTTCAGCAATATAAAATACAAGGTGTCCGCCATCTAAAATTGGTATAGGCAGAAGGTTTAAAATAAATAAGTTGATAGATAAAATAGCCATCATCTTCATAAAGGCACTAATGCCGGCCTCATAAGATTGGCCTGCAAACTTACCTATGCTGATAAGCCCGCCTACATTTTTAGAAGAAATTTTTCCTTGGACCATTCGCACAAAACTCATGGCCACATTTTTAGTCCATAAGTTAGACTGCTGTAGTCCTTGCTTAAATGAAGCCATCATAGATCCAGCTTTAACGACAATGTAATCATCCATGGCGTAGCCAAGCGCTGGCATTATGCCAATGGTATAGCGTTTGTCGTCGGCGCCATCAGAGGAGACAAGGCTTGTCATCTCGGGCTTAATATTTAAGGATAAATTTTCAGAGCCTAAACGCGCCACTGTAAAATTAAGAGCAGGCATGGTTTCATCATAAGCTTTTACTGATGCGAGGAGTTCTTCCCACTCAGTAATTGGTTTATTTTCTACAGCTAGTATCTGATCCCCTTTTTTTAATCCAGCCTTATCAGCTGGGCTATCGGGCTTAACATTAGATAAAAAGAGCTCGGTCTTACTAAAGCCAAGAGAAGTCAGCGCATAAGAGGTATGAGAGAGACTAATAGTTCTAGTTTTAGGTTTTTCCTCTAAAAAGTTTTCTACTTCTAGTTGAATAGTTTGGTTTGGCTTTAATGATTTAAGCTCGCTTTTTAGCTCACGCATAAAATTAATTTTTTTGCCATTAACAGCAGTTATTAAATCTACAGACCCAAAGCCAGCTTTTGCAGCTATGCTATTGCTATTAATAACTCCAACCACCGGGGCCTCCGAGTAATTGTCTAGGCCTTCGATAGCTCCTATAGAATCTACAGTGCTTACTAAATCAGGGTTGCTTTTTTCTGAGGCTATAATGTTAATAACACTTGGACTCTCTTTAATTTTAAAGCTTAAATTTTTATTAGGAGACTCTTTAATTATTTTATGGACATCAATCCATGAAGTGATAGGGGACCCATTAATAGATTGAATGGTAGATCCTGATTGAAAGCCTGCCTTGCCAGCGGCAGAAGAGGTCTTAATATCGCCGAGTGTTGGAGGAGGCATTTTTTCTCCAACAAAAGCTATTGTTGTAAATAAAAAGATAGCAAATAAAAGGTTCATGAGGGGGCCAGCTAAAACGATAGCTATTCGCGCTCCTACAGACTTTTCTAAAAAGGCATGTTTCTTATCTTCTTCGGCAATTTCTTTGCCCGGAATATCTCCAAACATTTTTACATACCCACCTAATGGGATCATGGAAATGCAGTAGGTGGTTTCTTTGCCTTTGTATTGGAATATTTTTTTTCCAAAACCTAGGCTGAAAGTTTCAACCCTGACTTTAAAATATTTAGCGACTAAAAAATGTCCAGCTTCGTGGACAAAAATAAGTAGGCCAATAAGAACAAAAAACGAAAAAAAGTAGGTAAAACCCTGATTCAAAAACTCAAACATAGATATATAGTATATCGGCAGATTCCAGCTTGCCTCTATGCTTTATGTCATTTAATTATAAAACAAGACTAGAGGCTGACTAAGCTCAAATATTGGGCAACACTTTCTGGTCTGAAGTCATATTTATTAGGTTGGGGGATCTATGGAATTTATTGCTTTTGATTTAGAGACAACAGGCTTTTTGGCTGGGGTTGATAGAATTGTAGAGATTGGTGCCGTTAAATTTGTAAATGGCAAAGTAGAGTCAAAGTTTTCTACCTTAGTGGATCCGCAAACAAGTATTCCGCCAGCAGCATCTAAGGTAAACGGCATCACTGATGATATGTTAGTGGGTAAGCCAAAAGTTTCTGAGTTATTAGAGCCCTTGGCTCATTTTTGTGGTGACCTTCCTATGGTGGCTCACAATGCTAGTTTTGATACTCAGTTTTTAAAAGCAGATATAGAAAAGTATGAATCTCAAGCCCCATCTGGTTTTATTTTAGATACTTATGGTATGGCAAAAAAAGTTTTACCAGGGATGGCGAATTATAAGTTGGGGACCTTGGTGCAACATTTAAATATCCCAGCAGCCGTATTTCATAGGGCAGAAGATGATGCAATTTATTGTGGGAAATTATTCATCAAACTGCTAGAGAAAATGGGTCATACAAGTATGTTGCCTCCTATTGAAAACCTAGTAGCTTTATCTGGCCGTGGCGAAATGAAGTTTCCGCAGATAATTCCGCAACCTAAGCAATTTAACTTGTTTGATATATAGCAGTTTTTAATACTAGCGGCTTAGCAGCCGTTATCAGTGATTAGCGCATAGCTATCAGCATTAGTATTGGGCGCATTTCCGTAACTATCATGAAGTGTTCTTATAGCCGTCCATTTATTATTTAAAAATCTTCTGCAAGACAATTGCGAGGGCTCGTAAGGCATATAAGAAGCTAAAAAGGCTCTAAAGCCATCGCCTTTTTGCTGACTTTCGGGGTTTGTTGACCCAAAAAATGGAATTTGAAAATCTAGCATTCTTGCTGTTAAGTCAGCGCCAACACCTGCAAATTTATTAACAACTTCTCCATCGCTTGCGCTATTGGTTACAAGATTTTTTTCACCGTACTCTTGGGCTCTGCTGAAAAAGGCTTGGTAGGGCAAAATAGCAGAGTTATTATCTTCGGTAACAATAGGTAGAAGTCGATTAACTTCAAACCAGTCGCCATTAAAAAGTGTGGCAAAAGCAGGGTTAGATTCAAGTTCATCAAATTTTTGGCTGGCTTGCGCTTGCTGTCGACCAAAAGTTATATGTGACGCGAAATAACTTCTTCCAGACGCATAAGTAATATATTGGGTTACAGAAGCGACTGTTAGGCTTAGGCTTAATGAAAATAATATACCTGTAAGCCCCATAACTAAAACAAAAGCAAAAATAAAATCTAATGTCATTTGTCCGGCATTATTTATTTTTTTCATTATTGATCACCTTCGTTGGTTCTATTTTGATCGCCTCTGTTTGGGTGAGCAAAGTTAGTTTCGCTGGGTGGGCCCCAGGTTCCATTTTGAAGCATTCCACTCATGCTCTGCCATGGAGCATGCACAATTTTTTTAAACACTTCGTTAGATTTAAAAAAATCTCCGACAAGTGTAACAACAGCAAGCACAACTATAACCATCAATACGGCTTCAACAGTAACCTGACCTTTATTATTTTTTTTATTATTAGGCCTCATCTAAAGAACGCCACCTTTAGATGTCATAAAGGTAATATAAGTAAGCCATCCCATAAGGAGAGCCACCGTGTATGGGATTTTATGGTATTTAATGTTTTCAGCTTTGTTGAACGTAATAATGGCGAATAAGTTATGAAGAAGCTGCATGAAGTTGCCTTGGAAAATGACTCGAAATAACCCTAAAATAGCTCCGCATACAAAACTAAAAAGTAGGGTCCAAAACACAGCTGTAGGGCTTAGTGTTGCAAATGCAAAAACAATAAATAGTTTAACATCTCCGCCGCCTAAAGCCCGCACGACAAATAAAGGTAAGGTGAGTGCAAAAGCGGATAAAGCTGCTAATAACGACATCTTTAGCCCGCTTGCTCCAAAATAAACAACAACAAAAACAATAGAAAGCAAAAGTAAAACGGCATTGAGTTTATTGTTTACTTTTCTTCGAGCCACATCATCAATAACTCCAATAGCGAGTATGAGCGTGGGAAAAAGATAAATAGGATTAAGTAATGACATAGTTTTATTTTACCGAACAATAAACCTAAAAAGGTAGGCCAGATAAGAGGCGATCAAGAAAGACAGGTTTAAACAAAGAGTCTAGCAAGACTATGGTTGAGCCCTTATTGAGCCGGTGCCTGCCATTGAGGAATTCTCGCTGCGTCTTTAGCATTTGTAAACCTGTAGCCAGTAGCAATATTGCGCTCAATGCGCGCGGCTAAGCGAGGTGTTGCTTGGTCAAAAGTGCTATTAACACCATTTGGACCTAAAAAAATTGCCATCAACATGACGGCAATTAAAGTTAAAATTACGCTTTCAGTAGTCATCGATTACTGGACTGTGATGCTTCCTAGGCCACCTTCGATTTCTCCAAGTTTACCTTCAACAAAGCCTTGGATACGGCTTCTAAATAAAATAGCAACTGCAACAACAGCAACTAAAATTAAGATGTACTCAGTAGCACCCTGTGCAGACTCGTCATTCCATAGTCTTTTTAATGTATTCTTCATATGTATTCCCCTTTGTCTCTATTTCGGACGTTTTTTAAGTTTACATAAATTAAATCGGTAAGATTTATAAAAAAATTAAATTTTATTTCGTCTTATTTTGAGACAAGTACATCGCAGTCTCATTTTAGTACATTACCTTGTCTGCCGATAGGCTATTGATGAGCAATAATCATAAAAATTCTAAACCCAACCTTAGGTCAAACTCAGGTCAAGCCGTGCTAGAAACGGTTCTTGTTCTTTTGATTGTTGTGTCTATGGCAAGGCTTGTTTGGGGTCTTAATAATAATGTTCGTGAATGGGGCTTTAGTTATTTTGGAGATTATTTTTTATGCTTAATAGAAGTGGGTGAATTACCCTCTTTAGGTGGAGCCAATACAGCCGGTGAATGCAATGGCGCTTATCAAGAGTTTGATTTTGCATCAGGGAGGCCGCCTGTAGGTGGCGGTGGATCTACTAGTAGTGGGTTATCTGGCTCTAGTGATGAGCCTGGTGGAAGTGCTGGTTCGTCAGAGTCTTCAAGGGCTGCATCTGACTCAGCGGACACATCCAGAAATAGTGGCAATGGCTCAAGGACAAGAATAAGCTCTAGTAGCATTAATAATAATGGTGGGTCTTCTGGAAAAGTTGGCGCTAAGAAAAAAGCTAAAGAAGAAAAAATAAAAGTAGACGAGAGTGAGGGCATACCGGCTTGGGCTCTTAATAAAAGAGATAGGGCTGCTGCAGGTCGTCCGGATCGAATTGCTGTAAGTAGTAAATACTCAATAGATGATGATAGCCAGCAAAAGCGTGGTGCTGAGCGTACAAATGTAACTGTAAAAACAAAAAGTTCTCAAGATGAAGAGGGCCGCACTAAGAAGATGAAAGTGCGTGAGCGGAAAGCTGCGAGTGTAGAAGCCAATGATGGCGGTGGCTTTAGTTTTGGTAGGCTATTAAGGATGCTTATTATTTTAGGTATTATTGTCGCAATTGTAGTCTTCTTTGGTAGCCAAGCCTTACAGATATCAAAAGATAGCGAATAGCCTGTAACCCTTTTCTGCATTAGCTTTTGGCGTATTTACATGTTTTTCCACATGAACTTTAGGTAGTTTCTACAGTATGGGTATCATTTTGGCTCCGATATTACGCGAAGTTTTTACATAAAAAATGACAGAGGTTAAAGCAGGCTGCGAGAAGAGTTTTCAGAAGCCACCAAAAATAGATTTTTATATTGTTTTGTGAGCTTTTGTGCACGATTCTTACCGAGCCATTAGAGGGGGAATTTTAATGAGCGAAATTATTGAAATACAGCGAACCAATAAAAAGTTTGCGGCTGCTGAGGCTAGTTTTATTGCGCCTTTATTACGCTCGATTACATCTAAGTATGTAAGTCAGGTGGAGCCCATTCTTTCACAATTAGAACTTATGCCAAAAAACCAAGAAGATAAGATTAATACTCGCGAAGAGAAAGCGAATGGGCTTATTAGGGAATGGCACCTTAAGGTTAAAAAATTAGGCGGAGACCCGCGAGGATTATGGGTTGTAGATTTGCCTGGAGATAATGGCAAATACCGTTGGCGCCATGGTGACCCTGAAGGATTATTTTGGATACCTGCCGGATCAAAGGTTGGAAATAAAATGACATTGGTTGAAGGCTCAACAACTTTAAATTGATTCTTTGCTATTTAGTTGCCATTTATAAGCTAGAGAGGCTAATAATTGACTATGAAAATTGCAATGGCTCAAATCAACTCAACTCTTGGTGCATTTAAAGAGAATGCGCAAAAAATTATTAATGAATCTTTAGAGGCTCATAAAAAAGGTTGTGAGCTTGTCATCTTTCCTGAATGTGCCTTGTTTGGGTATTATCCAGGAGACCTTTTAGAGCGTGATTCAATAGTTAAAGAGCAAATTAAATATATTGCCCGTATAGAAAAAAAGATCCCAAAAGGGTTAACTGTTTTATATGGAGCCATTACTGAAAACAGTAAAAAATTTGGTAAAAAATATTATAATTCGGCTGTCTTGGTTAAGGGTGGATCAAAATCTAAACTTTTTAACAAAACCTTATTGCCGACTTATGATATTTTTGATGAGGGCCGGCATATAGAGCCAGGCTCTATGGAAAAAAACTTTTTTAAACTTAAGGGTAAAAAGTTTTTAGTGACTATATGTGAAGACATATGGGCTTGGTCTGAGGGTCATAGCGGTGACAGGACTCCTTATTCGACAAATCCATTAAAAGCTTTAAAGGCTGAAAAGCCTGATTTTGTAATTAACCTTAGCGCCTCTCCATACACAAGAAATAAGTTAAAGCGCCGAGAGTCGGTTATTAAAAAAACATCAGATTATTTTAAGGTGCCAGTTCTTTACACTAATGTTGTTGGTGCTCATGATGAAATTATTTTTGATGGCCAGAGTATGATTTTTTCTAAAGGTAAGGTGGTTGCGAGAGCGGCAGCATTTAAAGAAGAGCTTTACATTTTTAATTGTCTGGAAAGAAAAAATAAAATCACAAAAGAAAATAAGCCAAGTCAGCAATTGTTTGACGCCTTAGTTTTGGGAGTTAAAGATTACTTAGGTAAAACAGGTCTTAAAAAAGTTCATTTTGGTTTAAGTGGCGGTATAGATTCTGCTGTTGTTGCCTTTTTGGCGGCAGAAGCTTTGGGGCCTGAAAACGTAACAGCTATAGCTATGCCGGGACCTTACTCTTCTGATTTAAGTTTTAATGCGGCAAAAGAGCTTGCACATAATTTAGGGATTCAATTTTTATCGGCAGAAATTTTAAAACCTTATGAGTCTGTTATTGGTGTTTTAGATAAAAGTTTTGGGGAGTCAGACTTTGGGTTAATGCATGAAAATATTCAGGCCCGCATGCGTGGCCTTTATTTAATGGCTTTTTCTAATAAGCATAACAGTATGCTTTTAAACACAAGTAATAAAAGTGAGTTCGCTTGTGGTTATAGTACTTTGTACGGTGACCAGTGTGGTGGGTTATCTCCGATGGGTGATTTATTAAAGCGAGAAGTTTATGAATTAGCTCACTATTATAATGAGATTAAGCCTGGGTGCATACCAGAAAAAATTATTACAAGAGCTCCGTCTGCTGAATTAAGGCCTAATCAAAAAGATGAGGATAGCCTTCCTGAGTACGATAAATTAGATAATGCAGTTTCTAAGTTAGTCACAGAATCTAAAGCCCCAAGGGGTGAGATTGAAAAGTGGACCTTAAAAGCTTTAATGAGGAGCGAATTCAAAAGGTGGCAGGCACCACCAGTGCTTAAGGTGACAAGCCATGCCTTTGGTATGGGTCGTAGAATGCCTATTGCACATAAAGCTCTCTATTAGTCCTTTTTGAGCCCTCGCTGGCTGTTTTACCCAGGTCTTAGGGCCTGGCTAAAAAATTCACGAAATTCTTAAAGTAAATCTTTAAAACGGTCGATAATGAGACATGGGTGATGTTTCATTTAAAAACATATCAAACAATAAAGGGATGGCGACGCTAGAAGCCCTTCCTATCCTTGTTGTTTTTATGATGCTTATTAGCTATGGCTTGGGCCTTTATGGCACGATCCACTCGGCAACATTAAGCTCTATAGCGGCAAGAAGTTATGCTTTTGAAACATTTAGGCACAGAGCCGACCTTGTTTATTTTAGATCTAATCATGGTGGAGCCTTCCAGCACTATAGAGACATAGGCGTAAGGTATCATGGTGCTGTGGATCCTGGGACAGACGATACCTTCAGAGCCTCTGAAAAAGATATTTATGTAGGTAGGCGCCCAGCTGCAGAAAGAAGAAATTTAGGTGCAGACGATATACAGCTTCATAATGAAAGAATTTATGGGCTGAATAATGGTGAGAGAAATACAAGGGATAGGGGATTAGAAGTATCACCTATTTGGATTAAAGTGGGTTACGGAATGTGTATAACAGCAAGTTGTGGGGACAATTAGTATGGGAAATAATGAAACAAGAACACTTTGGATATCTGTGTTTGCAGCCTTGATGGCCGTTTTTCTTTTGTATAGTTACACTCAAGAAAAAACAAATGAGCTAACTAAAAAATTTGGAGCTAAACAAAGAGTTGTTATTGCTGCTGAAGATATAAATGAAATGGAAACAGTAGACGAAACTAAGCTAGAGATTGTGGAAAGACCTGTGGACTTCATTGAGCCGCAAGCCATTAAAGATCCAGAGATAGCTGTTGGTATGGTGGCTTTAGCGCCCATTAAAAAAGGCGAACAAATTTTACAAAGTAAAGTGATGGAGCCGGGCCCAGTAACGGGATTGTCTTTACAGGTGGCTCCAGGCAGAAGAGCTATTTCAGTGCCAGTGAGTGATTTGACCGGTGTTGCAAAGCTTATAAAGCCAGGTGATCGTATTGACCTTATTGCGTCGCTGACAGTAGGTAGCGGAGCTAACTCTAAAACTGAAGTTAAAACTATTATGCAAGATAAGGTCATTTTAGCGACAGGCTTAAAGATAGTGAATGAGTTGCCAAGGCTGTTTGAAAGACAGGGCAAAGATAATTTTATTAAAAATTTACGTGGCGACACTAACTTTTCTAGTATTACTTTAGAGCTTACACCAAAAGAGTCTCAAGATTTAATTTATATACTTTCTACTAACCCTGGCGGGCTTTATATGTCACTAAGGCACCCAAGCGACAGAGCTAAATCAAAAGTAGCATCATCGACAGTAGAGAGTGTGATTGGCAGGTCATTGAGGGCGCCAAGCAGAAGATCTTTAGCTAGCCCTCCTGTTATTCCATCAAGAAGCCGATAAGTACGTAAGGGGATTTAAATATGTCTAGAAATGAAACACTATCTAAAAAGCTACTAAAAAGTTGCAAGACTGTTGCAGCTCTCGCGTGCTTAGTGTTTTTTATCGGCAGCTCAGTATTTGCACAAGAAAAAAAGAAACATGAAGTAACACCATTAACACTTACAAGAGGCGTTTATTATGACCAGCCAATACCTCTGGCTCCAAAAAACTTTAAGCGCGGTGGTTTTTATACAAAATTAGTCGATGTCGATTATATCTCAGCAGATAAAAAAATAAGAATAACTCCTAAAATTGTTGGTGATGGTTCTTTATTTATTAATGATCCAAAAACAAATGATATTATCTATGAATTCCGTATTAATGTAAAAAAGAGTAATCTTTTTGGCATTGCCAATGAAATACAGGGTTTATTGCAAGATATTGAAGGCATAAATATTAGAACTATTAATGACAAAGTTCTTGTTGATGGCCAGGTGTTGTTGCCATCAGAAATGAAGAGAATTCATAATGTGGTCGGACAGTATCCTGGGCAAACTGCTAACTTAGCTATTTTGAGTCCAATCGCCGAGGGAAAAATAGCAGAATTCATGGAGAGAGAAATTAACAACCCTGAAGTTCAGGTAAAGGCAGTTAACAACTTATTTATGATTCTTGGCGTAGTTCAAAGTGTAGAAGAAAAACAAAGAGCACAAATTATAGCTGATGCCTATTTGCCAGATTTAGTTGTTGATAATGCTGTTAATGAAAAAAAGGTTTTACAAAATAAATCAAAACCAGGCCAGAGAATTATTAATCTTTTAAAAATAGCGCCACCTCCAGCAGCGGGTCCCAAAAAGATTATTCAGTTAGTGGTGCATTTTGTTGAACTACAAAAAAGTTATGAAAAGGGTTTCCGTTTTCAGTGGACGCCTAGCTTAGGTGATGAATCAAACATTAGTTTTAGCACCGGCTCACAGACAGCGGGTAATGCTGTAACTAGCTTAACGGGAATTATTAATAATTTGTTCCCAAAATTAAACTGGGCTAAGCAGCATGGCCATGCACGTGTTTTAAAAAGTTCGAGCCTACTTGTGCAGGAGGGCGTGCAAGGTACCATTACTGCTGAGGACGACATTCCTTATGTGACTACAAATGCTGAGGGTCAGCCACAAACGCTTTTTGCAAAAGCAGGTGTAAATACAAAAATGACAGCGACTATCTCTGGGGCAAGGGGAGATAGTGTAGATTTGCAAATGAATATAGGTGTGTCTAGCTTAGTTGGGCAGTCTGGAGGGCAGCCGCAAATTGCAAGAAAGACTGTTGAGACGTCTTTAATTATCAAAAATAGTCAGAGCGCAGCTGTTGGTGGTTTAATATCGAGTACTTCGACTAAGAACTACAATAGGCTTCCTGCTAATGCGAGTTCAAATCCGTTAATTTCACTTTATAGGTCAAAAGACTTCTCAAGGGCTCAAAGCCAATTTGTGGTATTTGTAACTCCAATTATTAAGAGCTCTGCGAGTGAGGGCTCTGATAAGATTAAAAAGAAGTTTAGGCTTCAAAACTAAAAGATATCAGTGGCCTTTTTATGGCCTAAGTCCAGGTTATTTCGCTTTATATTTTCCGTAAAAATGTCGATAGGTTTACATAGGTAAAGCCTTGTTGAGGGCTTTAGTAGGGGAAAGTAAGAGATGAGTTTAAATCCACAATCAAACTTAATTGCAATTATTGGCGGCAAAGGCGGCGTAGGTAAAAGTGTGCTTTCTGCTAACTTAGTAACTGCAATTACTAAAGAGCTTAAGCAGAGGTCTTTACTTATCGACTTAGATCAAAATAGTTGTGGTGACCAAAATATTATTACAGGATTGCGCCCTACAAAAACTTTAAATGATATCGTTACTGGTTCAGCAGTTATTACTCAAAAAAACCTAGAGCAGTTTTTAGTACCGCATGCATCAGGATTCCATTACTTGGGGTCATCTACTGGTCAGGCAGCTCAGCTTAATTTTTCAGGAACAATGCTGAAATCGCCTATTGAAAATCTGTCTTCGCATTTCCCATTTATTGTTGCTGATTTAGGCTCTCAGATTGGGGATGTTCAAGCGGCTTATTTAGAGATGGCTCACTTAGTGCTAGTTGTGACCACGCCAGAAATTTTAGTAATTAACCAAACAAGAAAAATCCTTAACGAATTATCAAGCATGGCATTGCCGGGTGATATGGTTCAGGTGGTTTTAAATAAAGTAAGTAAGAACGGTGTTTCTTCGCAGGCGATTATTCAAAGTTTGCGCAAGCAGGTCATTGCCAGCATTCCACAAGATGATGTGACTGTTTTTGGTTCGGTTCAAAAGTCTATGCCTTTTGTGATGTCTCAGCCGAAGTCACCAGTGACTCAATCTTATCATAAGTTAGTCCGTACATTAACTGGCGGAATGTTACAAAATTTAAAATCACGTGTAAAAAAGCCGTTAAAGAAATCTGCAATACAAAAAATAGCCTTAACGGATAAAGGTGGTAGCGCCACTACAACATCGGTAGATGTAAATACTAATAATCAATTAAAATTAAAAATACATTCAGAGCTTATTAAAGAGATGGACCTTAAAAAAGATATGACAAGTACTAAGGGTGATGCTTCTAAAGAGGCTGAGCTAAGGTCTAAAACAACTCAAACTGTTTCTATGTTAGTAGACAGGATGGCGGGTGGCCTTTCGCGTGATGAGCGTGCTCAGATCATTAAAGAAGTCATCGATGAGGCTTTAGGTTTAGGGCCATTAGAGGCTTTACTATCTGATAAAAAAGTAACAGAGGTTATGGTGAATGGGCATGATCAAATTTATGTTGAGAGATCGGGTAAGTTAACTTTAAGCCCAATTACATTTACCTCTAACTTGCAGCTTAGAAATGTAATTGAAAGAATCGTAACGCCACTAGGTCGTCGTATTGATGAGAAAACACCTTATGTGGATGCTCGTTTAGAAGATGGTAGTCGTGTAAACGCCATTATTGAGCCATTAGCTATTGATGGGCCATCAGTAACAATAAGAAAATTTCCAGAAGAGCGCATTGTTATTTCTGATTATGTAGATAGGTTTCATTCTTTAACTCAGCCTATGGCAGACTTTTTAAAAATTTGTGTTGAGCAGGGTTTAAACGTAATTATTTCTGGGGGTACAGGCTCTGGTAAAACAACACTTTTAAATGTGATGTCAGGGTTTATTCCAGAAAATGAAAGAATTATTACAGTAGAAGATGCTGCGGAATTACAATTAAAACAGAATCATGTTGTAAGGCTTGAAACACGTCCGGCCAATATGGAGGGGACAGGTGCTGTAAGTATTCGTGACCTTATTAAAAATTCATTACGTATGAGGCCAGATAGAATCATCGTTGGTGAGTGTCGTGATGGTGCAGCTTTAGATATGCTTTCTGCGATGAATACGGGTCATGATGGATCTATGACAACAGTCCATGCTAATACACCTCGCGAGGGTATTTCTAGGCTAGAAACTTTATGTATGATGGCCGGTATGGATTTACCTGCAAAAGCTATCAGAGAACAAGTAGCTGGTGCTGTTCATTTAATAGTGCAAATTGGTCGACTTAGCGATGGATCAAGAAAAATTAAAAGTATTACTGAGGTTGTTGGCATGCAGGGTGAGACAGTAACTTTACAAGAAATTTTTAGATTTAAAGAAGAAGGCTTTGATAAGAATAGAAAAATCATAGGTCAGTTTCAGGCGATGGGTCTTATCCCAACATTTATAGAAAAATTTGAGAGGCGAGGAATAAATATACCAAGAAATTTATTTATGACGACCTCTTCTACGCCAGATAAAAAAGTTGATAAAAAGCCTATAGGTTCAGTAAAAAAACCTGAAGTGGGCGTGAAAAGTAAGGTTACTGGTATTAGTAGGCCACAAATTAAAAAAGAAGGGCTAAAAAAGCCAACTCTAAAAAGGCCATCACCAGCAATTAAAAAAGCAAGTGGTGATAAGTAATGAGTTTTTTAGCAAACCCTTGGATCTTTATACCTCTTTTTGGAGCTTGTGTTTTTATGGTTGTTTATAACCAGGCACCAAGGATTATTGAGCATTTTTATAAAAAGACTATAGAAACACAGGAAATTGTTTTTACAACACTAGAAAAAATGTTTGTTGATGTGAATAAAAAACAAATGACAATTTTATTGCTGCTTTGCAGTTATGGCCTGGGTGTTTTAACTTTTGTGGCGTTATGGCCTGATGTTGTACCCGGGATTATCATGGGAGTTATTGTTACATTAATTGGTATTAGGTTGCCAAAAATATATGTAGAAGGCTTGTGGGAGGCTCATTCTAATAAAGTGGTTAATCAAATGCTTGACGGCATGACCATGATGGCTAACGGAGTGAAGGCTGGCTTAAGTGTGACTCAGTCTATGGAAAGAGTTACAGAAAATGTTAAGGGCCCACTTTCAAAAGAATTTAATTTAGTTTTAAACAAGATAAGATTAGGTATGACTGTAGAGGATGCGTTAAAAGATTTTGGTGACAGAGTTCAAAGGCAAGACACGCAGATGTTTGTAACCTCTATTAATATTTTAAAAGAAACTGGTGGTAATTTATCGGAGACTTTTGAAACAATTAACAACACAATTAGAGAGCGACAAAAGATTGAAAAAAAGATAGATGCAATGACTGCACAGGGCTTAATGCAGGGGATTATCATGACGGCAGTTCCCTTTGTGCTTATGCTTGTGTTTCTAGCTATTGACCCAAACTACATAAAACCACTTTTTACTAAGCCCTTGGGCTGGGTGGCTTTAATTATTATGTTTGGTCTTCAAATAATGGGTGGAATTGCTATTAAAAAGATTGTTAATATAAAGGTCTAAGGAAGGTCCAAAGAATGAAATTTATTTTACTTTGCATAACATTATTAATGACTGTTCCTGCTTTTTCATTAGTAGATATGAAAAACGGAAACTACACTTTTAGCGAAACGGACTTAAGTTTACCAGGCACGGGCTACTTTATTAGAGTTCACAGAACTTATAATAGTAGAAACCTTTTTAATGGTATGTTTGGCTTTGGTTGGTGTACAGACTTTGAGACTTCAGTAGAAAAAACAGCTGAAAACAACATAAAAGTGACTGAGTGTGGTGGGGGCCAAGAGGTCACCTATCTTCGTAAAGATTTCCAAGCATCTGACATAGCAAAAACAAATGCAAAAATTATTAAAGAGGTCAGCAAGCGAAATAAGAGCCTTACACGTGAATATTTAGCTAAATTAAAAAAAGATTTAATTCAGAGGCCTTTTTTGCGTGAAGAATTAACCCGACAGCTAGGCTTTGGGGGTCAAATAAAGGAAGGGGCTGTTTATACAGCCAACGGGCGTAAAGACGAACGTGTTGTATTTAGCAAGGGAAAATACACAAGATACTTAGCTGATGGGACTTTCCAGAGGTTTAGTAAGGATGGTCATCTGACGGCGCTTTACGATAGAAATAATAATCACATAAAGATTACCCGACAGAATGGGCAAATTTTAAAGATAGCGGATAATATGGCAAGAACACTCACATTTAAATATCACCCAGGCATTAAAAAAGTGCATAGGGTTGTAGGCCCGAAAGGCTTAAAGATGGAGTACCTTTATAAGGGTGAGGATCTAGTGTCGGCTAAAAATGCTTTGGGCCAAACAACTCAGTATGCAACAGATAGCATTCATAACATTACAAAAGTGATTACAAAAGACCCTAAAACAAAAAAGTCATTAGTAAGAAAGTTAACTTATAATAAAGATAAAGATTGGGTAACTAGTTTTACAGACTATAATGGATGTGTTGAGGGGTATCAGTTTGGCGACAGCAAAACGGACCCATTAAACGACTACTGGTCTAAAATTACAAAAA
This sequence comes from Bdellovibrionales bacterium, assembly GCA_023299885.1. Lineage (GTDB taxonomy): Bacteria > Bdellovibrionota > Bdellovibrionia > Bdellovibrionales > UBA1609 > JALZUS01. The sequence continues at coordinate 7,444 of JALZUS010000020.1, read as the reverse complement.
CATGTGATGGTAAAGTGACTAATAAAAGTCATTATCGTTTCGTGCATAAATTTAATACTAAAGGGTCTAGATATTTACATATGGCCTACTCTAAAGTGAATGGCTTTATTTCTGAAATAGTTTATCACCCTATATTGGGCCGCCCAACAAAAGTAAAAAATGGTAATCAAGTGGTAAATTATGACTATAACGAAAATGGTTTAATTAAAAAGAAGCAAGAGCCCTCAAAGACGACTCAGTTTATCTATAAAAATGCGTGTAATAAAGTTTCTGCTTTAAGGGTAGACTTTTTTAGTAGGCTTCCATCAAGCAAAGCTAAGGGTAAGTTTGTTAAAAAATTAGCTAAAACAATTACAACAAACTATCAGTATTCTTCAGATAAAAAATGTAATTTAAAAACAGCAAAAAGTTCATCGGGGCAATATGTAACTTTAGGTCATGATTTAAATGGTAGGATTACATCTATAACTGATCAGACCAGAAAAAAGATGACCATTAAGTACGATAAAGAATTAGGGCGACCCAATAATATTAGTAGGCCTGGCTTAGGTTCTCTATTGGTTAGGTATAATCCTGATGGTAGTGTTAAAGAGGCAAATAGCCCACAAGGGGCGACAGTGGCGGCGCAAGTTGCTGGAATATTTTCAAATTTATTAGAATTAATTGGACCCGCGACCAGCGAATTAAGTATATAGGAGCTAGTAATGAAAGCGTTAATTATATTTTTAGGAATACTTTTAGGGAGCTCAGTAGCTATGGCTGATGGGGCTGATTGCACTATAGGTAATAGTGGTGGTTCTGGTGCAGTAAACACTGAAGCAGCTAAGGCAAGCTCTTGCTTTACGGGCAAAACGCCTAGCTTAAGGCAGTTTAGCCCGGCATCAGTGAGAACTTTTGCTGCATCATTAGCACAAGGAGATCGCCAGGAAACACCTATCCCCGGAAAAAGTATTAAGAGCATAAGATAAAATTTGCTACTTTGTAAAATTCACCTTATTAATATTACATGGATAAATTAACTTTAGCGGGTGGATGTTTTTGGGGTGTAGAAGAGCTTATACGTAAGCAGCCTGGTGTTATTATGACAGAGGTGGGCTATGCCGGTGGCCAGACAGATAACCCTGTATACGAAGATGTAAAAACCGGGACAACAGGTCATGCTGAAGTTATTCAAGTGACCTTTGATAATAATAAAACCACATTAGAAAAAATACTTTCCTACTTTTTTAAAATTCATAATCCGACAACACCTAATAAACAGGGTAATGACGTAGGCTCTCAGTATAGGTCTATTATTTTTTATAGTTCAGATATTCAAAAACTTGTTGCAGAGGAAATGATTCAAAGTATTACAGAGCTAAAATGGTGGGATAAGCCTATAGTGACAGAAGTTTTACCACTTGATAAGTTTTATTCTGCAGAAGATTTCCATCAAGATTATTTGCAAAAAAACCCGGGCGGATACACTTGTCACTTCGAGAGAGAGATTTAGCGAATGAGAAGAAAATTAACCAGTGAGAGAGAGCTTTAATTGATGTCTGTTCAATACGATAACTATTTTATGATTTGTGGTCGCTGCAACAATAGACTTAAAGTAAAGCTTAATAAAGACTCTAAAGTTTTTTTAGACGAGCCCACCTTTAAAGAAATTAAAAAGTCGATTAAAAAAATATTAGTCACAGACCCTTCAGCACAATTAAAGTCAGCTTTATTGAGGACGGGTTGTACTGGTTTGTGTCCCCAAGAGGGCATTAGCTGTATGGTTTTAAAAGATGGTGTTTTAACAGAGCAAAAAACTTTAGAAGCTTGCGATTGGAGCATGGACGACTGGAAAAGTTTTGTCCAAAAAAATTGCCTTATATAATCTAAAATCTAACAAGAAAAAGTTTCTACGCTCGAACAGGCATTGGCACTCTGGCCTTGCATGCGCTTCGCGCGCAAAGCCTCACGCCAATGAACTCGCCAAAACTTTTTCTTGTTAGATTTTAGATTATATAAGGTGTTTTTTTTGGATAATAAAAAAGCCAGGTAAAAACCTAGCTTCTATTTTTTCGTAAAAATTTTAGTAAAAACTATTCTTCGCCAAATAACTCATTTTTAGAGCGAGTTGTTCCTTGGTTTCTGTTTTTAGCTTTTCTAACTTTACCGGCATTCGCCTTTTTCTTTTTACGGATAATTTTAGTCTTTTTTGTCGGTGATGCCATAATCTATACTCCTCAATCGAAGCTCAATTTATAGTCGTTTTGCCTACCTATTGTCAAATATCAATAGGCCTGTTTATTGGCTGAAAAGGTCCTAAAGGGCCTGAGAGGTTAGCGGCGTACGCAAATGCTCACATAATGGGGGCATCCGGCGGTATTAGTAGAGCCTGATCCACAGCGGCCACTGTCATCGGTAGCATAGTAATTAATATTTCCGTCTGGATTTACATTAGGGTCAAATCCGCCTTCGCCATAGCAGCGGTCGGCTGACTCGGGGTCTTTAGGGACCACGCACCTTCTGCCTAAATCAACAGTCCATTGGTTGGCTGGTAATACAGCTCTGACAGCCTGATACTCTTCTTGGCTAAAGTAGTTTTGAAATGGGTTGGTTGGGTGGCTTGTTGGTGAGCTTGCAGAGTCTTGTATAAAGCCTTTGTTAATGTCTAAAGGGTTTATGCCACATGAAATATTTGTATCACCTTCGGAGCTAGGCCTTGCTATCACAAAACGTAAGCGCTCTGGGCAGTCCCAATTACCTGAAATGGTTTGGTTAGTTTCTAGGTCTTGTTCCGTAACAAAGCTTAAAACTTTTGTGGCTTCACCGCGAAAGGTGCTAGTAAAAGAAGCTTGGTTGCTTCCAGGTGTAATAGTCATGCCTCGGCCAATTCCAAAGTTGATATTAAAAGAGCGGCCTCGGGGGCTACCGTCGTCTAAGCCTTTAATAAAAGTATTGTTTTCGGGTATGAGTTCATCGCCATAGCCTAAAATTAATTGTAATCCTCCGCCAAGCTGCTCTCGTAGGTCTCTTGCAGCATTGTAAGAGCTATTGAACCTAATGATACCCTCAGGGGCTATGCCTGGAACGCCAGCAACACCTTGGTTAAAGTAGTTAAGTCTATCGTCACGTTCAAGGCTATAAAGTTCTTCAACAATATTTTGTGTTGTTAGGTTGTAGAAAAAATTATCAAAATCAGTGCCTTCATTAAACCCGCCAAGCCCATAGGTCTGAGTAAGGTTTGTAGGGTTTCTTACAGAAAGCTGTAATAGTGCATCTTGGTTGGCGGGGCTATTAACTAAAGCATCAATGCGATCGCTATCTCTTGAATTACCTAAAGACTCTATGTAGCTATCTGTCAGTTTAACTCCAGAGCCTTGGTTGTAGGCGCCCACTTTAAAAGTAAATAAACTGTTGTCTGTAGTATTGCCTGCGTCACAAGACATGTAGGCAATGGTGTCAGCTTGAAATTCAAAGGCATGTGAAACTGAAGAGGCCAAGGGTGAGATTTCTGTATCATCAATATCGAGTGGCCCAGCACAGTTTTGAAATAAAAACAGAGGCAGCAGTAATGAGGTACATAAAAGAATTCGTTTTTTTAATGGCGCTTTCATACAAGTTACTTATCGGTAAAAATTGTAAGAAATTGAGTCAAAATAAGACAATCATTGTTTTAAATTCCCCCATATAGCCTTATGTTGCATCTGAGCTTTATCGTGAGCCTAGGCTGGCCCTAGGGCGGGCATTAGGAGCGCTTTCTATGCAATAGTTTCGTAACAAATAGCTATAGTCCTACGAATAATGACTTTTTGATAAAAGTCAGCGATTTTCATTAGTATATGTTTAAAAAAATAATCTTTTTAATAGGCGTTTTCTTTTATGGAGTATTGGCTCAGGCCCATATTCCAAAGCTTTGGTACATTGTTGATCAGGCTGCAAAAAAACATGGTCATGGTGTTTATAAAATTTCTCAATTAGTAGAAGTTGAAACTAATGGGGGGCCGCAAACACTTCAAGAAGATTGGTATGTTGACGGCCATAATAAAATGTTTGTCACAGTTAAGGGTGTTAATAACCCTCTAAGATATCAGGCGCTTTACATAAATGGAAAAAAACAATTTATAGACGGAAGCAGTCTAAAAACAGATACCTTGCCTAAGAATTGGTTTGAGCCCTATTTATTTTTTAAATCTGCTGGGGCTATTAAGCAGTATATGGCTAGCCAAAAGATGATACCGAGCCAGGCTGTTCATTTAACCAAAGAAAACTCAGCGGCAAAAGAAAATTTTCTAAAGCTAGGGCGCTTTGGCGGCTTTGTTAATATTGTTGTTGGGCAAGATACAAAATTAAGTCAGCCGGCTTCAAGACCGTCATTATGGCTAGAGCAAAATATATATAGAACGCGCTTCGTAAGTTTGGGCGGGGGTGTAAGTATGAAAGCCTCTCAATTTAAAGAGCCTTCTGCTGATTTTCATTTTCCAATGAAGCGAGTTATTGAGTGGTCAGGCAACAAAGCTACCATTAAAACAACGGGCGTAACTTACGTGGGCAACAAGACAACAAATGCTTCTTACTTTTCTTCATCGCGACTTAATGTAGGTAAATTAAGTTCATCATCAAGCCGAGTAAATCAATTTTATAGTAGGTTTAGATAGTCAATGTTGCAGCAGTATCAGGTGGCCGTTGAGGCGCCGATCTCTAATTTATTGACCTATCAAAGTGACCTTGATTTACAAATTGGAGACTCGGTTATTGTCCCTTTAGGGGCGAGACAGTCTAAGGGTGTTATTGTAAATAGTGTTTCTCATTTAACTACAGACGCTTTTAAAATAAAAAATATTGTTTCTTTAAATTCTGAAAGAGAGCGACTTTCTAAAAATTATATTAAATGGATCCAATGGATTTCTGATTATTATGTGTACCCAGTGGGCCAAATCTTTCCTAATGCTTTCCCGCCATTGAAAAAGAAAAAAGAAGGAGCAAAAAATAAAACTCAAGAGTTAGTCTTTGAAGAGGCTGAGGCTCATGAGCTTAACTCTGACCAGCAAAAAGTATTTGAAGACATTCGTTCAAAGCCCGGCTTTGGCGTGCACTTGCTTCATGGTGTTACAGGCTCGGGTAAAACAGAAGTTTATATGCGTCTTTTTGAGGAGGTTTTTAAAGAGGGGCAGCAAGGACTCTTTTTATTGCCAGAAATTTCGCTAACTCCTCAGCTTTTAAAGCGTTTTTCACAAAGGTTTCCTGGGGAGATATCTAGTTTTCACTCGCAACTTACAGACAGAAATAAAACAAATCAGTGGTGGGATTTTTATACTAAAAAATCTAAATTAATTTTGGGGGCAAGGTCAGCATTGTTTTGCCCGTCTAATAATATTGGTCTCATTGTTTTAGATGAAGAGCATGAGCCTAGCTATAAGCAGGATGAAAAATTAAAATATCATGCAAGAGATGCGGCAATTGTTTTAGGGAAACTTTTAAATATACCTGTAGTATTAGGCTCAGCAACGCCAAGCTTAGAGACTTGGCATAATGTTGAGCTTGGTAAATTTAATTATCATCAGTTAAAAAATCGTATTAGTGGCCGCTCAATGCCAGATGTAAAAATTGTAGATTTAGCTGCTCATAAAAAAGAAGGTACAGAAAAAAGCCCTAATGCCATAGAGCCTTATTGGCTTAGTGAAGAGCTTTATAAAGAGTTATTAGAGAATTACGAAAACAAAAAACAAGCTGCACTTTTTTTAAATCGTAGGGGTTTTGCTAACTGGGTGCAGTGTTTAGACTGTGGTCATACTTTTGAATGTGATAACTGTTCAATTAGCTTAACCTTGCATAATAAGTCGCACTTAGTATGTCACTATTGCGACTTTTCAAGAAAGCTCCCTGAGCATTGCCCAGAGTGCGATTCTATTAAAATAAAAACAGTAGGTTTGGGCACAGAGCAAATCGAAGTAGACTTACAAAAGCTTTTTCCAGAGTCACGTATTGCAAGGGCCGACAGAGATCAAATACAAAAGAAGCAAGATCTGGATGACTTAATCTATGCTTTTGAAAAAAATGAGTACGACTTTTTAGTGGGAACTCAAATGATTGCTAAGGGTTTAGATTTTAAAAATTTAACACTGGTTGGTTTAGTTATGGCTGACATCAGTTTAAATATTCCCGATTTTAGGTCGGCAGAAAGAAGTTATCAGTTAATTACTCAAATGAGTGGACGTGCTGGTAGGCACTCAGAAAAACCAGGAAAAGTTTTTATACAAACTTATAGTCCCAATAATACTTGTATTATCCACTCAACAACTAATAATTTTACGGGCTATGCTAATGAAGAGCTTCAGCATAGAAAAGAATTAAAGTATCCTCCATTTGGTAAACTTGTTTCTTTCAAAATATTAGGAGCGAGTGACCAGCGCGCAAAAGAAGTGAGTGAGCGCTTAAGGGAGCGTGCAGAAAAATTAAAAGAAATGCGTGAGCCCTATAAGGATTTTCATGTGTTGGGTCCAGCACCAGCAGCGATAGCTCGCTTAAGAAATAAGTATAGATATCATATTATTGTAAAGGCAGATGTAGGCGCGCCTCTAAGCACCTATGTTAAAGAAATCATTGGCGATAAAAAGTGGATCAGCTCTGGCGTGCGAGTCAACGTAGATATCGACCCGCAAAATATGATGTAAGAGCTAGTAAACAGGTATTAAGTATTTTTCGTTAAACTTAATATTACGGTCGTTCTTGCCAATAAGACTCACTTCCCAAAACCGAGACTTCCCGTACTTAATATGAGTTTTAAATTTTTGTTCATCAGGTATTTCTAATTTAAAATGAATAACTGATGAGGGGCGAAGCTCTTCTTTTGGTAAATTAATTTCTTTTAAATAGACGGCTTTTGTTTTGAGAGATCTGCTATTGTTTGAAGTTTTTTGCCAGTACTCCTCGGCGCACTGGATAAGTATTTTAACATTTTTTAGGTGCACGCTTTTTTTAAATCGTATATCACAATCAATTTCTGATCCTAATTGAATGGGAAAAGCAGAGTAGTGGAGCTCGATGGGGCCATAAGCTTTTCTTTGTTTTGATTTTTTAATAGTGCTCTTTATAGTCCCCAAGAGAATAAGTGTAGAGATTAGTATTGAAGCTATAAAAAAGAGTTTTGTCCCAGACTGAAGGTAGATCTCATATCCAATAACCATAAATAGAGAAAGAACGAGGCTGGCAATAAAGCCACCTGTAGTGCCAGAGTTTGATTTTCTTTTTACGGCTTCACTCTTGTGCCACGGGTACTCGTTTAGCCATGGCGAATTATTGTGTGCACCTCTGTACTTTGATTTTTGAGGGCTTTTTGAAAATAAAGATTGAAAAAAGGCAAAGGCCCCAGCTAAAAAAAAGATAAAGCCAACACAAGAGAGGGCGTATCGTCTTATGCTAGCTTTTTTGGGTTGCTCTAGCCAAAACTCAGCACTTCTCCAAAGTTCTT
>JALZUS010000019.1 GCA_023299885.1 Bdellovibrionales bacterium | reverse complement strand
CTTAAAGACAGAACTAAAAAATATTTAAAACAATACTCTGCTGCTAAAAGCATAATTAAAGCAGACCTTAAATTTCTAGAGGCAGAAGTAAAACAAGCTGACCAACTTTTAGAAAAAGACCTAACAACACTTAAACGCCACCTTAAAGTGCCAAGCCTTAACCCTACAGAGCTTACCAATGCCGTGTTTGCTAAATGGACGGCAGCCCAGGCTACGCAGTTTAGAAAGTACTCTACATTACTAGAAAGCTATATCCCTATAGAGGCCAGCAATGACACTGAAGACACACCCAGTATTGCCCCAAGGCCATTAGGTGAAGGAAAAAACTATAGCTTTCCTGTTAAGGGCGGCTATCCAAATCAATGGGTAAAGAAATTAAATATCACATCCATTTCTAATGATTCAGAGTGGAGTGGTGATGTTAGCGGGGAAATTACTAATTACTCTAATAACCCAAACCTTATAGGCTTACCGCTAAAGATAAACCTACGTGGCAACTTCCCTAAAATGAAACTTAAAGGCCTTACTGCAAATGCATTAATAGACCACAGAGTGGGCCAAAACTTACAAAACATAAAGCTAGGCATAGATAGCCTGCCTATTGAAAAATTAAACCTTACAGACTCCCCTAAGTTTGCCTTAGATATTGCTAATACTTTTTTAAAAGCCTCTTTAGACCTAACTCACCAAGAAGGTAAAATTAGCAGTAAAATATTAAGCTTTTTTAATAAGCCAGAATTTAATTTAAAAACAAAATCACCAGAGCTTGAAAAACTATTAAGCAAAGCCCTTAACAATATCCCTGAGGTTAACTTACAGGCTTTAATTAATGGATCTTGGAAAGACCTTGTTTTAAATTTACGATCTAACCTAGGTAAAGCTTTAAGCAGCCAGCTAGAGACTGAGTTTAGAAATAGATTATCGGGCCTAGATAAAGGTATTCGTGAGCGTTTTAAAACTGACTTTTTAGATAAAAAAACAGGGTTACTTAGCAGTATTTCAAGTTTAGAAGTGAGTCAGTTAACAGACATAACAAAGCGTGAATCTGCTATTAAAAATATTGAAAAAGAGCTTTTAAATATCAAAGGGGCTGATGGCCTAAATAAAGAAAAATTAAAACGCGAAGGCGAACGCGCCATTAAAGACCTTAAAAAGATTTTTAAATTTTAGACTATTAACTACTGGCACACTAACCACCTTAAGCTGTCTAATCTGCTTAAAGAAGTATAAGTATTATTAGTTTGCTTTTGTTTGATAAAACTCAAAGCAAGCTTTTATAAACTCTGGATGCCTTTTATAGGGCCCATAGCTTGAGTTTTCACAATTATAACTATTTTGATCTATTACTTCTTTACTAATAACTATTTCTTTATCTTTAATACAGCTTTCTGTACTTTCAAAAGTATAGCCCTTAAATAGTTTTTCTTTAATAAAGTTATACTTTTCTAAACTTGTAGCTTTTAATTTATTGGGCGCATACCTATAGGCGGCCACAGCCTCAGCAAAGTCTTCTGCTGGCGCTTCTTCTGAATATCGACTTAAAAGTGTTTTTTTATTTTTAGCTTTCCACTCTTTAAAACCCACCATTTCCCATTTAGAAAAACCTAACCATTCTTTAGAGTCTGATAAGCGCCCATTTTTTAAATCTAAAATATGAGCTATTTCATGAAAAATTAAGTATTCTTTTTTGTGTGTATCTTTAAGCCTAAACCATGCCGGAAAAAAGGTAAGCGACTTATAAGAGGGCTCTACACCACCATAAAGACCTGGGTGAGATGTATCAGACGGCCCTGGGTAAAACTGATTATAGATATTATATACAGTGCTGCCTTTAAAAACGGTTTCTGGTAAACCGCTTAATGCATTTTCAAAAAGTTGTAAGTCAGCAAAGCCCCACCCTCTTTTAACATCATTAGATGCCAAGGTAGAAAAATTGAGTTTATACTTAGCAAGCATATAAAGGTTTGTTAGAGCACGCTCTTTACCAAAAGTTTGCTGAGCTATACACAAAACACTCTCACACTCTGTATCAAATCCACCACGAGCTGCTGTTAGCTTTACGAATAAATCTGTGAGGTAAATACTTTCGTCTTTAAGACTGAGCCCAAAAATATCGTAATTAAACCTATCACGCGGGTAAAAGTTTTTTCTAAGTACATAGGCCTGTTTCTCGGCCACTGTGACAGCTTTTTGAGAGCGGCACTGTGCTATGGCTACCTCTTGAGAGCTCGCTGCAAATTGTGCTTTATTGCTTGTGATAGCTTTAGTTTTATTATCTTTTTTAAAGATATCCCACCATGCTGCTTGTGAATTTGATGGTATAAATACTGCCGTTGCTACCAGAATTGATAATATAGTTTTAAGCACCCCTGCCCCCTAGTTTTATTATAAAACCAGAAGCCCCTACGGCCGTATATAAATTTCAATAAGGGGTGTACTGTTTATACTGCCCGCTTATTTTGAAGGCAGTAATTAGTTCAGTTGGGATAAGCGATACTTATGCTGGGTATTTTTTATATTGGATTATTTGTAGGTTTTACTGGCAGG
>JALZUS010000018.1 GCA_023299885.1 Bdellovibrionales bacterium | reverse complement strand
AGTACATGTGCATTTTTTGAAAGTCTTGCTTGTTTGAGCTTTGCATCGGGATCAATAAGTTGGTTTCCGCAGTTTTTGCATTCTCGCGCTGTAATATCATTTTCATGATCGCATTTATTGCATAGTTTGAATCTAAAGCGAAACCCACAAGGCTTGAATTCAAAAGTGTCATCATCTTGAACCCCGCCTTTACATTTTCTGCCAAAATGTTCAGTAACATTACCCATAAAATCTACTCGTCCCCAGAAGTCATTTACAAAGCCACACTCAGGGCAGTCGACTTGTACGGGCACAGAGTCTGATGTTGTTTTTCTATCGCTAATTTCAGGACTGTAAATATCATGGCCCATGCCTGTGTAATCTAAAACAAAGCAATCTGTTTTATTTTCATCAAGTCTTAATCCGCGGCCTATAATTTGTTGGTAAAGGCTGACTGATTCGGTGGGCCTAAGGATGGCAATTACATCGACATGGGGTGCATCAAAGCCTGTGGTGAGTACAGATACATTCACTAGGTATTTAAATTTTTTAGCTTTAAAGTCAGCAATAATTTGGTCGCGCTCATCGAGGCTTGTGTCGCCTAAGACAATTTGCGCTTGGCCTTCAGGAAGTGCTTCTAGTATCTCTTTAGCATGCTTTACGGTGCTGCTAAAAATCATTACACCTTTACGATCATAATTTTCTGTTATGTCGATAATATTACTCACAATAAGTGGAGTGAGGCGCCGTTGTTGTTTAAGAATATTTTCAATCTCTGCAGTTGTGTAAGAGCGACCAGCTTCAGAAAGTTCAGAAAAATCGTAGCAAGTAACAGGTATGTCTACTTTTACGGGTTTTGTGAGGTAATCATTTTGGATCATATAGTCGAGTGGTAACTCAAAAACACAGCAATTAAAAAAACGATCTTCTGTTGTTCTGGCTATACCTTGATGGCTATAGTTGTAAATCCATCCTGTACCTAGTCTGTAGGGGGTGGCTGTGAGGCCAAGAACGCAAAGTTTAGGGTTTCTACTTTTAAGTTTTGCAATGACTGTTGAGTATTGTGAGTCAGGTTCAAGGCTTACGCGGTGACATTCATCAATCACGAGTAAAGAGAAGTCTTCAAAAAATGAGATATCAGCATTAGCTACAGATTGTATGCTCCCAAAAATAACTTTTTCAGAGGTGCTTTTTTTATTGAGGCCAGCTGAGTAAATACCAGCGTTTGTGCCATAGCTTTCATATTTAGCATGATTTTGTTCTACAAGCTCTTTAACATGAGCAAGTATTAAAACTCTTCCCTGAGCTACTCGAGCAAGCTCTGCAATAACAAGGCTTTTTCCGGCACCAGTAGGTAAAACGATAACGGCAGGCTCTCGTTTTTTTTTAAAATAAGCTATAGTGTTATCAACAGCTTCCTGTTGGTAGCCTCTTAGTTTGTACATAGCCTTATTCTATAGAGAGCTACGCACAAACTCAATGAAATTTAATTGAGGCTTTTTTGTTTGTTTGTGTAAGATCTGTAGTTATCAACACTTACAAAGTAATTTGGGTCTTCAAGCACATTAACATCACATATTTTTTCAGCTCTTTTAATCAGGCGACGAGAGTCTTTGCTTAGGTGCCTAAGATGAACGTTTTTATCTTGCTGCTGATACATTGCTGCTACTTTGTTAATGGCTTCAATAGCAGAAAGATCAGTCACTCTAGATTCTTTAAAGTCGATAATGACCTCTTGAGGGTCGTTATCGACTTTAAACTTACTTAAAAATAAAGATGTAGACCCGAAAAAGAGAGGGCCATAAATTTCATAATGTTTAATACCGCGTTCATCTGTTGTGATTTTAGCGCGAATACGCAATGCGTTTTCCCATGAGAAAATAAGCGCAGATAAAATAACACCTGCAAAAACAGCAATAGCTAAGTCAAAAAAGACTGTTAGTGCCGTAACTAAAACAATAATAGCAATATCCCACTTAGGGGCTTTATTTATAATTTTAAAGGTATTCCATGCAAAAGTTTTTAAAACTACAAAAAACATAACGCCTACGAGTGCTGCTATAGGTACGGCCTCTATATAAGGTGATGCAAACAAGAAAAAGATAAGTAAGGCTATAGAGGCTACAATCCCAGAAAGACGTCCGCGGCCACCTGAACTAATATTAATGATACTTTGTCCAATCATCGCACAGCCGCCCATGCCGCCAAAAAGTCCATTAATAAAATTGGCAGCACCTTGAGCAACACACTCTCTGTTGCCTTGGCCACGAGTTTTTGTGAGTTCATCAATAAGGTTTAAAGTCATTAAAGATTCAATAAGACCAATGGCAGCTAATATAATGGCGTAAGGAAAAATAAATTTTAATGTCTCTAAGTTAAAAGGAACTAGAGGTATTGCAAAGCTTGGTAGTTGTCCTTTTACTCCAGTGCCACCATTTTCTTGGATAAAAGAAAGTACAGTTGAAGTGTCAATTTTCATAAAGATTACGGCAAGTGTAGTGCATAAAATAGCAATAAGGCCTGCAGGTGCTTTTTTATGTATTTTAGGAATTAAAAACATAAGTCCCAAAGTAGCTCCTACAAGTAAAAGCATAATACTCATGGAAGAGCCTTGAAGCCACTGTCCTTGAGATTTGAAAAGATTAATTTGTGATAAGAAAATAACAATAGCTAAGCCATTTACAAAGCCCATCATAACAGAGCTTGGTACTAGCCTAATAAATTTACCAAGCTTAAAGACTCCAGCTAATATTTGAAGGACTCCGACAAGAAGGAGTGTGACAAATAAATACTGTAACCCTGCCATTGCTCCTTCTGAGCCCATAGCATTTCCTTGCTGAACTAAGTGAACCATAACAACAGCCATGGCGCCGGTAGCTCCAGAAATCATTCCTGGGCGTCCGCCAAAAACAGCAGTAATAAAACACATGATAAAAGCACCATAAAGGCCAACAATTGGTGGTACGCCGGCAACAAAGGCAAATGCAACAGCTTCAGGTACCAAGGCTAATGCCACTGTTAGTCCTGAGAAGACATCGTTTTGAACACTGGGTTTTATTTCTGGTATAAATTGAGCGTTAGATTCCATTTGATATATCCTTAATAGGTGCGAGACATTAAGGTGAGACTTTAACTTAATTTATAGAGATGTCCTAGTTGTTATTTTAAATCTTGCCTTAGTTCCATCCATATTTTGTGATATTTCCAAGCGGGTGGAGGGTTGTCTTGGTAGTGGTCAGGGATGAGTTTTAAATTACCTGTTGATAAAAGAATAGACCTCACCTTTGGGTTTTGCTTTAGCTTTTGTTTCATCGCAGAGAGTATTAATTGGTAATGTTTTCCTTTAATACTTTCTTTGTAGGTCACTTTGTTGCCCCTGTAGGTGACCCAGTTGATATTTAAATTTTTCATATTTTTTGAACCAACAGAGCCATACCTTTTAGCTTCAAAGCTAGAAAGTTGAGAAAGTTTTTCTCTAGAAATAGGCCAAGATACATTGTTTTTATAGCGCTCGTCATTCTGGTGCTCTGGGTACTTCATCATTTGCCAGAAGCCTTCAATGCTATTGTATCTTACTCCTTCAAAAGTAAAGGGTGTCTTTGAGAAATTTGAAAGTATTCCAAGCTCATTACGTTTAGAGAGCACAACTTCACCTGCAACGGCCTCTTGCGGTAGAATTTCCCATTTAGGTGCAGTGCTTTTATCTACAGTTTGCCACCAATGGTTTGGGTAAGATGGAATATTTTTGGTAGCACAGCTTGATAAAATAAAAAGAGTAGAGAGTAGTAAGAAGAGCTTCATTTACTGAATAGCCTCAAGTTCAACCAGCACTTCGTTTCTCCTAAAAAAGGGGAGCGTCCATGGAGGATTGTATCCAGCAAATATAAGTTCTGGCATAGCATTGTATTTTTCAGATTTATTCATCCATCTTAGTAGGTCGCTATGTTTTTCTAGGTTTTTCTTTTCATTCCAAAAGCCAGAGTACTTTGATGCTGCCATTAATTTTTGAGGGACTTGACGAATAGTTACCTGGCTATTGTTAGGCTTGGGTAATGTTTCCATATTGTATTTTGAGGGCATAGTGAAGGTCATAGTCCAATTTTTTTTATTTTTAGACTCCTCCATAAAAACAGGTGCAGTCATTGCCATTTTTTCGTTTTGTTTTTTTTGGATCACGGGTGCTGTCATTGCAATCTTAATTTTTGCAGTATTATTTCCAAAAATATAATCAGCTAAAATTTTAAAACCTTGTCCTTGAGCTTCTTTAAAAGTGCCATTAACTGTAGTCTCTGCAATTATATAAGGTTTATAAGCTCGTATCTCTTTTTTTCCAAAAGTATATATCACTTCGTAGTTAGGTTGCTCTTCGCTTTGTATGCCTACTATAGAGCAAGAGGTAGTGAGCAAGGCTGTCAGAATAATAAATAAGGTTTTCATGGTTAAATCTTAGCATTAGATTTATGGACCTAGCTAGTGTAAAAAAAGAATAATAAAGAGGTCTATATTATGAAGAAGTTAGTAGCGTTTATGGTTTTTGCTTTATTAAGTGTAGGTGTAGCTGCATCAGAAGCAAAGGCACCAATGCTAAATACAGTAGCATCGCCAACAACCCATGCCGAAGCTAAACCGGTCGCTCAAGTAGTGGCTCAGTTTGATGGCGTTTTATGGGGTTTTGATTTTATAAGCGACTCTGAAGTCTTAGTAGGATTAAGGAGCGGTGAGTTTTATTACTACAATATTAAAACAAAAAAGAAAAAGCCTTTAAAAGCTCCGAAAGTAAGATCGCAAGGCCAGGGCGGCCTTTTAGATATTTTGTTAGTTAGAGCCAATGATAAAAAATATATTTATTATACTTTTTCTGAAGATTACAAAGATAAAATTGTGACTTCTTTGGCAAGAGCCGAATACGAAAATAAAAGTATTAAAAATTTAAAAGTTATTTTTCGTACAAATATTAAAGGTAGTTCTGCAAAGCATTTTGGATCTAGGTTATTACATAAAGACAAACATCTCTATATGACAGTTGGTGATAGGGGCAAGAGAGAGTTAGCGCAAAGTTTAAATTATCATAATGGTAGTATTTTGAAGCTGACTCTTGATGGTAAGCCAGCAAAAGATAACCCTTATGTTAAAACTAAAAATGCACTGCCAGAAATTTGGAGCTATGGACATAGAAACCCTCAAGGCATTGATGTCGACCCAGTAACTCAAGCTATCTATAGTATAGAGTTTGGGCCAAGAGGTGGGGATGAGCTAAATTTAATTACTAAAAAATCAAACTATGGGTGGCCCATTATTACTTATGGCAAGGAGTACTGGGGGCCAAGTATTGGGGGCACTCATAAAAAAGGAATGAAGCAGCCAGTAGAGCAGTGGACTCCAAGCATTTCTCCTTCTGGAATGGTTTTTTATAGGGGTAATAAAATAAAAGCTTGGGCTGGAAACTTATTTTTAGCTTGTTTAGGTGCTAGGCAATTAAGGCGGGTTGTTCTTGATAATAATAAAGTCATACGCCAAGAGAAGCTTTTTGAAGGCCTTAACGAAAGAATTCGTCAGGTAAGGCAGAGTTTAGATGGAGAGCTGTATTTTTCAACCGATAGTGGTAAGCTCTACAAGGTAAAGAGATAAAGGCTTTAGGGTTAAAAATGAATTTAGAAGAACAAGATGATTTCCTAGAAAATATAAGAAATAAAGATAGAGAAACTATCAGTTATATTGTTAATAAGTATCATAAAGACCTTATGGCAGGAGCTTTGGCTCAGAAGCTATCGATTGGCTCAGCAGAAGATGCTGTTGCAGAAACCTGGAAAACTTTTTTTGAAAAAGCTGATAATTTTGAAGGCCGCTCTCGAGTTAAGACTTATTTATATGGAATCCTTTATAATAAGGTCAGAGAAATCAAAAGAAAGCTTAATAAAGAAGATTTTTATGATGATCCTAACAATGTATTAGAATCTAATTTTGATGCGAAAGGCTTTTGGACCTATAGGCCTAGCAGTCCTGAAAAGTTTATTGAGGCTACAGAAGTCCAAGAGGCTTTAGATGAATGTATGGAAGGCTTAAGTGATAACCAGAGAAAAGTTTATTACTTAAAAGATGTAGAGAGTTATTCTCATAAAGAAATTTGTAACCTTTTTGATTTTAGTATGACTAATATAAAAGTGATGCTTCACAGGGCACGTAACCAAGTGAGGCGTTGTGTGGAAGGGCGTATAAAATGAAAGATAATTTTATTAAGAAAGCATTGCGCAACTTCTTTGAGCTTTTCCCTGAAAGCTTTAAATGTATTTTTGGTAACTGTAAAGAGGCTTGTGGGGCTCTTTCTGAAGAGGAAAGTCTTGCTGAGCCTCAGTCGTTAAAGTTAAAGCTTCATCTTTCAATATGTAGTAAGTGCTGGAGTTACTACCAGCAAATGTCACATATCGATATCAAAATTAAATCATGGTTTAAGGCAAGCCATAAAAAATCTAAGCCAGTGGCGGCATCTGAGGTATTACCTAACAGTAAAAGTGCTGATGATAGCCTAGCTGAAAGTATTATTAATAAATATTCTAGCTAAATCCTGTAACAAAACCTTATTTAATTGCACTTATAATTAGCAGCCGGCTTTTGTATGTCTAGTCCTATGTCAAACCTATAGCTTAGCTATGTTAAGAAAATTTAAAGAAGGGATTTAGAATTTTAATCGGCGCAATATTTAAGCAACACTGTAACATAAACTCTCACTCATTCACTTACATCTGAGATTAACTTAAAAAGAGGAGAATAGAATGAAAAAAATATTAACACTAGTAGCAGTTTGCCTAGGATTACAATTATCGCTCGTAAGCCAACTATTAGCTTTCGAAGGCCGAAACCCAGAAGCTCATAATACAAAAACTAAAAGTGTATTAGCGAATGGTTTTGATGTTGTAGCTTATTTTCCAGAGTTTGGTGGAAAGCCAACTCAGGGTTTAGATGAGTTTGCGTTAGACTATAAAGGTTTAACTTATAAATTTTCATCACAAGAAACTTTAGATGAATTCTTAGCCAACCCAGACCGTTATGAGCCAGCACATGGTGGTTTTTGCTCGTATGCTATGGCGCTTGGTAGTTCAGGTGTAGATATCAATCCAAGGTCATTTATTGTGACTGGTGACAGACTTTTATTGTTTGCGCCTGGTACCAAATCAAGATGGTTGCAAAATGATGTTTTAGAGCAAGAAGAAGAAGCTGATTTAGTTTGGGAAGATGAAAGCGGAGAGCCAGCAAGAAGTCCAAATTATTAAAAGAGAACGCTATCCTTATAGAAATCTGAGGGTTTCTATAAGATAGTATGAAAAATAATTAAAGGAGTTATTATGAATTTAGGATCATTAGAAAAAGCGTTTAGTAATATAACATGTCCGGTTTGCAATGAAGGTTCTTTGGGCCCTGTTTTAAGATGTGATTTAGATCCTAAGGATTGTGTTGCAAAGGCTCAATGCAATCAGTGCTCTTCAGAGTTTCATGTTAAAGACTGTGGCAATTTAGATAGTGTTGCTTCTATGACAGCTACTTGTGAAATTGAAAATAGAAAATGTTTTATTGTTCCGGCTGAATAGAGTGAGCAAATAGATCTAACAAGTAAAATTAATAATTAAAAAATAAAGGGAGAGTATATGAAATTAGTAATAAGCGTAATAGCGTTTTTAGCCTCAGGTGTCGTTTTTGCTTCAGGAAGCTACGGTGGTTCTGGTGGAAGTAGTTACAGGCAGCCAAGTAAAAGAAGCAATACATATAGGCCAAGCCAAAGAGCTCACCAAAATCAAGAACTAAGGCTTAATAACACGTTTAAACAAAAACTAATGGACTTAAAAGAGGCTGATGTTAATGAATATGATCGACTTATGGAGCTAAAGCGTACCGATCGCCAAACATTTTTAGAAGAGCTTCAAAATCTATAAACAATGTTAAAAATAATATTATTTCTATGCTTGGTTCCTTTTTATCCAGCGCAAGCAAAGGTCTTTAAAAAGATCTATATTAAGGGGCTAAAGAAAACAAAAAAAGCTGTAATTCAAAACGAGTTGCAGCTTTTTTCTGGTAAAGACTATAGCCAAGCCGATATAGAGGCAGCTAAAAGTAGACTGTTAAGCACTAACTTATTTTCTGATGTTCAGCATAAAATGGATGGCGATCTTTTGGGTATTATAGTCGCTGAAAAATGGACAACAATACCTATTTTAAAATTTTCATCTTCTGGTGATGTTCAGGAAACAACTTTAGGCATATTTGACCCTAATGTATTTGGACACTTTATAGAGTTAGGCGCTCAGGCAACTCGTCTTGGGGAGACTACTTCGGGTGCCATTTGGTTTAAAAACCCAAGGCTATTTGGTACAAAAAATACATTAGAGGTACAGCTTTGGAAGCAGAATAGACTTCGAACTAAGTACGATCAAAATTCAGAAGTGCCAGTAGCTACAGAAGGTTTTTTGCATAAACGAGATAAGCTGTTTTTAAACTATGAGCATGTCGTAAACTCACAACTTTCTTTAAGAGCTATTTATGAATATAACAAAGATAATTTTTCAGATGAGTTGCTTCCAGAAGAAGTTCCTTTTTCTACAAAAATACCTAACTCCTCTAAATATCACTTTATTGGAAGCGGAATAAAGTATAAGCCCAAAAGCTCAGCTCACTCTCCTAATATAGAGCTTGGCTTAGAGTTAAGATATGGCATTGCCACTGAAGAGGGTCAAAATAATTTTTGGACTGGTTTTGGTGAGTTTAGATTAAGCCATTTTGTATGTAATGATAATGAAATTGCGTTTCGATTTATGTCAGGTGCTACAGACACAGATGTTTTACAGTTTTGGCATTATTTAGGTGGCCTGGATAGAATTAGGGGTTTTGAAGACAATAGATTTGCTGGTAGTTTTTATTGGCTCAGTAACCTTGAGTATCGCGCCCCAGTTCTTAAAACTAAAAACTATATCCTTATGGCAACAGCTTTTTCTGATACAGTAGCTGCATCAGATGATATTGGCGGGCTAGGGGCTATTAGCGGCGCCAGTGTTGGCTTAGGTGTTAGAGTTATACTCCCTAAAATATATAGGTTTGTTGTTAGGCTAGATTACGCCCAGCCTATAAAAAGTGAAGCTGGAGATGAGAATGCAATCAGCTTTGGCGTCCAGCATTTTTTCTAAGAGGTGAGTATGAAATTTTTAAGTTTAATCATTTTATTTTTTTGCACTAATGTGATTGCAGAAACTATTCAATTTAGTAAAGAAAATACTGTCTTGCTGAGTTACGGTAAAATAAACCCCAATAAAGTGACTTTTAATAAAGAAAGCTTAACGATAAAAGTAGATAATTCGTCGGGCCCTATCGTATACCCTTTGCCGAGTCCTAAAAAAATTAGCAAGCTTGTAATTAACGCCAAAATAGACGGAAGCCTTCGTCTTTCTGGTAAACAAGGCGGCAAGGGTAATGATGATTTTAGGTTAAGAATAGGCTTGGTTTATGAAGGTGATAAAACTCTAAGTTTTTTACAGAAAAAAGTGGCCGCTCAATGGATAAAAACATTATTTAATTTAGCTAAGGGCAAGGCAAAAGGTATTGAAGAGGTTTATTTTTATAATACGTATTCTGACTCATCGTTAAAAAGCACAACAAGAAAGCATCCTCTGTCTAAGCTTTTAAAAGAAGACTTTAGTTTGAGAATTTCTGAAAATGGTGAGATTAATCAAGAAATAATAGTTCCTTCTGATAATAAAGTTTTGGGTTTGTGGATTAGCTCTGATGGTGATGACACGGCTTCAAGATACATAGTAACAATTAATAAAATAGAGGTTTTTTAAATGAAATTTGATTTTTTAAATAAAAAAGGCGAATTACTTTCAGGCAAACTTGAGCTCCCTGAGCAGCAGCCTAGGGGCTTTGCCCTTTTTGCCCATTGTTTTACATGCTCTAAGGACTTTGTTGCAGCTAATGTTATTTCAAAGCAATTAGCAAAAAATGGCATTGGTGTTTTAAGGTTTGATTTTACAGGTTTAGGAAATAGCCAAGGTGATTTTGCCAATACAAATTTCTCTTCAAATGTAGAAGATTTAGTAGCAGCTTGTGAGGCTTTGACTGAAAAGTATGAAGCGCCTCAGTTATTAATTGGGCATAGCTTGGGGGGTGCAGCTGTTTTAAAGGCTTCAGCAAAAATAAGTTCTGCAAAAGCAATGGTTACGATTGGTGCACCAAGCAGTATTGATCATGTGGCTCATTTGTTTAGCGGTGAAATTTCAGAAATAGAAGAAAAAGGTCAAGCACAGGTAAAGCTGGCAGGTCGTTCTTTTACTATTAAAAAGCAATTTGTGGACGATATTAAAGAGGTTGATATTTTAAGTGAAGTAAAAGCTTCTAAAAAAGCATTATTAGTTTTACATTCACCAATAGACAATACTGTTTCTATTGATCATGCGACTAAAATTTTTGTGACTGCAAAGCATCCAAAAAGCTTTGTTACTTTAGACAACGCAGATCACTTGTTGATGAAACGAAGCAATGCAAAATATGCAGGGGATGTTATCAGTGCTTGGGCTGGTCGTTATATGGAGGCAGAGCCAAAAGAAGAAATGAAAATTGAAAAAAATCATGTTCTTACAAAATCAAGAATAGACTCTAAATTTACACAAGATATTTATACAAAAGATCACCACATCATAGCTGATGAGCCAAAGTCTTATAAAGGTGATAATTTAGGAATGAATCCTTATGACCTAGTTTTGGCAGGTCTTGGTGCTTGCACATCTATGACTATTAAAATGTATGCTGAAAGAAAAGGGATAAAGCTTGATGAAGTGCTTGTCGATTTATCTCATAAAAAAATATATGCAAAAGACTGTGATGAGTGTGAAACAGAAAGCGGCAAGGTAGATGTTATAGAAAAGCATATTTCTATAACAGGTGAATTTGATGAGGCTCAAGAAAAAAGGCTTTATGAAATTGCTGAGCGTTGTCCGGTAAACCGTACATTGCAATCTGAAATAAAAATAAAAAGTTCACACTAAGGAAAATAATGGAAAACAAAATACAGCTATATTCGTTAGCAACTCCTAATGGGCAAAAAATTTCTATCGCTCTAGAAGAGATGGGCTTAGCTTATGATGCTCATAAAATAGATATTATAAAAGGTGATCAGTTTAAGGATGAGTTTGTTAAAATTAATCCAAATTCAAAAATACCAGCAATTGTTGATCCTGTGGGGGATGACGGCAAGCCTTTATCTGTAATGGAGTCGGGTGCTATATTAGTTTACCTAGCTGAAAAGTCAGGAAGGTTCTTGCCAAAAGATACGGCTAAAAGATCTAAAGTTTTACAGTGGCTCTTTTTTCAAGTTGGTGGTGCTGGCCCTATGTTTGGACAGTTTGGTCACTTTTATAAATATGCTAAAAAGAAATGTGATCATCCTTATCCAGTGGAAAGATATGCAACAGAAACAAAAAGATTATTGGCTGTAATGGATGCTCAGCTTTCTAAAAACAAGTATATTGCGGGTGATGAGCTTTCGATTGCTGATTTTTCACTGGCGCCTTGGGTGCTCGGTTTAGAAAAATTTTACAAAGCCACTGATCATTTGGGGCTTAATGACTTTAAGCATGTTAAGGCTTGGGTAGAAAACTTGTCACAAAGCCAAGCTTTTCAAAAAGGCATGGAAGTTTGCCCATTTTAAGGAATTTCAATTATGAAGCAAAAAGCTAGATTTAATAAGTTTATATTTCAGGGTGGGACACAGTTTTTAAGGCTTAAAACTTTATCAGATAAAACTGTTAAAGTTTCAAAAGAAGGCGAAAACTATAATATCGATTTTTTTAAGACTTCAGATCAAAAGATAACTGTACCAGTCATTTGGCTTCAAAATTTTGAAGGCGAAGAGACTATCAAAGAGCACTCTATTGATTTTTCTAATGAAGAGGTCGACTACCCAAGGCTTACATTGGTTACTAAAGAGCCATGGGGTCATCTTACGCAGTTAAAAGTAAAGAATGATAATGTTAATTATTATTACCTGGCTCCAAAAAATAAAAGCTATGCTGTTCGTATTGGTCCTATTTTAGAATCTATTGACGGCAAAGATATAGAGCTTGATGTTAAAAATGTACAGTGGGGCAGTGAAGGGTAATCTTATTCAGCTTCCATAGCTTCTAAAATATCTTCAGCCTTCCAGTGGGGTATCTCATCATTTAAGGACTCTAAAAGCATATTGAATTCATCAGCGGCTTCATCAAACCTTTTAGGGTCAGACATAAAGTTAGCTGTACGTCTCCATACCGACGACTGCGTAAGCCTTCCTTTTAAAGCCATAGTAAAAATATCAACCCATGTAGGTGCTGAAAAAGTAAAATTTAATGAAAGAGCATCTGTTAGTGCTTCTGTTTTATGCCAAGAGCCTCTAGGTACAAAAAGCATTGATCCTGGCTTAAGTAAAAACTCTGTAGCCTCTGCTGGCATTTCAGTAGGTAGCGGGAGCTCTGTGTAAAGCTCTAGCTCAGGATTTAGTTCTTGCCCTAGAGTATGTCTTACCTGCGGGTTTTCTATATGTTTATTGGGCGCTACCCACCATTTTTTTTCACCATGGATTTGAATAACAAAATTAATATTTTGATCAAAGTGGGTGTCAGTGCCACGCCCTTCTTTAGTGGCATAAATAAGGTTTCTAGAAAAAGTCATTGAAGGTAGACCCAAGTCCTTGCGGAGCTGGTTAAGGTGGCCTTGTAATACTTCGGAGATAAGGTTGGCATCATTAAATAGGAGTCCGCGACCTTCACTATTAAAAATTTTCTTAGCCTCTTGAGGCGAGGTTTTCAGTGCTCCTTCTTCATCAGCTAAATGTTTAGGGTAAACTTCAACATCTTTTGGCCAAAAGCTTATAAGCTCATTAAAAGATTTTAAAAAAGGGAGGTTAAAGATTGCATCGAGGTCTGTAATGTCGTGCGCTACAAAAGGTCTATTGTCCTCATAGCAATCCATAAAGTCTAATTTTGAAGTAGGGTGAATTAATTTATTAAGTATGTCGTTCATTAGTTATCCGTTTTCTTTTTTAATTTTTTGGATCACTTGATCCAATTTAGATAAAAAATTTGATTTATCAGTTTTTGTCATGGCTGAGGGGCCTGTTCCTTTATGCCCCGTTTGCCTCATATGTTCGGCAGTTTCACGACCACTCACAGCGGTCCCGATATTGTCTTCGTTATATTCATGGCCCTTTGGATTCACAACTTTCACAGCTTTTTCCACACAGCGCTGAGCTAGTAAAATATCTGATGTAATAACAATATCATTCGCTTGCGATTTTTCTACAATCCAATCATCTGCAGCATCAAAAGACCCGCTGACAGCTTCCATGCGGATATTGATGTCCATGGGTATATTTAAATATTGGTTAGCCACAACATAAGTCAAAAGGTTATATCTTTTAGCGACTTTATAGGTTTCATCTTTAACGGGGCAGGCATCTGCATCTATATAAATATTTAGCATAATATCTTTCTACTTTTTAATTAAGCTAAGCCAACTTTGTATTTCTTTTTTTTAATTCGCCCGGCACTTAAGCCTTTAATGGCTCTGTTAGCATGTGCCTTTTTGACAGCAACAAAGCTAAACACAGGTTGTATGTTAATGTCGCCAATGTCTTCAGGCTTCAGGTTGGCTTCACCTATGAGGGCTCCGACTATATCGCCAGGGCGGAGCTTATTTTTTTTCCCGCCGCTTATATAGAGTGTCACCATGGGTGGTATTTTTTTATATTTTTTTGTGTAAGGAAGATCATCAGAGTTTTTAATAACGCATTCTTTTCCTCTGAGTCCTTCTATTTCTTCTAGCCTAAAATCTTCTTCTTGGTTGTAAAAGCTAAAAGCAAGGCCTGTTTTTCCGGCTCGTCCGGTTCGGCCAATACGATGTAGGTAATTATCAGCACCGGAAGGCATATTGTGATTAATAACAGCTTCTAGATTGGCTATGTCGAGGCCTCTTGCGGCAACATCTGTAGCGACAAGTATTGAGAGGCTACCATTTGAAAATTTAGTTAAAATTTCTGTACGTTCATCTTGCTCAAGGTCTCCATTCAGGCAGCCTGCAAATATATTACGTCCTGTTAAAAAATCTGTAACATCTGCTGTTTCCTTTTTTGTGCGGCAAAATATAATAGCATTTTTGGGCTGATACTCACTGAGTATTTTATAGAGTAAATTATTTTTATCTTGTGTTTTTCTTACTTTATAAAAAACATCAATAATTTTATTGTCTATATCTTGAGTATCTACTTTAATTTCTTTAGGTTTTTTTAATATATGTTGGCCAAGAGTTTTTATATTGTCTGGGTAGGTGGCCGAAAATAATAAGGACTGTGCCTTCTTGGGTACAAAGTTAAAAATTTCATTAATTTCATCTGTAAAACCCATATCAAGCATTCTATCAGCTTCGTCTAAGGTGAAAACATTTAAGTCACTAATATCTAGTGCACCTTTTTCAAGAAGTCGTAAAATACGTCCAGGTGTACCAACAGCAATATGAGTATGAGATTGCAATGACTTTTCTTGAATGGACTCATGTACGCCACCACATAAAGTTAATATTTTTGCATTAGGTAAAAAGCTAGCAAGCTTGCGGGTTTCTGAGGCGACTTGCTCAGCAAGTTCCCTTGTGGGGCAGAGTATAAGGCCATGGATGGCTTCTTTATTAAGGTCGAGGCTGTTAAGTAAGCCTAGAGCAAAAGCTGCTGTTTTCCCGGAGCCTGTTTTAGCCTGAGCAATAATATCAGAACCAGATAAAATATGTGGAAGACTGCTTTGTTGAATAGGTGTCATAGTTTTATAGCTAAGAACATCTAGTGCTTTAAGGATCTGAGGGTTTAAATTTAATGTATTAAATGTTTCATTCATGATTTTTTACCTATTACCTGCGGCGTTTTTTTCTGCCGGGTTTTTTACTTACTTTTTTAGAAGAGGGGCGGTTAGATCTTTTATTATTATTTCTACTAAACTCATAGTCTTCAAAAGATTCAACTTTTGCATTAGTTTTTTTCTTGTTTGAACTCTTCTTGGATATATTTTTTTTAGTTGTACTTTTCTTGTCGGTATTTTTCTTAGCTGTGCTCTTTTTTGGGTTGTCTTCAGAAGATGAGTCTTTAACAAGGCTGAATAAAGTTTTTAGTTCGTCTTCAGTAAGGGGCCTGAAATCTCCTTCGGGTAAGCCATCGATATTGACATGCATAATGCGTATGCGCTGTAAGTCGGTGACCTCGTAACCAAAGTATTCACTCATTCGTCTTATTTGGCGGTTAAGGCCTTGTACGAGTATAATTCTAAATTTTTTAGTAGATATTTTTTCAACTTTACATTTTTTTGTAATAACGCCTAGTACAGGAACGCCTCTAGACATGTCAGTAATGAATTCATCGGTAATGGGCTTATCAACAGTAACTATATATTCTTTTTCATGATTGTTGCCTGCTCGTAAAACTTTATTAACAATATCGCCATCATTAGTTAAAAATATAAGCCCGGTAGAGTCTTTGTCTAGACGTCCAATAGGAAATATTCTGAAAGGATAGTTAGTGTAGCTTACAATATTATTACGCTCTGTGGGTTCTGTTGTGGATACAATTCCTGCTGGTTTATTAAGGGCTATAAAGACAAAAGGTTGTGCTTCTTCTGGCTCTATAGTTTGGCCATTCACCATAACAATATCACCAGCTTTTACGCGGTCTGCAATCTTAGCTTTTCTTTTATTAATTTTAACTCGTCCGTCTTTAATGTACTCGTCGGCCTTTCTGCGCGAGCAGATACCGCTTTGAGCGATGTACTTGTTAAGACCTACAGACTTACCTTTAATCATGGTTTTTAATAGCCTTGTTTTTAGTGGATGTGAACATCAAAACTTTCAAATTAAATTAAATTCATGTATCTTAAGGCCCTACTCAAAGGTGTATAAGATGAAAAACAAGCAGCTACTTATTGATGTAAAAAATGTACTTAATGCTATGCCAGAAGACTGGCTTACAAAGACAACGCACAGATTAGATATTTATAATGAAAGCTTGGCTAAAGTAGAATTTACAGAAGCGCTAGAGGCACTATTTACTGCTGGTAGTATTTCAAAAGAAGGCCTCAGTCAGCTGCCAACAGCTTATGACTACATAAGGTTGGGGCACCCACTCTCATGTTTACTTGAATGGTTAGTAGCAAAAGAAAACAACCTACAAGCGCAAAATGTAATTAGCTTTTCATCTATTGCTATGCCTATTTATGCAGTTTTAAGACATAATTTATTAAAAAACAAAAAAACTCAAATTGTATATAAAAATGAGTTGCCATCATGTTTTGATGTAGAGGGTTTAAGGACAGTATATGGCTATAACTTTGAATTAGTAAAAGTTGAATCTTTTGATAGCTTGCCATTTTTTGATGGTAGCACTGTAGTTTTAAATACTGGTGAAAAGGTATTGTCCGCAGACTTTCTAGTAAATATAATTGAGGGGCTTGGTAGTATTATTTTAGTAGGAAGCCATGTAGATAAAAGTTATATTTCTGAGATTCAGCATGTAAGGCGTAGGGAGTCCATAGCAATGACTCCAGCTAACTGTTTAATAGCTTTAAATGCAATTATTAGTGAGGGCCATAGCGAGCCAATAACTTCACAAAAAAATAAAACTTTAGTTTTAGAATCTATAAAAAAAATAACAAAAGCTGACACGCAGGCAGTGTTAGGATCTAGTGGCTTATCTATACAGTATGCAATTCTTATGGGGCTAATGGATGATGCTATTCAAAAATTTCCAGGGAAAAAAATAAAAATAATTGTGCCACCTAATTGCTATGGAGGAACAAATGACCAAGCAAGGCGGGTTACTGCTTGTGTTGAAAACGCAGAAGTGGTCGACCTCCATGTAGACGATGGCAATGATATGGTGAGTAGTCTTGAAAAGATTTTATCAAAGGTGGCAGAACAGAATGCGGTTCCTTATATTATTGCAGAAATACCAACAAACCCTAGGGTAGAAGTACCTGACCTCGTTAAATTAGCAGCTGTATTAAGTAAGAGCCGTAAAACAAAAGAGGGCGATACTGCAATTAATCCTGTTTTTATATTAGATCAAACTTTTTGTCCCAATGTTGATTTTTTAAGTGATAGTGCTGTGTTGTCATCAGTACAAACTATTTCTTATGTGAGTGGGTCTAAATTTCCAAGTGGTGGTCAGTGTACGGCCGGCTACTGTGTCGCTAATAAAAAAGCAGAAAGATTGATAGAAAAAATTGATAAACATATTAAAATTTGTGACAACGAAGCGACAAGTTTACAAATTGATATTTTATCGGAACAGCTTCCATCGATGCTTCAAAGGATTGATGAAGCTTATAAAAACACAAGAAGCTTTGTGAATTATATTATAGAAATTCTACCAAATTCTAAAATTAATTTTGTATCTGAAGAGCTTGCAAGCCAAGGATTTACGCCATCTGTATTCTCATTAGATTTGCCAACAGAAGGTAATACGGCTCAGGAAAAAGAAGATTATAAAAGAGAACTGAATCATAAGTTAATAAAGCTAATGATTAATAATATTCCTAATGAAAGTCAGCACTGTGTTAGCTATGGCCAGTTAAAGGGATGCTATTGGACCGTGCCAGCAACATCTACGCAAGGAACTACTAAAGAGGGCGATAAAGATTATATTGTGCGCGTGGCGGTTTCACCAGATTTAGACTTAGAAAAACATAAGAAAGTTTTTTTAGAATTTGTGAGCTCTATTTAATCGAGCACATCTAAAATTTCATAAAGATAAAGCTCTTCTACTTTGGCTCGGGCCCAAGGAGTTTTCCTTAAAAATTTTAAGCTAGATTTGATGCTGGGTTCGTTATTAAAGCAACGGATATCGATAATGTTGCCAAGCTCTTTAAAGCCAAGATGGTTTACAAGCTCTGTGAGTATAAACTCTAATGTTTTTCCTTCTAATGGGTCACTCAATTTAAAGCCTATCGCTAACCCGGTCTGCTTAATAACAAACCAGGTAAGTATTTAAAATTATTTTACTATGTTTGCGCCAACAACAGCTGCCATTTGCATCATGTTGATTGTTTGGCCTTCTTTTAGTCCTGTAAGGTCAGTTAATTTACCAGACTTACTTGTAGACTTAGTCTTTTTAAAGATTGGTAATAATGTAGCGTCAGCAACAATATATTTACCAGCGTTTTCAGCTTTACCATTTTCAGTTTTAGTTTGTAGGCCATTTTCTTTGATGTATTCCCAAAGCTTTTTAGTGATTTCCGTTCTTGGAAGTTCTGATGTGCCAAGCATGCTAGCTAGCTCGTCTTGTAATTTTACTGGTTTTTTTAAACCTTTTGCTTCTTCAGCCATAATAATCTCCTATTGTTATGGCTTAATTGTGAGAGGAATAGGGCCTATTTACAAGGGGTATAGGGGGTGACGCAGCCCCTAAAGGCTTAATAAATAGTCTAATCCGCCGGTAATGGCTGCTACTTGTGCATTAGCACAATCATTGTCATTTACTTTTGGGCTGTCAGGGAAAACTTCAGTTGTCGAGCAATAGTCTGCATTTGAAAAACTAGCACATAGATTCAATTTTTTTATAGGGTAGTTAATGACACCTTCTTGCGTTATTGGCTTGCCTATAATTTTACCAGCTTCGTCAGCTGGTGCAATATGCGTTACTTCTCTTACAGAATCAATAATGGCTTTTTGAAATTTATCATTTGGGTTTTCAGAATCACCAACAAGATAAAAGCCATCAGGGATACCCCATTCTTTTTGCTTAACACCATCTCTTTTTTCAAGTGCTGGCCTAAAAACAGTATTGTCTGTATCCGTTGTTTCATGCAGATCTATATGTGCATAAAAACTAATATTCATTTTTTCAATTTCTTGCATGATAAGCTGACATTCTTCTGAGGGGCTATTTTTAGTAAAAGATCTGTTTGGGTCAATTGTATTTGGGTTCCAGCGGTTAATCGTTTCATAAGCCCACGGGCTTATGCATGGAGCGCAAATGATATTAAATTTTGATATGTAGTTGCTAGCTTTTTCATTTAAAAATTTTAAAGCCCCGATAACTCCACTCGTTTCGTATCCATGTACGCCACCGGTTATAAGGATATTCTTTTTTTCAGATTCAAAAGTTTTGTTCTTAATAATAAAAAGCGGGTACTTGTTGGGGGCGTAGGAAAGAGCCCCATATTGTGTAACATCAAAGTCATTTTCTAAGGCTATTATTTTAGATACAACATCTTCTTTGTAAGAACGTTTTATGGATTGGCTATTTAGCCAGTCTGTTTTTTCAGATTTATCCCAGGGTATTAGCTTATCGCTCATAAGTTCTCCAGTTTTTATTTTTTTTTATTCTTTTTATTTGTTGCTCTACCATCCAATTAAAAGGTTTAAGTAAATTATCATGTAATCGCGTTGCTGTATCAAAGCCCTGGCTTGGTCCTAAAAGCTCAATAACATGATGTATAGCTTCAAGGGTGCAGTGGCAGTTACTGCTGGGCTGCTTTCTTACTCTTATGTTTGAGGCTTCTGTTGGAACATAAAAGTATCTTTTAAGTTTATGAAGCTGAGGAGTTCCTTTAAACATTTTATTGGCAGTGCTCCATGTGCTATCAAGAACAAAAACTCGTAATTTTTTATATCTAGGGAAATGTTCACGCAGTTGCTTGCCGGAGCAATTAGTTAAGTTCGTAGCCTCCGAGCCAGGTGATAACACTATGTTTTGATAACCTGGTTGATTTACGAGGGCTGTTATTTTTTTGTGGCCTGAGAACGAAGCACCTTTTAAAATATGAGAGTTCTCCAGGCTAAGGTAAGACATGCGGCCTGTAGCAATTCTGCGCTTTGTTTCAAGAGGATGTATTAAAATAACAAACTCTATGTTTGGGTCAAATTTACGGATGTGTTCACAAAAGCAATTGAAGTTTGGTTGTCGGCAATCGGTACAAAGCTTTCTGTCTGCCCTGAAGTGTTTTTTTAGAGCTTGTTTTTTTCGTAGATAGCTTTCTATGTCCATAGTTTTATTTTGCCTGTAAAAGCCTTAAGAGTATAGCTTCAGGAAAAATCAACTTTATTTAATATAAGCCCAGAGGATGGCACTATGTAGTTACTGTCTACACTTGTTGTGTCTTCTAAACTTTTTTTGAGGTCATCAATTGATAGTTTGCCAGTGCCTACGCTAACAAGTGCCCCCATCATTAATCGGATTTGATGCCTTAAAAAGCCCGGGCCTTCTATCTCAAAAATCCATGAGTCCTCTGGGAAAAAGTTAGATTGGTAAACCGTATTTTTAATAATACGGCTTTTAGTAACTGTTCGGGTAAGCTGAGTTCTTTCGTTGGGTTTGTAACAATAATTTTTAAAGTTATACGTTCCTGTAAATAGCCCGGCGCCTTCTTTCATTTTTTCGATATCAAGGTCGCCTTTAAAGTAAACCATAAAGGGCGCGCAGAAAGAGTGAGGTATTTTTCCAAAGCAAAAAACATACTGGTATTGTTTTGTTTTAGCTTGGCTAATTACACTAAAACTAGGGTCAGCTGTAGTTACAGATAAAACTCTAATATCTGGTGGTAAGTTTTTTTCTAAATTAGTTAAAAGCTTTTCTGTATCTAGAGATTCGTTTATTAGCAGCTGAAAAGGAAACTGATTAGCAGATACTTTAGAGTCTGTTCTACTGGCGCCTAATGTTTTAAAATTATGATGCTCAAAGATGCAAAAGAAAGTTTTATCTATCATTTCTTGTACAGTTTTAGCGTTGGGCTGTTTTTGCCAGCCACTGTATCTAAAGCCTAAAAATTGTATATTGATAATGTAATTAAATTTTTTCAAGATGTAGGTCTATTCACTTTTTATATAATGTTGGCTACTAGAGCCTCTTAATGGGTTAAGAAGGTATTCTAAGCCATTGGTTTTAATTTCGTAGAGTAAGCCTAAGAGGTGGCCCAGTTTGCCTTTTGGGAGCCCGTTGCCAAAATACCAAACCACATAAGGTTCGGGGAGGTCGATTAAAGCCATGCCCTTGTATTTGCCATAAGGCATTTTAGTTTCTACAAGGGCAATAAGGTCTGCTGGGTTTTGTTCTAACATATTATAAGTTAGTGATTATGGTGATCGTGGTCGTCATGAGAGTCGCTATGGCTGTTATGGTTATCATGATTGTGCTCACCATGTGAGTGGTCGCCGTGGTTGTGGTCATCATGCGAGTGTTGGTGCAGTTCTATCGGGGCTTGGTTGTTTTTGTAAAAGTAAAAGCCGCCACCTAGTAAAAGAATTAGTCCTAAAGCTATTGCTATATTTTTCATAAATGCTCCTTATCTATTTTATTATCTATTTCTAAGTGATGATGTATGTGGTTGTCTTCGCTAAATTTAAAATCATCAGGGTTTATACTATGGAAATAACCATGAAGTTGCATTATGAGCAGCATAAAGCCTGCTAGTATAAGCCCGTCATTTAAGACTTTTGAGAGGCGCTTAAAGTTTTTAAGCTTTTTTATCTCAGTCATTATCAAAAGCATAATAACAAGGGCTGAAATTTGCCCAAGCTCTACCCCAAAATTAAAAGAGATGATTTGGCTAAATAAAGCCATGCCTTTTTCGCCAAGGGGTAGCTGTTGTAATCGTGTAGAGAGCCCAAAGCCGTGAATTAAACCAAAGATAAAAACCATAAGGGTAATGGGCGGGGATTTTTTAAAGCCAAGATAGCTTTGAAAGTAACCATTGTTATCAAATCCTTTGTAGCAAACGCTTAAAGCAATAACAGCATCAATCAGCCAATAGTTAGCAGTGATTCCCATAAAGGTAGCACCAATAAGGGTAATGCTATGGCCTAATGTAAAGATAGATATAAACTTTATTATTTCCTTAAAGTTTTTTAAGAAAAATATAACGCCAAATAAAAAAAGTAAATGGTCATAGCCTGTTAGCATATGCTCGGCCCCTAAAACTAAATATTGTAAAAAACCACCATTGATAATGGTAAGTTTAGCCTCTTCACTCATGCCGTGAGCAAAAAGGTTTAGGGGGAGAAACAGTAAGAGAGTGAGTGGCGTGAGTAGGAGGCGCATTGATACATTATCTATATGGTGGCAATAAAAACAAGTTTTTTAAAAATATTATTAAAAAAGGCTTAGATTAATATCTAAGCCTTTTTTAAATAATATTTTCTATTTTTTAAAAAGCTTCAAAAACAGAAAATGCAATTTCAAGAAAGTTTGTTCCATCGTCAGTTAGGCGTATTGCTTCATAGCGAACATCTAAAAACTCATTAAGCTGTGAGAAGCCCCCCATTCTGTGTACGCAATGAGTTCCAAAATTTTGGTTAAATGACTGTGTTGCTCCTAAAGTTGTTAGGATCGCAGTAGTGAATCTTGATTGAGCTGTTCCAGCGAAGGGGACCCAAACTCCAGCAACTTTTGTTGCTGTGGTAGTTGTTGCTGGGGACATAGTTGAATCCATATTATAGTGCTCTGTTCCAGGTCCACAGCTTTCTGAAAATCCTGTAACACCTAGAAGGCCTATTGTGTCAGAGCGAATTAAGCCACCGACTGTGAATACATTAGGGAATGTTAATGGAAAAGCTCCACCAACTCCAGAGCCGTCTGTGCTTGTGTTTTCGAAAGAAAGCCTGTATCTGACAGGCAATGTAATAGTTGCTGTTGATCCAGATGTTGTTAGCTGAAATTGT
This sequence comes from Bdellovibrionales bacterium, assembly GCA_023299885.1. GTDB lineage: Bacteria > Bdellovibrionota > Bdellovibrionia > Bdellovibrionales > UBA1609 > JALZUS01. The sequence continues at coordinate 54,386 of JALZUS010000018.1, read as the reverse complement.
AATGGTATTGCTACATCCCCAGAAGTATCTAAATCTAATGGATTGGCCGGGTTGAAAAGTGACTGAAATTGACCGCTATTTACTGCCCAATCCTTTTTTCTAAACGTTAGAGCAGAGGCATCGTCTAGAATACTGCCTGTTTCAAAATATGGCTGGATATCAGTTGCAAAGTTACTCAATCCAGAAGTATTGGTTGGTATTGCTGAGCTTATGTCGTCGCCAGGTAAAAAATCACCTTTAAATAAAGTGGAAGATGTTGATGGATCTATAATTGAAAGAGTGACGGGAGTGGTGCTAGTTAGATCTATCGCTGCAAGTCCTAGCTCATAAGCTCCGCCTGATGATGCTGTGAGGTCAGCTAAAGCTGGCTCTCCTTCCCAAGCAATACTGCTTCTTGTAACTGATGTTTGATCCTCTATTCCAAATCTAGAGTTTTCACAAGCCACTAAGGTAGCCAATGCTAAAAGTATTAAATATTTCATTTTACCTCCTGATATAAATATCTACATTTTACTGTAGCTATTTATACTATCGGTTCTAACAGAGTTAAAGTTTAATTTTTTTGATGAAGTTTTCTTCACAATTCAATGAAGCAAATAAATTTTGTTTCATTCTGATAATTGTTATTTGTTTACTGATTTTGAGTAAGTATTCGTAAAGTAAAGTGTTTACAGGATTTCAAAGTGTCTCAAAAATTATTTATTTTAATACATTTATGATTTGTAATTGGCTGAACAAGTGCTTGAGTTCATTAGTTTTCATTTTATAGAGCAAGCCCAAGAGCTTGTTAATTTTTCCATAGGGTAATTTTTTTCTAGAAGGATTAAGCCAAATAAGGCTTGGGTAAGTGATGTGCCTTTGTATTTTCCATAACGTATTCTTTTTTTTAAGAGCACTATGAGACTCTCTGTAGTTCATAGTTTTTTTATGATTGTTTTAAAAAGTTGGTGGAGGCGGCGGGAATTGAACCCGCGTCCGCAAGTCGTTCACATTAAGGCGGCTACATGCTTAGTTCTGCCATTTCATGTCGGCTTACCAGCGAGGACGAACACCCTTTGATAAACCCTTCCTCAAAATTTATTTAAACCTATTGTCTCGAAGAATCCACTAGGTCGAGGTAACTAAAGTGACATTTCACAAAGGGCGCTACCACCCCAATGATCCATGGCTACATAATACTATGCAGCTAATTGTAAATCGTTGCCGATTAAAATTGTGCAAGTTTTTAAAGAGGACCTCTTGCGCCCCTGCATGCTCCTTAAGCTTCGGTACCCACGTCGAAGCCGTATCGCCCCCAACAGTAAAAATACTTTGTTACTGTAGCATAAGTGTTGCCTAAAAGGGGAGTCTTAGCTTTTTTGTTTGTATAAAGTCTGGACTTAGCTTTGCAATTCTAAGTCATTATGATGAAAAAAATAGACTTATCTCAAATCAATAGTGTTTTCAGTAGGTTAAGAGACCGCTCAGCAGACAAAAAATGTCATTTTTCAAAGAAATCGACAGCAAAACTAATGAGAGTGGCTTTGGCCATTATATTTGTTTTTAATGCGCCTTTGCCTTCTTACGCCAAGGAAAAGGTAACAGAGAAAATAGAAGAGCTCGTTCAGGTTAAGGCAGAAGTTGCTGCAGCTAATGAAAAGGTAGCTGCTGAAGTTAAAGAGATTGTAGAAGTCACTACTGAAGTTATAGTGGAAAGAGCTGTTGAAAGAGTGGTTGTAGAGTCTCAACAAACGAATACACCAATAAATTTAACACCATCTGAGAAAAAAGAAGTTGTAAGAAAAATAACTAGGGCCACTGTTACTTATATGTTTCAGATGGGTCTTTTTAAAGATGAAATTTCTAGAATCATTACTCATAAGCTTCCGGTAACAGCTGCAGCAGCAGTGATTGTAAGTACAACGACTATGGCAGCGGGCGCTTTAATATCATTAGTTATGCCAGCCCTGGGCGCTACTATTGCTGCTATCCCGTTTGGAGCTGTAACGGTTATTGGTATGCTTCCGTTTGAAACATTTAGCCGTTGGTTAAAAAGCAAGAGAAAGTATGGCTACAGTTATGCTCAGTTAGATAAATTTAACAGAGGATACATGGGCTATGAAAGCAGTAACAATTTAGGTTATTACTCTGTAACAGCTGGAGACGGTCGTATAGTTTTACCTGTGGAAGGCAACGCTTTAAAATTAACAAAAAAAGAAATGCATAGGGTTTTTATAAATAAGCTAATAAGTATTAAAGATACTTTTTTTCAAAACAAACTAGATAATTTAAATATAGATGTAGAGAAGTTTTTAAGTAGGAAAGTGTTAATAAAAATACTTAATAATGATACTAAAAGACTTGAACTATTAAAAAAAGCTGGCAGTAGTATCCCTATTTACCATGGTCTTTTAATAGCTGAAATTCAAAAAAATGAAGATAAATTTAAAGAGCTAGTGAGCTATTCGGTAAGTAATTCTAGTGATAATAAATCAGAGTACGGTGAATTACTTTTACAAATTAAAGTTTTAAAACAAAGAATGAGTATCGTTCTTGAAAACACGGCTGTTTCTAAATTAACAATACCTTTTAGGTTGCAAAGAACTGGGCTCGTTAAGTTTGAAAAAGCAGGGTACAGGTCATACATTAAGTCTCATATTAGTAAACGAAAAGAGTTAATTAGTGCTTACAATAGTCTTGTGGCGTTAACTTATGACACTCTTTATTCTGTAAGGGAGCAAGACCAAAATTCATTTGAGTTGGCACAGCAAAATTTTTCAAAAATTAAAGAGACAAGTTTAGTTTTAATACCAGAAGTAAATAATGGTTATCGTTTGGCGGCTAATAAAAAGAGAAATATTGTTGAAGCTCCAGTGGCTATATCTGCAGAGCCTTCATGTGCTATTTCTTTATTGAAAAGCTTTTAATATTTTTTTAGTGGCGGTTTTGTTAGGTTTCCATTCGTATATATCGAGGTCAATTTTACCGCGTATAATTTCAACCCCTTCTTTTTTTAAAAGCCTGTACTGTGTGTTGGTAGTTTTATGATTGGCTATTTTTCCGCTAGCAGAAATTACCCTATGCCAGGGAAGGCTATACTTTTTTGATGACGAGCTCAGTATATAGCTAACATACCTAGCGCTTCCAATAGAGTCTGCAAGCCTGGCTATGCCGCCATAGGTTGCTACTTTTCCTTTTGGGATAGCCAGCACAAGCTTAATAGTGTTGGCAAAGAGAGGGTTTTCGTTTTTAGGTGGCAAGCTTATTCACTCAAAGGAAATAATTGAAAATTCATTTGGTAAATTTTTTCACCCTTAGACTCTTCACGTTTTTGTAGCATTTTAGAGTACAGCTTTTTTCTAAACTGCCTTATTTCAAACTTAGCCTCATTAAATTCTTTTTCTGTCATGGCGATTGTAAAAGCTCCAAATTCGCGTTCGCTGGGGTCGTCATTAATTAAAGACTCCATCCCAAGGTAAATAAGCTCAGCTTGGATTTTTTTAATAACCTCTTTAGGAATAGTATTCATCCCTGAGATGGCTTTAGTGTTTTTTGAAAAAGTATCACCATCAACAATAATGTCATTGTTTTCTATCAGTAAATCTAAGCTTTGCTGTATTTCTTTCTTGGTAGCTCTTTGTTTTAGTTTTTCATGAAGGACATCAATATTTGTTGATGGGTTTTCTAGAGCTGTCATAGAGTGAAGAGCCCAGTAAACCCAGCTAGGTAAGCGTTCCATTTCTTCAGACTTGAGTTGCCCCTGATTAAGTTTTTTTTGTATACGCAAATCAGAAAGTTTTTTAAGGCACCTGTTGCGCTCTAAAGGGTCTTTTGCTTGGTTGTAATTAATAAGTGCTTCAAACTCATTTTTGTCGGCTTTGTCGTGGCCTAATGCTTTAGAAAATTTATCTGCAGTTTTAATAGCGAGGTTACGTTGCCCGTTAATAATTAATTTTAAATAAGTAGGAGATTTAATGTCAGCAGCTGCACTAAAGTCAGTGTAAGAGTAGGGCCTTAGCATATGGCTTGTTTGCTTGCGTTTGTAATCATAAAAATCAGAAAGATATTTACGGTAGTCAGTGTAGGCAGAAAGTGTTGGTGACTGGCTTTGTGTCTTTATGAGCATTTCTTGTTGCATTTAATAGTCCTTTATTATTTATGGGCCAAATCCATGGCAAACTCTATATGTGTTTAATATAGCTAAGTCTTTAATAAGAGTCTCTTTTTTTAAAACAAAACAGGGTTGTTAAGGACTTTGGTCCTAAGGATGTAGTTGTGACTTATTTTGTAGGAAATCACAGATATAGTTATTGTTCTTAAGCCAAGTCTTTCGCTCTTTATAGTCAGGGCAGTATCTTTCTACCAGGCTCCAAAAGTTTTTAGAGTGGTTTTGATGTTTTAAGTGAGCAAGCTCATGAATGACAACATATTCAGTAATTTTTTTAGGGCAGGTAATGAGGCCCCAATTCATAGAAATATGGCCATTAGATCCGCAGCTTCCCCATTTTGATTTTTGTAGGCGATAGCTAACTCTTGAAGGGTAAAGCTCCATTTTCTGAGACCAAACCTGCAATAGATCGCCTATTTCGATAATAGCTTCAGTTTTATAAAAGGTTTTTAAATCTTTTATTACTTGCTGTCTGTGGCTCTCTGATTGAGGTTTAGGGCCTGAGCAAGAGAGATATTCTGTCGATGGGAGGAAGTTATTTTTTTTGTCTTTGTTGAGGTAGTATAGCTTTAGAGTTTGGCCGCGCCAAAAGAGGGTGTCAAAATTATTGAACTCTACCTTTGGAAACTGTGTTTTTACCGCGGCAATTTCTTCTTGTGCTTTTAAAATCCAGTCTCTATTAGAATTTAAAAAAGCCATTATTTCTGTTTGTGGTGTTGATTTACCAGTAGTCACAGTAATTACGCCATTTATGGGCATGGCTATCGCAATTTTGCGATAATAGGGCTTATAGGTGATTTTTAATGGAAAGCCTTCAAATATGCTTAAATCAAAAGCAATATCTTTCTTTTTTTTATTGCGAAAGAGGTCATTTAAAAAGTCCATTTGAAGCATGCTTAATCTTAACATCAAAAAGCCATATGCATCTCTATAACGCAGTGTTTATGCTCTGGGGACAACGCTTCTGTAAGTGCTATACCTGTCTTGGGGTTGGTCCCATACAATAGACGCTTTTGTGAATTCCGCCAGGTCCGGAAGGAAGCAACGGTAGCAAAAGACCTATGTGATATGACCGGCCGGCCCCACTTTTTTCGAGCACATTTGCTGGAGTTTAAATAGTTGGCTTATCAATCAATAGCATTAAAATGGAGACCACAATCGTTTAACGATTTAGTGGGGCAAGAGAGTATTAGTAGTACTCTTATGAATGCTTTGTCGTCTGGCCGCACTCCGCAAGCGTTATTGTTTACTGGCCCACGTGGTACAGGTAAAACTTCTTCGGCTCGTATTTATGCAAAAATTTTAAAGTGCACCAATGTTAAAGACTCTCAAGCTTGCCATAAGTGTGACGATTGCTTGGGTGTTTCTGATGGGTCTCATGTTGATATTTTAGAAATTGATGGTGCTAGTAATAATGGTGTTGATGCCATTAGAGAGCTTCGTGACAACGTAAGCTATATGCCGTCTTCGGGTAAGTACAAAGTTTATATTATTGATGAAGTGCATATGCTTTCATCAAGCGCTTTTAATGCGCTTTTAAAAACTTTAGAAGAGCCTCCAGAGCATGTTGTTTTTGTTTTGGCCACAACAGAAGTTCATAAAATACCAAAAACTATTTTATCTCGTTGCCAGCGTTATGATTTTAGAAGAATTGCTCTTAAAAAAATAAGTGAACGCATAGAAGAAATTTTAAAAGCAGAAAAAGTAAAGTTTGAAACTGAAGCCCTGTGGCTAGTAGCTAAACAAGGCCAAGGCTCTATGCGTGATGCCCTTAGTTTATTAGAGCAAGTTTTATCTTACTGTGGCGGTGAAATCACAGTAGATAAAGTAGTAGAGTCTTTAGGATTAACGCAAAGAGAGCTATTAGTTCATTTGCTGCAATCTTTAGTGGGGCAAGATAAAGCCTTGCTACTAGATAATTTAAATAAGCTTTTTTACTCAGGTGTTGAGCCACGAGTTTTTGTACAAGAGTTTTTAGAAGAAATTAGAAATTTACTGATGATAAAAGTTTCTGGCGAAAGTTTAGCGGGTAGCTCTGATGGGCTAGTAGATTTGCCGCAATCAGAAGTTAAGGAGCTTTCTGAGCTTTCTAAAAAAATGTCAGAGTCAGATATCCATATGATGTTTGATATGTGTTTAAAGGGCGCTAATGATTTAGCGCGCTCACAAACACCAAGTTTAGTTCTAGAAGTTTTATTATTAAGGCTTTTTCATGCCCCGCGTATCGAATCTTTATTAGCAAGTAATGTAGCAACCCAAACAAGCGTAAAAAAAAACACTAATTTAAGCCAAGAGCCAATCCAAAAGCCAATTCAAGCCCCTAAAAGAGCAAGTGCCATAGATCAGCTTAAGCAGGTTCAAGCAAAAAAAGATAATTCAGCAGCTTCGATGCCTCCAATGCCTGAGGCGCCAATGCCTGTTGCGGAGGTTGGTCCTGCGCCGATGCCCAGTTTCCCTCATGAAGAGATTAAAGAGAACGCTAAGTGGGGAGACCTTGTAAAGAAGGTGGCGAAATTAAATAGTGCTATGGGAGCAAAGCTTGAGCATACTTTTGTGGCAAGCCAAGATGGTAAAAAAATTGTAATTTCATCACCTCAAGAGTTTTTACACACTCAAATAGAAAAAGAAGAATTTAAGCGTAAGCTATCTAACTACCTGTTTACTTTTTGGAACAAAAGGTTAGAAGTGGATGTTGTTGTAGGTGAAGAGGTCGAGGATGCTGACTTAACACCAATGCAGGTCAGTGTAGAAAAAAAGAAGTTGGCAGATGAAGAAATTAAAAACAAAATAGAGAATCACCCCTTAGTGAAAGAAGCTAAGAAATATTTTTCAGTAAAAAATATGCAAATAAAGGAGTAATCAATGAAGGGTTTTGGCGGCGGCGGAATGCAGAAGTTAATGCAGCAAGCGAATCAAATGCAAAATAAAATGAAAAAAATCCAAGAGCAGTTAGCGGAAATGGAATTTGAAGGTGCCGCTAGCGGTGATGCAGTAAAAGTAAAGGTGAATGGTAAGAACGAAGTTTTATCAATTACTGTTGCTGATGGTGTAGTTTCTGGTGCTGATGATGTTGAGATGCTTCAAGATATGATTGTTGTGGCAACTAACGAAGCTTTAAAAACAGCTAAAGAGTATTCTGATAAAGAAATGAATAAAGTAACAGGCGGCATGTCTATGCCAGGTTTACTTGGATGATGGATAAAATCCCTAGCTTTGAAAGGCTAGTTGAATCCTTTTCTAGGTTGCCAGGAATTGGTAAAAAGACAGCTCAAAGGCTTGCTTATTATGTTTTGCGCTCTAAAAATAATTTCACAGAAGAATTCAGAGAAGCTATTAAACAAGTCAAAGAGCTCATTAATGAGTGTCCTACTTGTTATACGTACACAGAAAACGAAGGTGATTGCTATTATTGTGTCGATGTTGACCGCCGTAATGATATGTTTTGCGTTGTTGAAGATCCTGCAGATATTCAACAGCTTGAGTCTTCGGGAGCATTTAAGGGCAGGTATCATGTTTTACACGGGGCTATTAACCCATTAGATGGTGTTGGTCCTGACGACTTAAGAATTAAGCAGCTAATAAGTAGGATAAAAAGTCAGGCTACTGATGGCGAAGAGCCTATTAAGGAAGTTATTCTTGCATTGGATGCAAACCTTGAAGGGGACACAACAGCTTTATACTTAGCAAAAGCTTTGAGTGAATTTGATATACAAGTAAGCCGAATTGCGCATGGAGTTCCTATTGGTGGGCATATTGATTATGTCGACCACCGTACATTAGGTAAAGCTTTAGAAAACAGAATTGTCCTTTAAGTTTTTAAGAACGGAAAATAAATAATGTCTTTTATAAATCATAAAACCAAAGAGATACATTTTAAAATTGTGTATTACGGTCCTTCATTAAGTGGCAAAACAACTAATGTCCAATGGATTTATGAAAAAACAAATGGGGAAAATAAATCAGAAATTGTTGAGCTCCCTGGAGACTTAGAGCGCACTGTTTTTTTTGATTTTTTACCAATGAGTATTGGTGAAATTAGAGGCTTTAAGGCTCGCTTTCATTTGTACTCTGTACCAGGGCAGGTTGTTTTTGATTCTTCTAGGCGATTAATACTTAAGGGTTTAGACGGAATTATTTTTGTTGCGGACTCACAAAAAGAAAGACTTGAAGAGAATTTAGAGTCTATGAGTAACCTTGAGCTTAACTTACAGAAGCAGGGTTACGAGCTTAAAAAAATTCCTCATGTTATCCAGTATAACAAAAGAGAGCTTCCAAACAGTATGCCCGTGCCTGAGCTTAGCAAGGTTTTAAATAAGTATAATGCTGCTGAATTCGAAGCAGAGGCTATTAGGGGTAAAGCTGTCTTTGAATCTTTGAAATCTGTGTCAAAAAGTATTATTACACTTATGAAAGGCGGAAGCTTATAATGAGTATAAAAGACGAAATAAAAGCACTTAAAGAAAAACATAATGCCCTTATTTTGGGTCACTTTTATCAAGAGGGTGAAATTCAAGATATAGCTGATTATGTTGGTGATAGTTTGTCATTAGCGCAAAAAGGCCAAGAAGCTGACAACCCAGTTGTTTTAATGGCGGGTGTTGTATTTATGGGTGAGAGTGTAAAATTACTTTCTCCAGAAAAAACAGTACTTGTTCCTGATTTAAATGCCGGCTGTTCATTGGTAGATCATTCACCTTATGAAAAATTTAAAAAATGGAGAGAGTCTTATCCTGATGCTATCTGTGTTACTTATGTTAACAGCAGTGCAGATGTAAAGAGCTTGTCTGATGTTATATGTACTTCTAGTAATGCTGAAAAAATTATTAATGCCATTCCTAAAGATAAGCAGATATTATTTGCACCCGATCAAAACCTTGGCGGCTGGTTATCAAGAAAACTTAATAGAGAAATGATTTTATATCCAGGCTCTTGTCAGGTTCATGTTTTATTTTCTGAAAAGAAATTACACCAATTAAAGCTAGAGCATCCAGACGCAAAAGTAATTGCCCATCCAGAATGTATGGAAGAGATCTTACAGTATGCTGATGCTATTGGTTCTACGTCATTCTTATTGAAGCAAGTTGAAGATAACCCTTCTCAAAAATTTATTGTGGCTACTGAAATAGGTATTTTTCATGAAATGCAAAAAAGAAATCCTACGGCGACGTTAATACAGGCCCCGGCAGAAGGCTCTTGTGCGTGTAATGAGTGTCCTTATATGAAGCTAAATAGTCTTGAAAAAATTAAACAGGCTTTAGAAACGCTATCTCCTGCTGTGGAAATTGATGCAGCACTTATGGAACGCGCTCGATTGCCGCTTGATAGAATGATGGATATCACAGCTGGTAAACCAGTTAACTGGGATTAAATAAGTCTGAAACTAAAAAATTGAATAGTTAATAGAAACACTCTGGTCACATTACCGGAGTGTTTTTGTATTATATTGAAACAGTTTTATTATAATGCTTGTAAAAGCCCTCATATATTAAAATTAGTTTATAAATTCCTTTTATTGTTTTTAAAACTTGCCGATAGTCTAGGTGTAACAAGAAGTAGAAATAAGAGCCAATTATAAAAAGCTCAATATTAAAACAACAAAGGATTGATGATTGTGGGATTTGAAAATTTAAAACGTAACTATGATATTCATATTTCTGAAATAACATTACTACACGACTATGTCGTTGTTGCTAACCAAGCAGCAGTAAGAGAGCTTAATGAAGAGGGTTTAATTTTAACTATTAAGCGTGAAAACATTACTGTAGCAGACCTTAGAAATAATCTTAATTTGGATTCTATTATTGGAGAGCAAGTGGCCTTTTATATACCAAGTATGGATTTAGACTTAGATGGTGAAGTCTTTGAAACAAAACATATGGGCAATGGTGTTTTTGAAGTGATTGTTAAATTTAGCGAAGAGGCTCCAGAGTACTGGCGCCAATGTGTCGCAGATTTAATGCCAAGATAGATTTAAAACCAAGCAGATAAACTTATTAAAGGTTTAAAAACTCAGGTAAGCCTTTGGCAGTTACAATAGCTAAAGAATAATGCCTGGGCATAAACCAGTATAATTTTTCCATAAGATTGGCTTCTTCTTTTTCTGTAAGGCCGTTAAGACTTTCTCTAGAAAAACAAATATCAAAAGACTGTTGGTCAGCACTCATAAGCTTTACTTGTGGTGTTATTATTTTTGATTGCTTAAAAAATTCTTTTATTAAGTCACGTGGGGTTTTTGGGATAATATCATCAGTTAAATCGCCAAAGTAGTATTGCTGTCCAGGAGTAACTTCGATATCTTTTTTTTCTTCTTCGCTAGCTGCAGTTTTAGGTAAGAAACTATTTGTAGCTAAAAAGCTCCAAATCATTCCATAAGAAAATACAAAATCAGGATCTTGTTTTTGAGGGTTAACGACAAGGCCAATTCCTTTTTCATAAAGCCACCTGCAAAGTTTTTGACAGGGCTCTTTAGAGTCTATTTTTATTGAAGCGAGCATGTAAGGCATGCCATCGGGGCCTGCTTTAGGATCGTCATTCTCTATTGTAACATTGGCGTCGACCATAAGCTCGAAAGCTTTGTGGTGCCACTCTTCATTTCTTAAAGAGGGCGGTTGGCTTAGGTGCTTAACTAAAATTTCTTGGTTATTTTCCATAGGTTTTTATAAATTAAAAAAGGCGAGCTGTGTAGCTCGCCTTTAAGGTTATTTAAAATATATTAAGTCTTATCTGAAAATTTCAAACTCAACACGACGGTTTGATAATAAGCCATCTGGAGTTTCGTTATCAGCAATAGGTTGGTCTTCGCCATGGCCTATGGATGAAAGCTTTTCAGCGGGTAGGCCATAAACCTGTGTCAGGGCTCTTCTTACCATATCGGCGCGACGCTGTGATAAAGCTGCATTGTATTGGCTAGAACCACGAGAATCTGTATGTCCATGTACAATAAGTCTTTGGAAAACAGGCGATTGGTTCACATATTGAGTCAGCTCAGAAAGCCTTGCTCTAAATTCAGAAGGAATCTTTGCAGAGTTTGTTCTGAAGTTTAGGTTTCTAAAGCTGTAGATCTCAACTTTTTGTGATGGAGCATTGCCAAAAACATTAGTGTCATTAGCATCAGCAATAATTGGTTGTGCCGGAGCTATTGGCTCTTGAACAATAGGCTCTTCTATTACTGGCTCTTCTACATAAGGCTCTTCGATAACTTCTTCTACGATTTCTTCAACCGGTACTGCTGCCGCTGCTACGGCTCCACCCCAAAGCTTACCAAATCTGTAGTTAACCCCACCATAAACTCTATAGTCTGGAGATGATGTACCCTCTTGTAGAGCTGTTGATGCGCCTGCATGCAAATGAAGGTTGGGCTTAATGTCATGTCTTAAACCAAGTAAGAGTTCTCCAGTAGTGAATGTTTTAGAGAGTTGCTCTTCAGTGCTTGATGTACCGCTAGATGTTCCGCCTACGTTTTCAGGGTCGCCGGCTAAAAAACTTGTAAAGTACTCACCAATAATTCTTGTTTTATCAGTCATTTTGTAAGCAAGTGCCGCAGAAGCTAAAATTTGCTCACCGACTGGGTTAAGAGTAACTTCATCATCATCAGCGCTGCTTTCATTGAAAATTCCTATAGATGATTTGTTTTTTCCTGGATTACGCATTCTGTAACCAACGTTAGCGCCGGCAGACCACTTACCAAAATCTTTATCAACAGCAAGCTCTATATTAATTATAGGGTCTTGATTGTAGTCATCTGATGGTGCGGGCGAGTTTAAACCTAAAAATGGAGAGTTTTTAGTTTGTGGTAAATTAACAGATAAAGCTAAAGCGGCTCCACCTTTATCATTACCTAAAAACCTAATTTTTGTATAAAGCATTACATCTGTTAATCCTTTATCAGCAAAAAAACCATTTTGTAGCTCTTGCTCAGTTGTTTGAGATACAACATTGGCAATATTAATACCAATATCCCACCAGTTCGTTAAACCTAAAGCTGCATGTAGGTCTAAATGGAGTAAGCTGTCATCAGGCTCTACAGTTTGTAAGACGCCGCCTACAGTTTGGTTGTATGTTGGTAGCGAGTTTACTGAATAATCAATAAATGCTCCTAAGTTAATATAGCCTGCATCTAAAGTTTCAGATGACTTAACAGTCACAAAATCAATGCCGTTAACTAATGGGTTAAAGTTATGAGTGTCTGCGCCCACAACATTGGCTTGTACTGTATTAACTGTAAGTAGTGATAAAGCTAACAGTCCTATTTTTATGTATTTCAAGAGATTCTCCTTTTTAATTAAATAGATTGAGTGTCTCAGTCTATTTTTGATTTCGTAACATTTCTGCAACAGTGATTCTCTCAAAAGGCTTGGTTGGCAGTCAAACATTGCAGGCAAAAGCTGGCTGTATTACTCAGTAGACCAAGGTCTCATAAAATTACATTTTCTGTTTAAGTTTGGATCACTTTTTCCCGAAATGACATTTGCAGGCCTGTGTGCTTAGCGAAGGGATATCATTATGAGAAAATTATCATATTTAAATAACAACTCAGGGTTTATTAAAAAGAAAATTATGTATGTGGGTTTTGTTATGATGGCTTTAACAATTCCGTTTGTTTATAATAACTGTGGCCAAGCTCAGTTTGGTGTAGAAGCCACGGAAAGCAATGCAGGTGTTGTGCAGACAAACACAAACCTTTGTTTATCAAACCAGGTGGCAGTAGGTGTGGATGTTAATGGTAATGTCCTTTGCGCACAAAAAATCCCACATGAAGGTCAACTTTGCCCAGTGGGTGAAACACTTTACGATTATGATGGTGCAATCAATACAGCACAATGTTTAAAAAATTGTGAGTTTGCAGGAAACACAAACAATTCATTATGTCCAAATGGTAGAAATTTAATTTCTGTTGGTGTAAATAATTCTGTAATTTGCCAAAGTCATCCTTCTCATGTTGGCTTAGTGGGTTCTTCACTTTCACATTATTTATTAGGTTTTGATTTAGATAACAGACCTCAAATGGAAGTACTAGTGGCTTGCCCTGGCACAGAAACTGAACTTAATATTGAGTGCCCTGGTAATGAAGAGCTTATAGATATTATTGATGGTGCTAATGGTAAAGAGGCTGTTTGTAGAGAAATAGTTTTTTCTCCAATCAATGCATTATGTCCAGCAGGTCAAGCTTATGTAGGTGTAAGTCAAAATCAAATTATATGTCAGACAATTTTTACTGGCACGCAAAATTTAGGAACTAAAAATTGTTCTCCAGGATTATTCTTAGATGCAGTCAATGGTGAATTAGTATGTAAGCCATTGCCACAAAAAAATGACTCACATGTTTGTCCGGCGGGCTCTTACTCTGTAGGTGTTGTTAATGGTCTTCCAAGTTGTAAAAATTTAGAAGATTCTGCTTATAGGTTTAATGGTACATGTGCCCCGGGCCAATACATTATTGGGTATGCGGGTGAACAAGTTATATGTGAAGTATTACCCGCAACTGGAAACTTCAATGAGGCTTGTTCTAATGGAACTTATCCTCATGCTATTTTTAATAATGGATTAGAGTGCTTACAACATTCATATAACGATCAAGTCTGTGCGCCATCTAGCAATCAATTGTGTGCAGTTAATAACGGGTTAGGTTCAAGAACTTGTAATAGTAATGGTACGGCTTATGGGGCTTGTGAAGTTAGTTCGTGTTTTGTAGGTTATGAGCTAAATAGTTTAGGCTTATGTGTGTCAGTGGCTGTTGCAGTTCCAAATGAGCCAGCTCCTACACCTGCAGATACTACAGCGCCTGTTATTACAATTAATGAAAGACCTGCTGTATCAACAGATGATAACTTTGCAAATATAACTATAAAAGCAGTAGATGAAGTAAGAGTAACAAACTTAGTTTGTCGCCTAAGAAGTCCAAATGGAATTTGGACAGATGAAGAAGACTGTAAAACATCTGAAGCAGGAACAGTAGTTTCTGGCGCTGAAAGCTATACTGCACTAGAGCCTGGCCTTTACATATTCAGAGCTATTGCAAGAGACTCAGCTGGTAATATTGCAATATCAGACTACAGATGGACTGTGCGTTTAACATGTGAAGCTGGTGAAAAAGTTTCTGATGGAAGATGTGTACCAATTTGTGGAAGCTTGCAGAATTTAGAAGGTAACATATGTGTAGATAAATACGTATGGGTGTCTGGAAATAATGGTGACTACTCGTATGCAACTGCATGTAGCAGAGCTGGATATAAAGCTTTATCTACAAGAAACTTTAACGTTCCTCATAACAATAGTGGTAAAGATGATGGCCAATCAACAGTAACGCTTGTTGATGCGTCTATTGATATATGTCGTTCTTCTGAAGTAGACCGTAGTGGTGCTCTTAGAGGAGTGAATGTGCATAAAGATAATGGTGATTATCATTGTTATGACTTAATTTATCAGAACCAGAAAACAGATGATGACTCTACTGATAGAGCCACTCATTACAGGTGTTCTTCGGAAAGAATCTCACCAGCTACGATTTCACCTGGGACAATACCAACAAGTATTACATGTGCTCCGGGTACATTTTACTCATCTTTCGTAGGAAGATGTATAAGCCTTGGAATAACTGCGCCTGTAGTACAGCCTGCACCATCATCGGGTGGCGGTGGATCTAGCTCATCTATAGATGGTTTTAATACTATCCAGTTAAGGTAGTCTATATCTTAATAAATTCAAATTTTTTAAAAAAAGATCCTTTTAAAGGGTCTTTTTTTTTGGTTTATCTTTAACCGAGACAGTTTAGCTTAAATGTTGTCTCTAAATGATATTTGAAACCTCAAAATTAGATAACCCAAAGTCCTGTCAAAATGATGAACTTCTGAGATTAAAATCTAGAAAACTCCGACATTTGTCTCATTTTGTACTCACAGCTGTTTAAGTATGAGCCACTCTTAACCGATACTTATTGGGTAAGTGTCTAATATAGGTACGGGTGCGTCCCGTAATAATTAAAACACTAGTACGTATCTTGAAAATTATTAAATCCTGGGAGGATTCTTTATGAAAGCAGTTTCTGCAATGTTTAACGGAAGACAGGCATTATTAGGTGCATTCGTCGCAATGGCGCTCTGTATACCTTTTATATATAATAACTGCTCGCAGGCTCGTTTTGGCACTTTAGATTCTAGTAGTGGTTCTGTTGTTGCTGTTGGCCAAAATACTTGTGGAGATAATCAGGTGGCTGTTGGTACCGACTTAGAAGGTATTGTATTATGTGCTGACCTTACTCAGGCAAATGGAGCTTTATGCCCAGCTGGTTCTACATTATATGAGTATGACTCTGAAAATGACGTGGCTCACTGTTTAGATAACTGTCAATTTCCACCATCAGGTGACAGTATACTTTGTAGTAATGGTTCAAGCTTAAGTTCAATTGGAGCCAATAGTGCTATTATTTGCCAACCTCACCCAGGAGCGAATGGCATATCTTGTTCTGACACTACTGACTACTTACGTGGAATAGACACTAGTGGATCTGCTGTTTGTGAAGAAATCACTGCTTGTGCAGGTGTAACTCCTCCAGTAACTCCAACAATTAATACGGTATGTCCAATCCCTCAAGAATTAGTAAATATAGTTACTGATGAGAGTGGTAATGTAACTCCAACATGTGTAGATGTAGATTTGTCAGCGACAGATTCTTTATCATGTTCAACTGGACAAGCTTTAGTGGGTACTGATGCCTCAGGCGCAGCTGTATGCCAAGAGCTATTTACTCCAAGTACTTCAGATATTACATGTGGTGCTGGCGAGTTCTTAATTTCATCTTCTTCTTGTGATCAATTACCAGTAAATAATATTTCACATATCTGTCCAGCGGGAATGTATTTATTAAATACAGTTGGTAATACTGTAAACTGTGAAGTTTTACCAAACACAACAGGCGACTTTAACGGCACATGTCCGGCAGGCGATCATATTATTGGTTACGCTAATGGTGAGCCAGTATGTAATACAGCTCCGGTAACAAATAATCTTGGTGGATTTTGCCCGGTTGGTTTCTATCCGAATGCAATTAATAATAATAGTTTAGTGTGTTTGCCATACGAATCTCATACTCCGGGTTGTGCAAATGGTCCTCAGCAAATCTGTCATGTAGGTAGTAGCACTGGCGAGCCACAAACCGGTACAGGAGTACAGCTTTGTGATACAAATACAAATCAGTATGGTAACTGTGAAGCTGAACCAGGCTCTCAAGCTCTAAACTGTTTTAATGGTTACGAGCAGAATGGAATCCAATACTGTGACCCAGTAGATCCAAACTCTTGTAACGCATCATCTTTCCAAAATGTTTTATGTCCGATAACAAATGGAACAGGGCAAATTACTTGTGATAATGGTGGCCGGTCTCCATGTACAATTATTGATTGTAACTCGGGTTATTTATTAAACGCTGCAGGCACAGCTTGTGAGCCAACAGAATGTGTTCCTGGTACTGTATCATCATGTGATATTGCTAATGGATCGGGTTCATCAACTTGTTCTGCTTCAGGAACTCCAGGTTCTTGTGAGTTAGTCAGTTGTGATTCTGGATACACTTCAAATGCAGCAGGTATAGCTTGTATCGATGATGAAGATCCTGTTGCTTCTTTTAGCTCAACGCCATCAAACCCAACAACGGACAGAAGTGGTAACGCAAGTTTCAACTTAACAGATAACGTTGGAATTAAAGACTACAGATATTTAGTGCCTGGCGCTGCTTGGACTTCATTTACTGCTGTAAGCGGTAACCCAAAGTCTTTCTCTGGGTCTTTAAGCTCTAGTGACTTATCGCCTGGTACTCATAAAATAAGAGTACAGGTTAGAGATACTTCTAATAAAAATAATATCGCAGACTACAGTTGGGTTATTCAACTATGTGCACCTAAAAGTGTAATGAGCCCATCAACATGTACGATTGCTAATGCGACAACAACATCTCAAACATGTAATGCGGCAGGTTCAGCTTATGATGCTTGTACTGTGGTAACATGTGGAACATCTGATGGTGTTGTATATGCCCCTAACTCTGCAAACACAGCATGTGTGGCTTCAAGTTGTACAACGCCTGGTCATACAAACGTGAACGGCGTGTGTGGTGATAATCAAAATCCTGTTGTTACATTAAACTCGACGCCATCAAACCCAACAACAAATACTACAGGAAATGTAGGCTTTAATATTACTGATAATGTTGGGGTTAAAGATTTTAGGGTTAAGTTACCAGGTGGTTCTTTTGGTTCATGGTCAGCAATAGCGGGGTCTCCTGCAAGCTATGCAGGCTCTGTAAATACTGGTGATTTATCGCCAGGGACTTATACTATTACTGTTGAAGGTAGAGATACATCTAATAAAGTTCATAGTGAATCGTATACTTGGACTATACATGCTTGTTCGCCTAATAGCGTACTAAGCCAATCAGCATGTACGATTGCTAACGCATCAAGTACGGCTCAAACATGTAGTGCTGATGGATCAGCTTATGGTTCTTGTTCTGTAGTTACTTGTGCTAGCGGCTATACTGTGAATGCAGCTAAAACTGCATGTACAGATAATGCTAAGCCAGTGGCTACATTTACATCTACACCATCAAACCCAACAATAGAAACTAATGCTTCTTTGGGTTTTTCTGGTACAGATAATGTAGGTATTAATGGGTACAGAACAAGGCTTCCGGGCGCTTTATGGACAGGTTGGGCTCCAGTTTCTGGTAATCCAACTAACTTCACTGCTTCTGTGAATACTTCGGATTTATCAGTAGGTACTCATACAGCTTATTTACAAGTTAGAGATACTTCTAATCAAATTGGTATCGCGTCTTACACATGGGTTGTTCGTGAATGTAGCCCAGGTACTGCTGCAGTAGCATGTAGCCCAGGATTAGCGAATGCATCAGGTACAAAAACATGTAGTGCTTCTGGCTCTTATGGCTCTTGTACTCCATCTTGTAATGCTGGCTTCTTAATGGTGGCAGGAGTATGTCAAAAAGTGATTTGTGGTCAAAATGGTTCAACAACTCAATCTTGTAGTGGGCCAATTAGTAACGCATCTTATTCGCAGACTTGTAATTCAACAGGCACAGCACTTGGTTCATGTGACTTTGTAAGTTGTAACGCTGGTCACGTAAAGGTTGGTAGCCAATGTTTGCCAGCTATATGTAGTCCAAATAAAGTAAATACTTCTGGATGTCCTGTGATTACTAATGGGGTTAATTCAAGAGTTTGTAATGCAACAGGTACGGGTTATGGTGCATGTACATTTAGCTGTAGCGCTGGTTACACTAAAGAAGGTAATGCATGTATTAAATCTTGTGGCGCTAATGAAGTTGCTGTAGGTAATAAATCTTGTGAGTGTAAAACAGGTTATGCAGGTGGTACTGGAAATACATGTTTACCAGTAGCTTGTGATGCGACTAAGCCTAATCCACAAAGCTGTGCGACTCCAAGTTATGATGCAAACTCTACATACGGTTTTAACTGTGGTGCTAACGGCACTGTAAAAGGAGCTTGTGAATACATAAGCTGTGATTCAGGATACAAGCGTGTTGGAAACAGATGTGAAACAGTATGTTCTTCAACTCAGGTATTAATTAACGGTACTTGTAAAGAAAAGTATATTAAAGCAAGTGGTAGTAATGGTTCATTATCGTATGCAGCAGCATGTGCTAGAGTAAGTGGTTATAGGCCAATTGCTACATACAATTTCCCTGTTCCTTCTGGTTCATCAGAAGACAGAGGCCAGCCAACAGATACGGCGGGCCCTAGGACTCAGATATGTATATCTGATGAAACAGTTGGTGGATCGAAAGGTTTAAGTTACTTGGGCGTTAATATTCATAAAGAAGATGGCGACTATCATTGTTATGATTTACAAGGTGATAAAGGCGTAAGGTCACATAATCACTTACAAAAAACAGATGATGATAAGTCTGACAGAGTAGAGTTCTATATTTGTGAAGCTGATGACGGAAGCACACAAACTACAACTAGTGGTGGCACAACTACGACTGGCGGCGGCACAACTAGCGGCGGCGGCGGCGGCGGCGGCTGGACAGAGCTTAACAATAACTTTCAGCTTAAATAATCATTAAAACAAATAAAAAAAAGAGAGCCAGTGAGCTCTCTTTTTTTTGCTTTAAGTGTATGCTTTTTTAATGTTCGCTATCGATTAGGGTATGATAAGCGACATCTTCTACTTTAATAAGGCTTTCAATATTATAAACAGCACGGTCTATTTTTTTATAATGTGTTGTAAAGCAGCAGGTAAGTAGTTGTCTGCCAGTGCGACCGTAGTCCCACTCTTCTTCTCTGACTTCATCAATAGTAATGCCTTCAGCTTTTAAAAAGCTAAGCACATTTTTTTTTGTAGTTCCACGTGAAGAGACTTCTAATTCAAAATGTTCCATAGCTCTTTCGCCTTCAAAAAGACTGTAGAGTGGACTAATTAGTTTTAAAATAGATAAAACAACAATAGTTAATCCAAAGGCTGTAAAGGGATACCCTGTACCAATAGTAAAGCCTAATGCAGCAACGACCCAAATAGTGGCTGCAGTTGTTAATCCAATAACTCCGCCACGGCCCTGGATAATAGCACCGGCCCCTAAAAATCCAATACCACTTACAATTTGTGCGGCCATACGTGCAGGGTCTGCGACTCCGCCAGCGGCTATAGAGCTAGCCGACATAAGTACTCCGACAGAAGTATAAAGTGTAGCGCCAAGGCAAATTAAAATATTTGTTTTTATGCCAGCAGATTTTAATTTTTTCTCTCGGTCATAGCCAACCATTCCGCCAAGTAGTAATGAAAAAGCTACTTGCAGGCCAATCCCTAAATAAACAGAGACGGTTCCTAAAATTTCTATATCCATTGTTTTTACTAATTCCATAGCTATGTATATTTGTATTAAAATTAGTTGTTGTCACCAATAAAGCTTGGTGCTTGGCCTCTAAATAGTGTGTAAAGCTCTAGAGGATCTATGGAGCCGCCAGCAGCAAGTAGCTTTCTAAACTTTTTAGCTACTTTAGGATTAAAGATGTTGCCAGTTTCTTTGAAGGCACTAAAGGCGTCTTCTGCTAAAAGGTCAGCCCAAGCATAGCCATAATAACCAGCCGAATAGCCTTCTAAAATATGACTAAAACCTACGCTGCTAAGGCTTAAGGCTGCGCTATTATTAATGTCTGCAAGAGCCATAGCCTTAGCTTCAAACTCCAGAATACTTTCATAGCTGTTTGATAGGGGAAGATTCTTTGTGTCATGCCAGTTCATATCGAGTAAAGAAAGTTTTGTTTGTCTTAATATATTGCTACTTTTACGAAATTCTTTTGCAGCCACCATTTTTTCAAAAAGTTCATCAGGCATTTTTTTACCTGTTTTATAGTGTGTCGCAAACAGATCCAAGCTTTCTTTTTCCCAAATATAAAATTCCATAAATTGTGAAGGCAATTCAACAAAATCACGCTTTACAGATGTGCCAGAGAAGTAATTATATTTTGTTTCAGAAAGTATGCCATGAAGGGCGTGGCCAAACTCATGAAATAGTGTTTCAGCTTCTCTGAGCGTTAGCAGAGTATTATCGCTTTTAATATAATTGGTGCTTATGCTGACTGTATAAGGTTGGCGTACACCCTTTTTATAGCTGTGTGGCTTAAGCGGCATAGCCCAAGCACCACTCTCTTTAGTTCCCTCTCTAGAGAAAAAATCGGCATGCATATGTGCAAGCACTTTTCCGCTACTATCTTTTATTTCATATACTTTTACATCTTCATGAAAAGTTTTGATAGTGTTTACTTCGGTAGCTGTAATGCCATAAAGTTTATTGGCTATTAGAAACATACCGTTGAGGCTATTGTCTAAAGAGAAATAGTTTTTAACTTCAGACTCTTTAAAAGAATATTTTTCAACTTTAAGTTTGTTAGCCCAGTACATTATTTGCCAAGGTTTTATGGGCTCATTACTTTGAGTCGCTTGGTCTTTAAACTCTTGAAGTTCTTTTAGTTCTGTTTTTGCTAGTTGAATATTGTCAGAAATTCTTTGATTTAAAAAACTATAAACTTTTTCAGGAGTTTTAGCCATTTTAGTAATTAATTTTTGCTGTGCTGGGCTTTTAAATCCTAGCAAAGCCGCTATCTCTTGTTTTACTTTCATAAGGTCTAAAATAACACTTCTATTTTCATTGGCTCCATGTGCAGCTATCTCAGCTCTTTTCATAGTAAAGCTTTTTCTTAAAGCATCAGAGTCGGCGTAGGTTAATACAGTCATGCGATGTGGGTTAGAAGCATTGAGCTTATAAGTTACTCTCTTTGTTTTTTTGTCTACTTGTTGAATACTTTTTATAAAGTTTTTAGGTAATCCGGATAGCTCTTTTATATTTTTTATCTCAAAACTAAATTCTTTTTTAGCTTGAGACATATTATTTTTAAACAGGCTAATCAGCTGTGTTTTTTTGGTATTTAAATCAGTAAGCTTTTCTTTATTTGCTGCATCTAAATTGACTCCACTTTCTAAAAGTGAGTTCCTTAAGTCAGTCACAATAGCTTTTTCTTCATTAGTTAAGCCAGACATATTGTTAAAGACAAGATCAACTCTATTGAAAAATTCTAAACTCTCCCTCTTTAAACTATTAAACTTATTTTCATGATCTTTCATTGTAGTAAATAAATTCAAGATTTCTTTACTTTTAGTATTATAGTAAAGCGTATAAATTTCACCGATAGTATTGTTTCCTATGCTAGTAACACTCATATAGGCATCAATAGTATTTTTAAAACTGGGTGTTTCTTTATTGCTAGCTAATTGGTTGAAGGCACTAATTTGCTTTTGAGCCTCTCTTTTTAAATTACTTTCTAGCTGGCTTGTGCTTAAGTTAGTAAAGATAAATGAGCTTTGCATTGCAGACTCTAGAGCATCAGCACATGTGCTCGCTTTAGCCATTTGATAAGTTAAAAGTATTGAGACTAAGCTTAATATTAATTTGATCATGGGCTTATAATGAATAGCCAGCTTTAAAATATCAAAAGTAATAAGTTATTTAGAAAACTTTATGATTGTTATCGAAAATAATACAAAGGCTAATTTAAGTTAAATCCTCGTAATCATTAGCTTTTCAACCAATCGTTGAGTTTCCCTAAAGCTCCGTTAGGAATGGTGTGCCCATCATCAAAACGAACAAACTGACCTTTTAAATGAGAGCTTAAAAAACTAAAAAGCCCTTCACCAAATTTAAAGGGGAGTACGGAGTCTTGAGTGCCGTGGCAGCTAAATAATGAAATTTGTGGGCAAGTAGCTAAATGCGTTTTCCAAAAGTCTAAGTTAATTCTTGCTCCAGACATCAATATTAATTTTGTAATAGGTAAATTTAAGTCTTTTGCAAAAGAAGTAATAAAAGTATTTGCGCTAATCATGGCGCCTTGGCTAAAGCCACCTAAGTATATTTCGCTATAGTTTTTAGCTATTTCACTTAAGCTTTCAATAACTTTATCTGTGGCACTATGCATTTCATCAGAAGTTTTATAAGAAAAGTCTTTTCTCTCGGGCTGCATAAGTTCTGCTTGGTCTATGCTAAACCATGCCTTGCCCATGAATCCACCACCAAGGTTTAAGTTTAATGGGGCTTCTAAAAAAATAAAGTCAGCCTCAGTATCAATGACATTAGATAAAGGGTAAAGGTCAGAAGCATCAGCCCCATATCCATGTAAAATAACAAAAGCTATTTTAGAATTAGGTTTAGTATTAGTGAGTGAATTTAGTGGTCCTATTTTTTGCATAAAGAGATATTGCCACAAACAAAAGGCCTGTGGCAGTCTTTATCTATGAAAAAAATATTATTTATATGCTTAGGAAATATATGTAGGTCGCCTGCGGCAGAAGGTATATTTAAAAAGCTAATTAAAGAAGGTGGTCTTGAAAGCCAAATTCAATGCGACTCCTCTGGTACAAGTGGATATCATCAGGGGCAGCCTTCAGATTCAAGAATGCGTGAGGCGGCTTTTGAGAGAGGTTACAGTTTAGAGAGTTTATCACGACCTTTTGTTAAAGAAGACTTTGAAAATTTTGATTTATTAATAGTTATGGATCAGTCTAATTATAAAAATGTATTAGCTAAAGCTGAAACTCCTGAAGATGTTAAAAAGATTCAGATGATGCTGGGGTATTGTACTATTCATGAAGGCATTAATGAGGTCCCAGACCCTTACTATAACGATAGGTTTGATTATGTAATGGACCTTTTAGAAGACTCTTGTAATGGACTTTTAAAATCGTTAACTTAATAAGATGAAATCAAAAGCTATTTATGCAGAAAAAGAGAATAAGCCAATAATTAAAGAAGTTGATTTGGGATCTTTAAAACCAAATTACGTTCGTGTGCAGTCATACTACTCAAGCTTAAATTACAAAGATGCATTAGGTATTACGGGTAAGGGTAAAATTTTTAGAAGTTTTCCTATTGTGCCAGGTATTGATGTGAGTGGTGCTGTCATAGATTCTAACTTTGAAAGTATTAAAGAGGGCGATAAGGTTTTAGTAACAGGCTGCGGTTTGGGTGAAAACTTTAGTGGAGGTTACTCCCAGTATGTGGATATCCCTGGGGAGTATGTGATTCCTATCCCAAAAAACCTGTGCCGACAAAAAGCAATGATTTTGGGGACAGCGGGCTTTACTGCTGGTTTAGCAATACATAGGCTAGAAGAGAATGGGCTGAATATTAATAGCGGCCCAGTTCTTGTCACTGGTGCTAGTGGTGGTGTTGGTGCCATTGCTATTAATATTTTATCAAAGCTAGGTTATGAAGTTTGGGCTGTAACTGGCCGTAGCCAGCATGAAGGTTTTTTAAAAACTTTGGGTGCAAGTAAAGTTATGTCTGTAAATGATTTACAACTAGATACTAAGCCCTTAGGTAAAGCTATGTTTGGCGCTATTATTGATAACGTGGGTGGTGAACTACTTTCGCAGCTATTACCACATATTAATTTATGGGGGAGTGTAGCTAGTATTGGTTTAGCTGGTGGCCATAAAATAAAAACAACAGTCATGCCTTTTATTTTAAGAGGGGTCAGTCTAATTGGTATTAGCTCTACGAATTGCCCAATGCCTTTGCGCAAACTTATATGGGAGAAGCTTGCAGGTACCTATATGCCAAATAACTTAGAAGAGATTAGAGTTAATAAAATAAAATTAGAAGATGTTTTTGAATATTCAGAAAAGCTTATAAATAGGCAGCTTTATGGGCGCACCATTATAAAGTTTGAAAGGTAGGTTGTCGTGGCTATTGTAGAGCCTAAAAAAATAACAACATCAAAAGGTTTAGATATAGAAATTGTATCGGCGCAACCAGAGGAAGCGGCAAAGGTTCTTTCGCATTTAAATAGTATTGTCGCTGAGTCTGAATTTTTATTGATTACTCCTGGCGAGACCATAATGACTATTGATGAAGAGAAAAAATATATTCAGAAGGTCAATGATTCTAAAAATGCCTTATTTCTATTAGCTAAGTATAATCATGAAATAATAGGACTCATAACGGCTAGAACTTTTGAGCACCGTAAAAAATTAGATCATAATTGTGATTTAGGTATGTCTGTATCCCAAGAGTTTTGGGGGCAGGGAGTGGGCGATGCAGCTTTAGGCTTATTAGTGGACTATTATAGAAAGTCAAAAGGTATAGAAAAGTTTAACCTAGAAGTTTTTTCCAGTAATATAAAAGCTAGAAGCTTATATAAAAAGCATGGCTTTGTTGAAGAAAGCTTAGAGATTAAAAAATATAAGCTCTCAAGTGGCGAGTATGTCGATAATATTAAAATGGCCTTGTGGGTGGGTAAATAAAAAAAAGCCAGGAAAATCTCCTGGCTTTTTTGTTTGTAAAGTAGACTGTATTAGTTCTGCTTATCTAAAAGTGTCTTAGGGATTCCTTTAGGGATCGCGCTTAACAACTTTTTAGTATAGTCATCTTTAGGGTTTTTATAAATTTCTAAAGCAGTTGCTTCTTCAACAATAACCCCCTTGTTCATAACGATGAGCTCATCAGAGATAAACTTAACAACAGCTAAATCATGAGAAATAAAGATATAAGTTAAATCAAACTCTTCTTGTAAATCATTAAGTAAGTTTAAAATTTGTGACTGTACAGAAACATCTAGTGCCGAAACAGATTCATCACAAACAATAAATTCAGGTTTAACAGCTAAGGCTCTTGCAATACAAATACGTTGTCTTTGTCCGCCAGAAAACTCATGCGGGTATCTGTTAATCATATTGCGGTTAAGGTCCACTTTATCAAGTAAGTCGCCTGCAATTTCCATACGCTCTTTTTTATTAGCGCCTATACCATGAATAATCATAGGCTCCATGATGGCAGCACCAATAGTCATTCTTGGGTTTAAAGAAGCGTAAGGGTCCTGGAAAATAATTTGAATGTTTTTTCTAAGTTCACGTAACTCTGATTTAGAAATATTTGTAATGTCTTGGCCTTTATAGAAAATGCTTCCAGCAGTAGGCTCAATAAGGCGTAAGATAGTGCGACCTAAAGTCGTTTTACCACAGCCTGATTCTCCCACTAGGCCCATTGTACGGCCTTTTCTTACTTTAAAGCTAACGTCATCAACAGCTTTAACCCATGACTTGGTATTACCTAAAACGCCTTTTTTTAATGGGAAATGCTTTTTAATGTTTTTAACTTCTAAAATTACTGGATTTTCAGTTTCAGAAATTGGACGCTCTGCTTTTTCACGTTTAATAGCTGGGTTTTCAACAGTAATTTCTTTACCGTCTTCAGTCATAAAATCACTAACAGTAGCTAAGCGCTCTGGGTTTTTATCTAAAGAGGGTCTGCAAGCAATAAGACCTTTTGTGTAAGGGTGGTTCGATTGCGTAAAGATAGCTTCTGTCTTGTTTTTTTCTACGATATCGCCTCTGTACATTACAACCACTTCATCAGCGATATCTGCAATCACTCCAAGGTCATGAGTAATAAATAGCATACTCATTCCGTATTGTGATTGGAGGTCATGTAAAAGCTCTAAGATTTGTTTTTGAATTGTTACATCAAGTGCCGTCGTTGGTTCATCAGCAATTAAAAGTTGAGGGCGACAAGCAATAGCCATTGCAATCATAACTCTTTGTCTTTGTCCGCCAGACATTTCGTGTGGGTAAGACATCACTCTTGTCATTGGGTCAGGGATGCCCACTTGCTGAAGTAATTCTATTGATCTGTCTAAGGCTTCTTTTTTTGAAAGGCCTTGGTGTAAAATTAAACTTTCAGAAATTTGGTCGCCAACAGTAAAGACAGGGTTAAGACTTGTCATTGGCTCTTGGAAAATCATTGAGATTTCGTTACCACGAACTTCTCTCATTTGTTTTTCATTACATTTTAAAAGATCAGTTCCTTGATATAAAATTTCACCACTAGAAATTATTCCTGGAGGCGATGGGATTAAGCCCATCACAGCTAAAGAAGATACACTTTTTCCAGAGCCAGATTCGCCAACAAGGCCTACTGTTTTTCCTTTTGGTATATCAAAAGAAATATTTTTAACAGCCTTAACTAAGCCGTCATCAGTTTTAAAATCGATCGAAAGGTTTTTTACACTTAATAAGTTTTCAGACATGTGTTTCCTCTGTCAGGGTTAGATATATCTATATATAGGATTTATAGATTATATGCAATTTAGAGGCATTTGGCGCCTCTCTGTAAGCTAAGCTAGGCCTGAGGAGGGGCCTTTTTGGCATCATCCGAGTAAAATATTCCATAGGAAATTTGTTGTATATCTATAGTTTGCCAATGAACTAAGCGACTGGCAGATTGGCCTTCTGGAGAAAGCTTATGAGAAAAGAAACTGAAAACCCAGCTAGGGATGAATATATTGCAAATCTATTTGCTGAAGAGCAGTCAGTGCATAAACAAATACGCCTACAAATGGAGGCTGAGGGCTTTGATCATATGAGCTTAAGCTCACTAGAGGGGCAAATGCTTAGTTTCTACACAAAGTTTATAGGGGCTAAAAATATTGTCGAAATTGGAAGTTTATTGGGCTACTCCGCGGTTTGGATGGCTGGGGCTTTGCCAGAAGATGGTAAAATATATTGCCTAGAGATTTCAGAGGAGCGCTCTGAAATTATCAGCAAAAATTTCGAAGCTTTTAATATGTCGCATAAGCTTGAAGTATTGTCTGGAGATGCCATGGGGCACCTAAATCACTTAAGCGCAAAAGCGCCTTTTGATATGTGTTTTATTGATGCCAATAAAGGGGCTTATGTTAAATACTTAGATTGGGCTGAAACTAGCATTAAAAAAGGTGGTCTTATTATTGGCGATAATACTTTTTTATTTGGTGGAGTGTACGACTCAGAAAACTCTTCTGAAAGTAAAAACAGAATAAAAATAATGCAGGAGTTTAATAAGAGGTTGGCTGATAAAGAAAAATACAACTCTATGCTTTTCCCAACCTCTGAAGGTATGACTATTGCTCAGAAACTTTTTTAGTTTACTGAGCAATTTTTTCTAATGATTTTGTTCTGGTAAAAGATCAGCTCTTGTTACAGAGCTTCCGCTGCCAGCATTAATTTGTCGTAATAAGTCTTGGCTAACGCGAACTTCTTCAAGAGCTGTTTCTGCTAAAACCTTTTTAGAGGCTTCAACTACAGAATCTCCATCTATCCCATGAAACTTATAAATATCTACAGGGCGTCCACACTTAGAATGCTTTCTTACAGCTAAGGCTTCATGCTTTGTGCCAATGATAGACCCAATGTTATCAAGCAATCCTGGTTCGCCATCATGAACACTTACGATGGGTATACGCCTGCCAGAGACTGTTAATAGTTCTGCGTGGTTCATTGATCCATCAAAGTGTGGTTGTAGGTGAAGGGCAGAGTTTATACCTAAAGCATTCTTAAGGTGGTTGTAGTTATTAACTTCACCAAGGTTACCAATAAGCAAATCAGGGCTTGTTACTATAATTACATTAGCGTAGATGCCTTCAGCTAAAAGCTTGTTAGAAGCATCAATAGCTTCTGTGCCAAGAGCACCAAGCGCAAAAATATTTACAACATTATCTCCAGGCTCATAGTTAGCGTAGCCTTCATAATCAATTAGTTTATAGCCGCCCTCTAAAACATCTTGGCGGATAAATTCAAACATTTCATCATCAGAGATATTAGCTGCTGTTGATTCTTCTGTTGCATTAGCTAATGGGTAGTCTGATAAGAAAAGAGTTTCATTTGAAGTTTTAAAGCGTGTTTGTCTTTTTAGGTACTTAGCAAAGTCTTTTTGCTGGATACCTCTAGTAACGCCTCTTAGTAAAACACCATTTCTATCTTTGTTGTCGCCAATATAATGTCTTTTAACGCTTTCACAAAAAATCCAATCTAGTTCACGGCAAAAGAAGGGTTCCCATGTAACTTGCCCAGGTATTTGGAAGTCTGATTTCCATCCATGCTGTGCGCCTTCTGGTGAAAGTGTTACGCCGGCTGGTGTTCCAGCGCATATAAAACTAGAGTTCCAGTAAAGGTCATAAAAATACTGGTCATGCGCACGCTTAATAAAAAAGTCATACACTGTCATTAATGGTAATAAAGGAATGCCCAATAAGTCTTTAATTTTACCAAAAGAGCCAAGGCAAGACATTACGTTGGCTTCGGCAATTTCAAACCTTAAAAAGCGGTCACTATTATCTTCTCCAGGAATCAAGTCAGGTAGTTTTCTGTTTTTAACATCAAGCTCTGTTTCGAAATCTTCTGTTTCGATAGCACCAAAAATTTTACCATCCATTGCCGGGTTTAAATTTGTGCTTGTCCCCACATCTGGTGCCATAGATACAAAAAGCTCAGCTTGCTCTTTCCAGGCAAGCTCTCTTTCGTTTAAAGGTTTTTGTCCTTTAACAAGTTCTTTTTCATTTAAAGGAGTGTTTGCAATACGAGTAAACTTTGCTGTGAGCTGCCCAAGCATCCATTGTGTGTGTGGGTAGCTAGCCATCTTTAGGTTTATGTCTAATGATGTAGGCCAGTTGGCTGTTGCTTTTTCAGTAAAAGCTTTTTCGTTATCGTCTTTGATAGAGTGTTGTTTGTGAATCTCTTTTAAAAGATCTGATCCCCTTGTAGATAAGAATTTTCCTTCAGCTGTTTTTTTATCAAATTCGCCAAAATAAGTTTCTTTCTCAAGGCCAGTGCTTTCTCTTAAGCTTTCCATTTCCGCAAGAGAAGGCAGCGAAGAGTGGTTGCCCTGCTGGGCTGCCATTTCAAGGTTCCATCCCTTTAAGGTGTGGACAATAATCATAGTAGGCCTATTAGTGCTCTTTTTAGAATCTAGCATAGCTTTTTCTAGTGCTAAAATATCGTGACCACCAAAATCGCGAATCATTGCATAGATATTTTCGGGCTTTTCAGACTTTAAGTATTCGCCAATTTCTTTTTGATGATTTTTTGTAAGGAAGCTGACGAGCTCTTTAGGGTCTTTAACAAGAAGTAAAGATTGTAGCTCATAGTCTGTTAGCTTATTTTCCATCCAGTCTTGAAGCTCTTTGCCGCCAGCTTTCTTAAAAGCTTCAAGCCTTAAGTTGCCGTGCTGTACATGAATCACTTCCCAGCCGTTGGCAATCATTGTGCGCTCAATTCGGTAAGCATCTGTGCCAGACATAACTTCCTGGTTTGTAATTCTGTGGCCATCTAAGCTTTGTCTGTTGTAATCAACAATCCAAGTTAGGTTGCCAAGCTCACGCTCAGCAAAATCAGGTACGGCTTCAAATAAAGAACCTTCTCTAAATTCTGAATCACCAATGATAGCCCAAAAATGTGCATCTGGTGTTTTGTATCCATGGTCTTTTGTAAATCGGTAAGCTAAGGCTAAGTAGCCAGCGTTAACAGGTGGAATACCAACTGTGCCTGACGGGAAAAAGTTATGCCTGTCTGGGTCGTAGGCTGAGTGATACGATTGAAATACAGGCTCTCCATTTTGTGAAAAGGCACGAAGTCCAGACATCGCTATATTTTTATCATCCAATGACAGTGGTTGGTTGTCTTTATCAAGTTGTAAATCCAAAAGGTAAGAGTAAGCATGGTCAGCTGGTGAGGCATGAGGTTTGTTTGCTATATGATCAAACCCACTTTTCACAAGCATATGTAGAGCGCCAGTAATATGAATAGCGCTTGAGCTGCCAGAAGAGTGTCCGCCAATTTTCGGGTCGCCCTTTTGTTTGTTTTTTCTGTTGTTAGCCATAAAAATCATTTGATTAGCTAAATAGTGAGCTCGCTGGACGATTGTATCTAGGGTTTTTTTAGTTGGTTTTGCCATATATTTTGGTCCTCGTTGTCTATATGTTTAGACTAACGAAGTTATATAGAATTATACCTTGGGGCAAGAGGATTTTAAGGTGAACGAATTAGGCGAAAGCTAAATGATTCTAATGGTTTAAAGCTAGTTCAAATTAGTAAAGTTTAAGAGTCGAGAACAAAGTCCCAGTTAATGCGAATTCGGCCATCAGATTCCACTAAATCTTTTGGTGGATTAGGGAAGGGCTCAGCCTCTTTAAAGGCCTCGACAGCGGCGTCATCAAGGTCTTCTATGCCGCTTCTGCCTACAATTTGAACGCCTACGAGTCGACCATTGTCATTTAGCACAATAATTACTTTTGTAAGTCGTGTTCGTCTAGCTATAGCAATATTTTGGTCTTTAATAATTTCTGTAACTTTTTGTTTTATACGGTCTTCCCAGTGATAGCGAATTTTACTGCGTATTCTTTTATAATAGGCATAGTATATAAACTCTCGAGTATTTAAATATGTTTGAGCTCCGTCTTCAACATCTTTTAAGTAGTCAGATGTGCGACTCACTTCTTTATTGTTTCCTGAAGATATTTCTCCTGCGCCGGGGTCAAAAGCATTTGGTGATAAGTCAGACAATTTTATAATATCATTCTTTTTAAGGTTCACTTTTTTGGCAAATATGGATTTCTTTTTTCTGTTAGAAGAGTTCTTTTTAAGACCTTTATGAGAGGATTTTTCTTGGCTTGATTTTGATTTACCTTGGCCTGCAGAATTATTATACTCTCCATTATTAGTTGCTTTTGTTTCTTTTAAAACTCGCTGATTAAAAGCGCTAAGGTATTTTGTTTCATCAGGCTTTTCATTATTTAAAGATTTTTCATCTTGCTCAACAATCTGAGAGTCGTTGCTAAGGATGGCATTGCTAATTTCAAACTCAATAAGTTCGTTAATTGCAGCTTGTGTAATCTTTTTGAATTGCTGTCTCTCTAGAGTCTTAAAAACTATGATGTGTAAAATCAAAGAAAAGATAATTATAAATGTCATTTTTTTATTCGATTTCACTCTAAGCCTCCAGTATTAGAATCGGACTTTTGGCCCAGATACTTAAGCAGATACCTAAGCTATTGGTGCTTAAAGAGTGCCTGTCTTAAATTAGTCATAAAAGGGCCTAGGTGCTGCTAGGATTAAGATTTCTTGGTTGTCATTTCAATCTGATCATTAGTAGAATGCCTACATGGGAATTCAAGCATTTGGCGCCACTGACGTAGGTCTAAGACGAAAGTCTAATCAAGACTCAATCCTTATTGATAAGGACTTAGGTCTTTATGTAGTTGCTGATGGAATGGGTGGGCACAGCGGTGGGGAAGTAGCTTCTGCCATAGCTGTCGAGTGCGCCCAAGCTCTAGTTGCTAAATTTATCAATACGCCAAACTTAGATTGTAGCGAGCTTATAAAAAAAATATTTATTGCGGCTAATGCCGCGATTTACAAAAAAGCAGAAGAGCAGCCTGAGCTAAAAGGTATGGGTACAACCATGGTCTTAGGAATTAGCAAAGGCAGTAATATGTACATTGGTAATGTGGGGGATTCTAGGGCCTATTTATTTTCTAGAGATAGTTTGTGGAAAATAACAGAAGACCATTCGTTAATTAATGAGCAGCTGCGAGCAGGAATGATTAACGAAAGTGAAATAGAGCATCTGTCAGGAAAAAATGTTATCACTCGAAGTGTAGGTTTTGAAAGAACATTAAGAGCTGATGTTTTTGTTAGAGAAATTAAGCCGAATGAAAACTTTTTGTTTTGCTCAGATGGGCTTTGCGGATTAGTTGAAGATAAAGCTGTGCAGGATATTTGTAATGCTTACTCAGGTTATGATGTTGTAGAAAAGTCTATTGAGTTAGCGAAAAAAGCTGGCGGTGATGATAATATTTCCGTTATTTATGTAGAGAGTATATAGAAGCCATGAAAAATAAAAAATACACTGTGCTTGTTTCAGCAAACACAAATGAAGCCACTAAAACATTTACTTTGTCTGCATCAAAATTTAAAATTTTGCTCGCTTTTAGTGTTTTAGTTTCAGGTTTGTTATGTGCTTTTTTAGTCGATTACTTTCAATTACTGTATAGTTCAACGCGCGCACAAAGGCTGCAGGTAGAAAACACTATATATAAACAAAAGTTTTACGAGCTAGAGGGTAAATTAGATAAACTAAATCAAAGTTTAGATAGGGTAGAAAGCTTTTCTTCAAAATTAAGAGTTTTAGCTAATCTTCAGCCCAATAGTGAAGAGCCGGAGCCAAAAAAGAAAAAAAAAGAAGGTTTTAAGGATTGGTCTTTTTTTAAAAAAACAAACAAACAATTAGTGACGGCCAAAGAAATATATCGAGAAGCTGATAGGGATATATCTAGTTTGTCCTTAGAAGTTGATCAAACTTTAACGCAGTCAGAGTTAAAGGCTGTTGAAATAGAAAAAATACTTACAGATGTAGAAAATAGTCCTTCATTAATAAATACGACACCAACAAAAAATCCAATTAGTGGGGGAGTTATTGTTAATGAGTTCGGATATAAAACAAATGCTTTAACTGGGAAACCATCATTTCATCAGGGTGTAGATATCGCAGCAACTCATGGGCAAGATGTTTTAGCTACAGCTGATGGCCGAGTAGAGTATGTTGGTTACAATAAAAATCTAGGTAATTATGTGGTTGTTAGTCATAGCCCTTCACTAAAAACAAAGTATGGGTATTTAGCTGAGGCTAATGTGAAGCTTGATTACTTAGTAAAGCGTGGAGATGTTATTGCTACAGCCGGTAATACGGGGCAGGCTGATGATCACCAGCTTTACTATGAAATTAAATGGGGAGATGTCCCTGTAAATCCTCAGAGGTATATGCTCGATTAAAAGAGTAAAATTCTAAAAGGGTTATAAATATTTTTAAACCAAGGGTAATACTTGTTTTTTTTAACCATCTCTTCTTCGCGTACCCAATAATGTAAGTTTGAAGCAGTCCATCCATAACCAAACTGATAGCTTGTAGGGTTACGATGCTTTTGAAAAATAAAAGCATCCGGGTATCGGTTATAATTTTTTATATATTTTAATATAATTTTATGGGCTTGGACTCTAGTATTGGTGGCCTTCTTTAAAAGCTTAGACCTGTATCCTAATAGTGATTTATACTTAATAGCCTTTCTTAAATAATAAGCATGCGAAACCCTTAAGAAGGTGACTTCTAGAAGTTGCTTAAGTTCTTTGTTTTTTATCTTATGTAAGGGTGGTTGATTTCTGACAGCCTCTTCTAGAATTTTTTCTTCTTTGTAGCGTTCAGTCTCATTTTTTTCGAGTTCTTTTAGTAAGTTCCTTTTATGTATTCTGTGTTTAGAGTTTACTTCATCCATTAAATTAGAAGCAGTGATAGACTGAATAGCCTGATTTTTATTGAAATAAGTTTTTTGGTAATTAATGACTTTATCCCAGGCCTCTAAATCTTCGCCAAGTAGTTTAAGACCAATATTATAGTTAGTGTTTTTCTGAGTCATTAAAGCTAGGGTCCAATCAAAAAGCCAGTATCCTAGCTCCATTCCTGTTGTAAAATTAACTTGTTTATTAATTTTATTATCCTCTAAAAATAAGAGGTCTTGATGTCTGGCTAATAAATAATCTGTTAAGAGCAGGGGGACATCGATATCCATACCAATAAAATAACTGGTTTCTGGATAATAAATAACATCTCGCTTGCTAGCTTCCTTCAGCATAAAGTCTTTAATGCTAGAAAAGTTTTTTTGGCCGTACATGGGTGCGCTTGTATCTTTTAGCCCGTAGAAAAAAACTGTATGCGGTAAGATGCCAACATTTTTATTCGCATGTGCAGGCAAGAAATTAAAGTTCCCAAATTTTTTATCTGACTGATTCGAAGAAACATGAACTTTTATGTAGAGTTTTTTATTGTGGCTCTCTAAAAGTTCAGAAGTCTTATTCATCCAATTTAGAGTACGTTTATAATGAGTTGAGCTAAACTCTGTTGTGCCTAGTTCAGCAATAAGGTGATCAAAGCTATAGTCTTTAATTAGTTGCTGAATATTTTTTTTCAAGAAGTGTTTGTCGCCTAGTCCTGTAATAGCTGATATGAGTGGTATTAATGACTGGCTTTCTTGTTGTACAAGGGCAAAGCTAACAGATAGGCCTACTTTAAGCCCCATGGCTTTTGCAAACTTGAGCTGGTTTTTGAAATTACTAATATTTTTCTTTCCTTTAAAATCAATCATTTGAATTTGTAGGTAATTTTGCCCATTTCTTACAAGCCACCGAATATAATCCTCAGCAATCTTAGGCTTGTTCATGAAAAAACCATGCACCCATTCGTTGGGGTGTTGGTTGTGCAGATGAAAGCCACGCAAATTTAGCCTAGGTTTCCAGTAATGAGTTTTAAAGCAGCCTTTCTTATTAATTTCTCCAAGTTTTGGGGCAAGTGACCACCTTGGGTGAGGAAACAAAAAGCCAAGCTTTTGCAGGCCATAGTATAAAACAGAGGGCCATTCTTCAGTTGTGGCTTCGACCTTCAAATTAAATTTAAACTCTTTTGTGCATTCAATAAAAACTTTGTTGGCCTTAGATTGTTTCACTTCATAGTTTATAAGTTTATTAGGTAGGTTGTTTGCTGTAAGTAATTTATTGATATCATCACGAATCAGAGTATTTGATAAGTCTTCAGAGCTTTTGGCATGAGTCGCTGACACTAAAAAGACGAAAAGTATAAGTATTATTTTTTTGGCTATTCTCACTGTGGAACTCTCTCGGGGGAAGTGCTTAGATGTGCATAAGGACAGCATTTTTTATTAAAAAATTCAATCCTTTGTGTCTAAAGCTTATTGATAAAGCTGCCTATTAAGTAGTATAAACTAACGTCAGTCAAAGGAACAAAAATGTCTAATAAAAATGAATACTACAAAGTAAGAGCAGATAAGCTTAATAACTGGAGAGAGCGTCAGGTGGGATATCCTGGTAAGTTTGAAAAAACACACTTTAGTACTGAAGCTAAAAAATTAGACGATGAAATACCAAATGTTGCTTTAGCGGGCCGCTTAATGTCTATGAGAGTTATGGGTAAGTTAGCCTTTGCGCATATTCAAGATGCTCGAGGAAAAATTCAACTGGCTCTTAGCGTTGATAGGCTTGGCAAAGATGACTTTAAATTTATTACTAAAAATTTAGATATTGGTGACCATATAGGTGTTAGTGGAAAAATGTTTACCACTAACAAAGGTGAGAAGACTTTAGGTGCAGAAAGCTGCATCCTTTTATCTAAAGGCCTTAGGCCTTTGCCTGAAAAATGGCATGGTCTTCAGGATCCAGAGCTAAAAGCTAGGTTTCGCTTTTTAGATTTAACAATGAATCAGGACACTCGCGATCGCTTTGAAGTGAGGCATAAAGTACTTCATTTTATGAGAAATTTTTATAACGAGCACGGGTTTTTAGAGGTTGAGACGCCAATACTTCAGAGCGCTTCAAGTGGAGCTTCCGCAAGGCCTTTTGAGACACATCATAATGCACTAGATGTGCCACTTTATATGAGAATTGCCCCTGAGACTTATTTAAAACGTTTGATTGCCGGTGGTTATGAAAAAGTTTTTGAAATTGGAAAATGTTTCAGAAACGAAGGGATTGATCCTTCTCATTTACAAGAATTTACTATGCTTGAGTCGTATGCGGCTTACTGGGATTACCGCGACAACATGGACTTTATGAAAAAGCTTATACAGGGCATGGTTCAGGTAGCTACTGGTGGTTTGAAAGTAAACTATCAAGGAGTTGAATTAGACTTTTCAGGAGATTGGCCTGAGTATAAATACTCAGAATTTGTTTTAGAAAATAGTGGTATAGATTTAGATAAGCACACAGACTTTGAGTCTTTAAAGGCAGCGATTAAAGATAAAGGCTTGGATATGCCGCTAGACAAGTACATTGGTTATGGTCAATTGGTAGATGGTCTTTATAAAAAATTCTGTAGACCTAAAATGGTTCAGCCGTGTTTTTTAACTATGCATCCGGCTCCACTCGTACCACTGGCTAGGCGTTCAGATGCTGATCCAAATAAGCTTGATATGTTTCAGGTAGTTGCAAATGGCTGGGAGCTTGTAAAAGGGTACTCGGAGTTAGTAGACCCTGTAGACCAAACTAGTAGATTATTAGAGCAAGCTGACCTTGCTAAGCAAGGTGATGATGAGGCCATGATGATGGAAGAAGACTTCCTATTAGCGATGGAGTACGGCATGCCGCCTATTTCAGGTATCGGCATAGGTGTTGAGCGTATTACCGCTTTACTTACAGACTCATTAAATATTAGAGACGTCATCTTTTTCCCATCATTAAGGCCGCCAAAAATGAGCGAACTTGATGAGGCTTCAGAAGATAAATCAGAAGAGTAGCGTTAGCTATTCTTCTAGTAATTTAAGGTACTCTTCGTAACCTTCTTCTTTCATTTTATCTTTGTGGATAAAGCGCATAGCTGCTGAGTTCATGCAGTAGCGAAGGCCTGTTTTGTCGGGCCCATCTTCAAATACATGGCCAAGATGAGAGTCAGCATTTTTTGAGCGGACCTCTGTGCGGGTTCTAAAAAGGCTTTTATCTACTTTTGTAACTATATTCTCTTTGGCAATAGTGTCGTAAAAGCTAGGCCATCCTGTGCCAGACTTAAACTTATGAGTAGAAGCAAATAATGGCTCTCCAGAGACAACATCCACATAAATCCCGGGCTCTTTATTGTCCCAGTATTCATTTTTAAAAGGAGGCTCTGTGGCGTCTTTTTGCGTCACTTTATATTGGATGCTTGAAAGTTTATCTTTTAAGTCTTTATCGGATGGTTTCATAAAAGGTTTTTCCTTAGAGTATTTTTTTGAACTTATTGTTTTAGTACTGACTTTGCTTTTGCTGGCATAGGCAATTAATCCTAAAGAAAGCATTAGTATTAAAGCTACAAAGCTAATTAACTTATTGTTTTTCATTTTTTTATTATATTATAAGGTGCTCAAATTGTGTAATTTAATTCACTTTGATGCCTTGATATGCATCAAAAATAGACAATTTGTGTGTATTAAAAAATACAGTTTAGGGCTGCTTAAAACTTACTTAATGGTCTCTGCGTGGTCAGCTTGACTATCTAAAGGACTAGTAGCTTAATTAGCAAGTAAAGAAAATAATAATAACAAAACAACAAGGAGACGATTTATGTTAAAAAATCTATTAGTTATACTTGCGGCATTATCAATGTCAGCAGTAGCAAACGCTGGTTGGACAAAAGGCTTATCTTTAGGTGCAGCTGCAAACGTTCAGTCAACAGACAACAACCCTTCAGCTCAAGATGGCGAGTCAGTATTTTTATCTGGTAACCTTACTGGTAACCTAGATTACGCTGCAGGCAACCATGCTTGGAAGAACACTCTTAAAATCAACGAGAGCATTTCAAAAAATGCTGCATTTGATGAGTTTGTTAAAGGTGCTGATGAGTTAATCTTATCAACTGAGTACAACCATGAGCTACCATCTATTAGCTGGTTAAAGTTTTATGCTGAAGCAGAAGCTAAAACTAATCTTTTCAAAACTTTAGTTAAGACTGCAGCTCCTGTTGCTTACACGGGTACTCAAACAGCTACAACAGACGCTTTTGAATCAACTGAAGCTTTCGGTATCTTAACTTTAGCTGAGTCAATCGGTGTTTTAGCTCAGTTCATTAAAACAGACAGCAGACATTTACATGGTAAAGCTGGTGTTTTTGCTAAGCAAACTATGGCTGAAGGTGCTTTTGACGTAGTTGTTGACGGTGCAACTGGTACAGTTTCTGATAGATTCGATTCAGATTCTTACGGTGTTAAATTAGGTTTATACTTCAACGAAAAATTAAGCGAAACTGCTAAAATTTATGCAAGTGTAGAAACTTACACTCCATTATCTTACAGCACTGATGACGCTGCTTTAGAAGCTGCTGATAAAAGCGAAATTGATCTTAC
The DNA here is from genome assembly GCA_023299885.1 of Bdellovibrionales bacterium. Lineage (GTDB taxonomy): Bacteria > Bdellovibrionota > Bdellovibrionia > Bdellovibrionales > UBA1609 > JALZUS01. The sequence continues at coordinate 15,974 of JALZUS010000018.1, read as the reverse complement.
TGATGTAATTATCAACGCTGGTTTAGAGTCTAAGTTAAATGAGTTCTTAACTTTACGTTATGCTTATAAGGCTGAGCAACTTCCGTTCATTAACGGTAGCAACTTCCAAGTTGATCACGGTTTTTTCTTAACTGCTAGCTACACAATGTTCTAAGCTTGTTTATAGCTTAAACATAAAAACCGAGCCTGAGTGCTCGGTTTTTTTATGCCTTTTTTAAACTAATTTTATCCCATAACAGGTATAAGCATAAACCCAATAATGATAAAAGCAGTAAAGGCAAACATTGATAACTCGGCGTCTTTTCTTTTCATAGTACGTTCCTCTGTGTAATTATTTTTTCTTTTTTTCAATTAATATTTTTTGAATACGTTTTAATGAAGCGAGGGCAATATCTAAATTAACCTCTTTCTTTTTAAGTTGAATTTTTATTCTGTGATTACTTTTTAAGTGTTTCATATAGCGTTCCTTTACCTCTTTATATAGCGATAACTATGCCATGCTTAACTGTAAATAAAGGCAATTACAGCGTTTTTCTGTGTATAGGGTTTTTACAGGTGCCCCTTTTGGACAATAAAAAGCCAAGCTACTATAGCTTGGCTTTTTATCTTATAAAAGTTGATTAGATTACTCTGCAGCTTCTTCTAAGCCCTCTATTTTAATAGGGCTATCAACTTCAACAGTGTTAATTTCTAAAGAAGACATTTTAGCTGTAAGGTCCTGTTCGGCAATTTCAAACTGCTTTTTAGCTCCATCTAAAAGAGTTAATAGATTATCTTTTTTAGACTGAGAAATCCCATCATCTGATGAAATCATATTTTCAAGTATATCAACATCGCCTTGTAGCTTTACGGTCTCATTGTATAAAGCTACTAACTCTTCTCGATTCATTGAATCAATTTTTTCGTAAGATGGGCCTAGTTCTATTGAACTTTTAGCTAGAGAAGCTAAAAGCAATTCAATGCTTTTCTTTTCAGTATTAACTTCAGCTTCACTAGTTTCTTTAGAAAGCTCATTAAGCTGTATTTTAATAGCCTCTTCAATTTCAGATAGCTGATCATCAGCATTTTTTAAAAGAGATAAAGTCTTATCTTTTAGGTCAGTGTTTTGTAGTCTGCTAATGTTATTAAGAAGTTCTTTAATTTGTTTTGAATTACTTTTAGATTTTTCTATTTTAACTATATAGCTATTCAATTCAACTTTACTAGTTGGATCTATAGTTTGTAACTCTTTTAAAGTGTTATCATATTCTGTTGCAAACTCAGTAAGCATAGTCTGTAGTTTTTCTGATTTTTTTCGGTAGTCTAATAAAGACCTTTTTTCACTTAATACTCTATACGCATTATCTCTTTTATTAGAGATAACAGAAGCGTTGCCAAAGCTCCCAATAATTGCTGGATCTGAATCGGCTTCATAAACTAAAATATCTAGCCTATCTAGCTTAGCAATATAGCTTTCTATTTCTGCCTCAGACCAATCAGTGTCTGGTGTACCCATTGCATTTATTTCTTGTGCTAGGCTGTTATGCTCTTTAACAAGTTTTTCTTCGTCTGAAGATCCTCCACAGTTTATTAAAAATAGAGACATAGCCACTATTAAGCTTGTTTTCATCAGTTTAGAGATTTGGGTCATTATTCCTCCGGTTATTTGTGTTTAGTTCTACGTCTTTTAAAGCAAGTTGAGGGCCATATAATTACAGGTAAAGTATTGTTATTGAGCTGGCAAACTTGTGATAAATAGACAAAATTTGTCATCGATAACTATTCAATTTGGGTATTTTGGCTGATCCTGTTATAACTAACCCATGTTAAATGCAGAAATATGGTCAGGCACTGGTAATAGCTTTATTATATGTAGCCTTATAGGCGCAGAGGTGGCCTCTGTTGAAGCTATGAGGGCCAAGTACCCAAAGCTAGTGATTGATCTTTGTCAGCAGCATAAGGTGGATGGTTTTTTAACCCTAAGTAAATTAAGCCCTTCAGAGTTTGAATGGGACTTTTATAATAATGATGGCTCAAGGGCCGAGATGTGTGGGAATGCTGCTCGTTGTGTAGCTTCATTTGTGAGTGCTAATGGGCTTGCAGAATCTGTATTTCACTTAAAAACACTATCAGGCTCTATAAAGTGTATACCTCAGAGCGAAGGGTTTTCAAAAGTCGAAATGTCAGTATTAAATGAAGAGCTTGTTAACCACAAAGAGCAGGTAAATAATAGTTTGGTTGTTGGCGACTTAATAGATTCTGGTGTGCCTCATTTTGTTATAGATGTTGACCAAAATAATTTTAATTTAGAGGACACAGAAAGCTTAACTCTTATATGTAAACAGCTAAGAGAGACTGACCGTTTGCCTCCACGTGGTGCTAATATTACTTTTCTTAAATATATAAAAAATAACGAAATAGACTCTATTTCATTTGAGCGTGGTGTAGAGAATTTTACTTTAGCTTGCGGTACGGGCGCTGTGGCAGCGGCCTACAGCGCTCATAAAAAAATTAAAACAAACAATATAGTAGTGAATGTTCCAGGTGGTGTTTTGAAAATTGATTTTTCTGGAAAGCTCCCTGTATTATATGGCCCAACAAAAAAACACAAAGATATAGAAATAGGTTAAGACATGTTTTATCCATTAAGTATTAAAGAAAAACGACAAGAAACAAAAGACGCTGTGACTTTATTTTTTGATATCCCAGAAGATATTAAAAATAAATTCACCTATAGGCCGGGGCAGTTTATAGGGATTAAATCGCTTATAAACGGAGAAGAAGTTATAAGAAGTTATTCGTTTTCTTCAGAGCCATCAGAAAACAAGTATGCCATTACTGTTAAAAAAATTGAAAATGGTAGGATGTCGACATTTTTAGTAGATAATATTGTTGAAGGTAAAAAATTATTAGTAGCGCCACCAGCCGGCAAGCTGTTGCCAGAGGATGGAATTATTAATGGTCATCAGTATACTTTTTTTGCGGCGGGGAGTGGTATAACCCCTATGTATTCTATTTTGAAGTCGGTACTTAACGAGACAAATAGTAATGCTAAACTCTACTATCTAAACAAAACAAAAAATGATGTTATATTTTTTAATGAGCTAGAGAATTTAAAAGAAAAGTATAGCGGTCAGTTAGAGGTTATTTATTCTTTCACTCAAGAAGACTCTGGTCATAAAACTCTATGTGGCCGACCTACGCCGACAAGTTTAAAGTCTGTTGTTAGTTTAGAAGGCTCTTTTTATATGTGCGGCCCTGAGGGTTATATGGAGACCATAGAGTCTTATTTATTGAATGACGGTGTCGATAAAAATAAAATCCATAAAGAGTCTTTTGCGACACCAGTGTCAAAAGATGAAGATTTATCCTTTGGTGAAGGCACCATGATTGGTGATGTAACGAATGCATCAGTAACAAATCAAGCGCAAATTAAAATTATAAGCTCTGGTGAAGAGCAAACTATTGCTTGGGACTCTAAGTATGATTCAATTTTAGATCAGCTTGTAGCTTCTGATGTAGATGTGCCTTTTTCTTGTATGAATGGAGCTTGCATGGCTTGTATGTGTAAAGTGACTGATGGTGCTGTTATTCAAGAGGATTTAGGGATTTTAACTGATGATAATATTCAAGAAAAAGAAAGCCTTTCTTGTCAGGCAAAACCAGCTAGCAAAAATATTACGCTTAATTTTGATGAAATCTAAAAGCTATATTTTTAAATTAGTGTTGGCATTTTTCTATAGGTGAATGGTCGTGGTGGCAATGGCCGCAATGATGGTTCCAGAAGTGGCCGCCCATTAAAAAGAGTCCGCCTAAAATAACTGTTAAGACCTCTAGGTATTCTGGCAAGCTATCGTGGAAAAAGTATGAAACAGCAAGTAGGCCACACCCAATAACACCTATAATAAGCGGCTGTATGTTTTTGTGGTGTTTGTATCCCATAGAAAAAGCTAAAATAAAAAATAAAGAAGAGGCTATTGCAAATACACTATGCCAAAGCTCATCGAGTTGCTCATGGTATTTACTGAGCACAGGAAAGCTTAAAACAAAAACAGGAAGTAGAATACAATGCACAACGCATATGCCGCTGCACCAAACGCCAATCTTGTCAAAAAGGCTCATCGGTTTTTTCTTCTGGATTGTTATAGTTTCTTTGCTCATAAAGCTAGAGTTAACAGAGTCTTAGTGTCGGGACAATTAAATTTAAGCTTTTAAAAAAACTTTCTCATAAGGCCTACAACAAGCCCAGTGATTTTAACCTCTGAGGCTTCAAACCACATGCTGTCCATGCTGGGGTTAGAGGGCCTAAGCTCGATGAGCTGCTTTTCTATGTTTTTGTAATACCTTTTAACTGTAGCTTCGCCATTAACCATGGCGACTATCATATCTCCGTTAAAAGCATGATCTTTTTCTTGTACAAAAATAAAATCACCATCAAATATGCCATCACCAATCATAGAGCTTCCACTCACTTTTAAAGCATAGCTTTTACTTGGGTTTTTAACTAATGTAGCCGGCACATCAATAAATTCATCATGGAGGTAGGACTCTATAGGTTGTCCAGCAGCAACACTTCCTAATAGCGGAAGGCTAAATATTTCTCCAATAGGTGCTGTTTCATTTTGTGTAGATAAAGGTTTAAGAGCGCTTGGTTTGTTTAAGTTTTTTCTATGAGTTGTTTTGTCGAAATGACCTCTTATGATATTTCGACTAGCGGCAAGCACGCTATCAGAAGCTTGTAAAAGTTGAATGGCTCTTTTTTGGTTACCACCAGGCAAAAAGATATAATTTTTTCTCTGAAGTTGTTTGAGAAATTTTTGTACAGAGTTGTAAGAGTTCCATCCAAAATGAGACTTAATCTCTGTATAAGTGGGCGATGTGCCCTCACTGCTAAAATAGCTTTCTATAAATTTTAAAACATCTTTTTCTTTTGGGGTAAGGGGGAGTGCTTGTTCGTTCATAATGTTCAAAATACGTGTAAAAAAGGTGTAAGTAAAGTGCTTGTTAAGTATTAAGCCTAAAATCTAGGCATTTAATACTATTCTCTTCTTTTAATATCTATGTTTATCTCTCTTTTATGGACTTAAAAAAACAAATCCCTAAGCCTTGGAAGCCTTTTTTAAAAGAAGAGCTAACTAAAGATTACTTTATCTCTCTGCAGAATTTTTTGGATAGCGAGCTTAAGGAGGGTAAAGAAATATTCCCTGCAAAAAAAGACCTCTTTAGGGCTTTTAACTTTGTAAGCCCTGATTCTGTAAAGGTCGTTATATTGGGACAAGACCCTTATCATAATACTAACCAAGCCCACGGTTTGAGTTTTTCAGTACCCAAAGGCATAAAAATACCTCCATCTTTACGAAATATATATAAAGAGCTCGAATCATCAAAGCTAGGTTTTAAGGCTCCTCAGCATGGGGACTTAACAGCTTGGGCTGAGCAAGGTGTGTTATTGCTAAACTCTATTCTTACTGTAGAGGCTCATAAGGCAGGGTCACACCAAAAAAAAGGATGGGAATCTTTCACAGATAAGATAATTGAAATTATTAATACGCAGACAAAAAATACAGTATTTATGCTTTGGGGGGCTTATGCTCAAAAAAAGGGGAAGCATATCGATAGAGATAAGCACAAGGTCTTAGAGTCTGTGCATCCGTCACCATTGTCGGCCTATAGAGGCTTTTTGGGTTGTGAACACTTTTCAGAAGCAAACCAGTATTTAAAAAAACAGACTCAAACCCCAATAGACTGGTCTTTATAGGGTTATTAAATATATTTCGTACCCATAATGGGTCTATTTAAGGGTTATAAATTTTATAGAGATGCTACTCATAGCATCATTATATAGATATGATCATCCAATAAAAATTTAGCTATTATACAAGGAGAAAAAATGCGTTTAATAACTTTTCTAATAAGTTTATTTATGGCTTTTAATTTATCGGCAGCAAAAAAGAAAACTTTTGTTTATTGCTCTGAGGCTAGCCCAAAGATTTTTAATCCTCAGTTAGGTACAGATGGAGCTACTTTTAATGCAAGCTCGCGCACAATCTATAACCGCCTTGTAGAATTTAAACAGGGGAGCACAAAAGTAAGCCCAGGTTTAGCCACTAAATGGACTGTTTCAAAAGATGGTAAAGAATTTACTTTTGATTTAAGAAAAGGTGTTCAATTTCACACAACAGAAAACTATACACCTAAGCGTACATTTAATGCTGACGATGTTTTATTTTCTTTTAACAGGATGATGGATAAAAGCCACCCATACCATTTAGTTAACGGTGGTACATATGAATACTTCAGAAGTATGGACATGGGCAAAGTTATTTCAAAAGTAGAAAAGCTTGATGAGTATAAAATTAAATTTATACTAACTCGCCCAGAGGCTCCTTTCTTGGCTAACTTAGCAATGGACTTTGCAAGTATCTTATCAGCAGAGTACGGAGACCATTTAGCGGCTAAAAAACAAAAAGAAAAAATTGATATGCTTCCAGTGGGAACCGGCCCTTTTGTATTTAAAAAGTATGTTAAAGATACTCTTATTAGATACACAGCTCATGTTGGTTACTACGAAGGTAAAGCAAAAATTGATAACCTAATTTTCAGTATTACAACAGATAAAAGTGTTAGAACTCAAAAGCTTAAAGCAGGAGAGTGTCACTTTGTGAATGAACCATCTGTAACAGATATTGCAAGTATAAGAGCTAATAAAAAATTAAAAGTAATTAGTCAGCCAGGGTTAAACGTAGGTTACCTCGCTATGAATACTGAAAAGAAGCCTTTTGATAATGTATTAGTAAGGCAAGCTATTAATCATGCTCTTAACAGAGAAGCTTACATGAAGGCTATTTACTTAGGCAATGCAACAGTAGCTAAGAACCCAATACCACCGACAATGTGGTCTTACCAAAAAGCAACTAAGGGTTATGATTTTGATCCTGAAAAGGCAAAGAAGTTATTAAAAAAAGCTGGATTAGAAAATGGTTTTGAAACAACAATTTGGACTTTACCTGTAAGCCGCCCATATAACCCATCGGGTAAAAAGATGGGTGAAATGATGCAGGCTGATTTAGCTAAAGTAGGTATCAAAGTAAAACTAGTAACATTTAAGTGGACTGAGTATTTAAAGAAGGCGTCTGCAGGGGAGCATGATATGCTTCAGCTGGGTTGGACGGGTGACAATGGTGATCCTGATAATTTCCTTAATACTTTATTGGGATGTGCTGCAGTTAAAGCGGGTAGTAACTATGCTCGTTGGTGTAATAAAAAATACCAATTTCATGTTGAGCGCGCAAAAGTAAGTACTGATATTGGTTTTCGCTCTAAGCATTACAAAGAAGCTCAGGCTATTTTTAAACAGCAGGTGCCTTGGGTTACTATTGCTCATTCAAAAGTTTTTAAAGCTATGGCAAAAGGTGTAACTGGTTACACGCAAAGTCCATTTGGTTCTGATATCTTTTACGGTGTTGATATCCAATAATGTTTAAATTAATTGTAAAGAGGCTTATCGCTTCTTTACCGACTTTGTTCGGTGTTAGTTTAGTTGCCTTTGCATTTATAAGATTGGTTCCTGGTGATCCTATCTTGGCTATGTTTGGTGAGCGTGGTGTTTCTGAAGAAATGTATTTAGAAATGCAGGCCAACTTAGGTTTAGATAAACCTGTCATTCAACAGTATTTTTCATTTGTTGGTAAAGCTATGACTGGTGACTTTGGAAACTCTATTGTTTCTAGAGAACCTGTAATTAAAGAATTTTTTGCAAGATTTCCTGCGACAATAGAGCTTGGGTTCCTAGGTATGTTCCTTGCTATTTTGATAGGTATACCTATAGGGATTATTGCAGCTGTAAAGCGAAACACGCCGTGGGACTACACGCTTATGGGGACGTCTTTAGTAGGCTACTCTATGCCTATCTTTTGGTGGGCCCTCGTTTTAATTATGTTTTTCTCGGTTAATAAGGGGTGGACGCCTGTTTCTGGCAGGATTAGTGTTATGTATGACATTAATCGCGTTACAGGTCTTCTTTTGATAGACTCTTGGTTTAGCGACGAGCCTTGGTTAGCTTTTAAAAGCGCAGTCCATCATTTAATTTTACCAGCCTTTGTTTTGGCAACTGTGCCACTTGCAAGTATAGCAAGAATGACCCGTTCTAGTTTATTAGAAGTTTTAGGTGAAGATTATATTAGAACTGCAAAATCAAAAGGTTTAACTTTAAAAGCAGTTGTTGTAATTCATGCTTTAAGAAATGCGTTGATCCCAATTGTGACTGTTATTGGTTTATTATTAGGCGCTGTTTTAACTGGAGCTATTCTTACTGAAACAATTTTTTCTTGGCCGGGCATAGGGCGTTGGTTAGTGACGGCTGTAGAGGCGAGAGACTATCCAATTGTACAAGGTTCAATTTTATTAATTGCTTGTGTTATTATTTTTGTAAATTTAATGGTGGATATTACTTATATTATTGTGAATCCAACGCTAAGAGATTCTAATACTTAAACTGTTATTTTGTGTTGTTGGCTTAAAGTGCCGGAGTAGATATTGAAAACATTTTTTAAAAATTTCACTAAAAATAAAGGGGCTACAGTAGCCTTGTTTTTATTAATTTGCTTTTTATTTGTGGCTATCTTTGCTCCTTTACTGGCGCCTTATAGTCCTAATGAAATTTTTGAAGACGCCTATAAATTACAGCCTATGTCTTATGCTGCCAATGGAAACCTACATTTACTAGGGACTGATGATATAGGTAGGGACTTTTTAAGCCGCCTCATTTATGGGACTCGAGTTTCCTTTGGCGTAGGCTTAATGGTTGTTGTATTAGATCTTATTTTTGGTTTGTTGCTAGGTGTATCAGCTGGCTATTTTGGCGGTAAAGTAGATGCATTTATTATGAGGTTAGTTGATGTCATTATGTCATTGCCTAGTATCTTATTAGCTATTGTTATTGTGGCTTTATTAGGCCCATCACTCATTAACGGAATTATTGCTGTGAGTGTTGTTGCTTTGCCAAACTTTATTAGGATTATCCGTGCTGCTGTTATGGCCGAAAAACAAAAATCATATGTTATGGCCAATACAAATTTTGGGGCAAGTCACTTTAGAAAAGCGGTTCTTAATATTTTACCTAACTGCTTAGCTCCAATTATTGTTCAAACATCTTTAGGTTTTAGTGATGGTATTTTAAATGTTGCCGCTCTAGGGTTTTTAGGGATGGGCGCACAGGCGCCAACACCTGAGTGGGGCGTTATGCTTACAGACTCTAAAGACTATTTAGAGACTGCCTCTTGGTTAGTTACTATGCCTGGATTATGTATTTTAGTTTTAGTTTTATGTTTTAATTTAATGGGCGATGGGCTTAGAGATGCTCTTGATCCAAAATTAAGAGGCAGTGACTAAGTATGTCCTCATTAGTTTCAGATGTTTTTTATATTAATCAACTGAGCGAGCTAAAAGAACTATCTGATCATTTTTTAATTTTCGATAAGCACTTACTGACTTTTGATAAAGCAAAACAATTTATTGATACTTTCACTTGCTCTTATGCTGTAGAGGCCGGTGAGTCTTTAAAGGATTTGTCTTCTTTTCCACAGCATATGGATAAAATTTTAGAAGCCTCTAAAAGTCTTTCATTTAAAAATTCAAAAATTATAGTTATGGGCGGTGGTACTGTTGGTGATTTCGGTGGGTTTGTAGCAAGTACCTTAAAAAGAGGCGTGCCATTGATTCACATACCTACAACATGGCTAGCAGCTATAGATTCATCACATGGTGGTAAAACGGCTTTAAATAGTGGTAGCTACAAAAATCAAATAGGTAGTTTTTATAAAGCTGAAAAAATTCTAATCATTAAAGAGTTGCTAGAGTTAAACCCCGAAAACTTAAAACGGCAGGCTTGGGGAGAGGCATTTAAAATGCTTTTAATTTCTATCGATACTTATGCAGATAAAAATTTATGGGAGCAACTTCCAGGACTTGTTGAAGAAAAATATAAATGGGTTGAAAAAGACCCTTATGAAAAGCTGGGTGACCGGCAAGTTTTAAATTTGGGTCATACCCTTGGGCATGCTTTTGAAGTTATGCATAGACTACCACATGGGTGGGCTGTAGGTCAGGGGTTACATTTCTCTTTAATATGGAGCGAGAAAAAATTTGATGTAGATTTATCAATTCAAAAAAAAGCTTTAGAGAGAAAAATACCAATGCAACAATCAGAAGAAGGAAAATCTCTTTTACCTTTAGCTCAGGGCCTATTTAAAAATCTATTGCTACAAGACAAGAAAAAAGTAAGCCATGACGAGGTTAACTTTGTATTTATTAATAAAAGCTTAAAGCCTGAAATCAAACCAGTAAGTTTTGTCGAGATAATGGATGAGGCCATTCGCCAAGGTTGGGTTGAAAAATGAGTTTTAATTTTGTAGGTCAGTTGAGTAGTTCTAAATCTTTGTTAAATAGAGCGCTGATAGCTTCTAGCTTTAATAATGAACTTTATGTGCAGGGTGCCTCTGGATCAGAAGATGTAGTTCACCTTAAAAAAGCTTTATCAGATTTAATTGGTGGTCAGTCTGAGTTTTACTGCGGAGATGGTGGTACAACTTTAAGGTTTTTAGCATTAAGGGTGTCGAGAGTACCAGGCCAATATACTTTAACGGGTAGTGAAAGGCTTTTTTCTAGGCCTCAAGAAGGCCTAGTTAAATTATTAAGGCAGCTAGGTGTAGAGGCTGCTATTATTGGCAATAGCCTTAAAATTAATTCTAATGGTTGGAAGCCTATGGGTGATGCTGTTTATGTAGATGCATCTAAAACAAGTCAATTTGTGTCGGCTCTTATCTTAAGCTCTTGGGATTTAGATTTTGATCTTCATTTTAATAAAAGTAAATCAGCTGTTTCTGATTCTTATTTAAATATGACTCTAGGTCTTGTGAAAGAACTGGGTATGAAAATAAAAGTATCAGGCAATGAATATACAATTTTAAAATCTAAACCCCAGCAGCATTTCTATACTTTGGAGCCAGACATGAGCTCTATGTTTAGTTTAGCCGCTTTGGGTGCTTTGCATGGGAGCTGTCGTTTAAAAAGCTTTCCAGAAAACAGCTTGCAGCCAGATAAAGTCTTTGTGGATATTCTTAAGTTAATGGGTGTTGATATATCTTTAGAAGACGAAGTGTTATCAGTTTCTAAAAGCCCTCTTCAAGCTGTTGCCTTTGATATTGGCCAGTCACCTGATTTGTTTCCTGTACTAGGGGTTTTATGTGCTTTTGCTGAAGGTGAAAGTCATTTGTATGGCGCAAAGCATTTAGCTTATAAAGAATCCAATCGAATTTTAAAAACAGCTGAGCTTTTAAGGGAAATTGGCCGAGATGTAGAAGTTAAAGAGGATGGCTTTATTGTAAAAGGGTCTACTGATAAAGAGCTGTCTAATTATAGTTTTGTTTTTAATCCGGATAAAGATCATAGAATGGCTATGGCAGCAGGGATACTTAATGCCATGGGTACTCGCATAGAAATTGTGGATAAAGATGTGGTTAATAAGAGCTTCCCGGAGTTTTGGGACTGCGTAGGCGTAAAGTGATTTATTTAATTGTAGGACATAGGGGTGTAGGTAAAACATCTTTTTTAAAACAACTTTCAGAGTTTTACCGCGAAGACAGTAGTAAAAAGTTTTTAGATTTAGATTTAGAAATAGAAAAGCAAACAGGCCTTAAGATCACTCAAATATTTGATGATTACTCTGAAAATTATTTTAGAGAGCAAGAAAGAAAAGCTTTATTTACTGTCATAAAAAATACTAATCACAATAATATCAGTCTTTATATAGCTGTTGGTGCCGGTTATAACCGAGAAATCCCTGAAAATGCTAAAATTATTTTTTTAAGAAGAGACTCAGATAAAGAAGGCCGTATTTTTACTAATAGGCCTAGGCTTGATGCTTCTGTAAGTTCTTTGCAAGAGTATTTTGAGCGCTATGAAGAGCGTGAAAAAAGATATACAGATTGGGCCGATAAAGTTATTACTTTGCCAGAAGGTTTGCAGGGTGAATCTGGACAGCTCTCTTCCGGAAGTAATATTTCTGAGCTCATTAGCTTTTACTTTAAAAAAAATGAATCTAGAGGGCCTAATTTTTCGATAACACTTTTACCTCAACATTTTAAAAATTTTACGGATTGGTATTCTGATAAGTCACATTGGCCAGTGCGCTTTTTTGAATTGCGAGATGATTTATTAACTGATGATCAAATTAAAACAGCTATCAATACTTTACCAAAAGATAAAATACTTTTTAGTTATAGAGATTTATCGTTTAAAGGCGAGTTACCAGAAACTATAAAAAAAGATTGGGCTATAGAGTTAGGCGAGCCCCCTAAAGATATTGATATTTTATCGTTACATAATATTTCAGGTTCTATCAGTGAAAGCTTGGGTAGGCTTAATAAATACCAAAATCATTATCATTTAAAAGTCTCTCCAGAAGTAAATAGCTTTAAAGACTTAGAGACTTACCATGATTGGTGGGCTGAAAATAAAACAGGTAGGTCACTATTGCCAAGATCTATTAATGGTCGGTGGGAGTGGTATCGTTTGTTGCAATCTCAAATGAAAATTAATTTTGCAAAAATAAATAATGGAAGTGCCCTGGATCAGCCTTATGTTAGTGACTTTGTGATGAGGCCTAAGCAAACAAAACAATTTGCTGCTATTTTAGGGTCTAACATAAAGCATAGCTATACCCCCTTAGAGCACCGACAGTTTTTTCATAATAAAGATTGTCCGGTTTTAAAAATATCTTCTGTAGAATTTAAAGACTTAAGTTTTTTAAGAAAAATAGGCTTAAAGGCTGCGGCAATTACTAGCCCTTATAAAAAAACATTCTTAGAAATTTTAAGCCACAAATCTGAAACTGTAAAAAAAGTAGTATCCGTAAACACCATATATTTTTCTAAAAAAACCTATGGTGAAAATACTGATGTGCAGGGTTTAAAAAGCCTATTCAAAAATATAGATATAGAAAATAAAAGCATTGTTGTGTGGGGTGGCGGTGGAACCTTAACAGCTATGAGAAGTGTTTTGCCTGTTTTAACTTCTTATTACTCGGCAAGAGAAGCTAAGCCAAGGCTTGGCAGTAAAAAGAGGTCGAGCTGCGATGTGCTTATATGGGCGGCGGGCAATTATAATAGTGTTATCCCTAAAAAATGGTCTCCAAAGTATGTTATTGATTTAGATTATAAAGAAAACTCTATTGCTAGAGAAATTGCAGCTATAAATAACTCAATTTATATTTCAGGTGAAAAAATGTTTAGAGAGCAGGCTAAGGGCCAGAGATATTTTTGGTCTAAATGTTTTGAACAGTTTGAGATGCCAGAAGCTTAATGAAAAGGTAGAATGTATTGTATGAGTGCTAATAGTTTTGGACATATTTTTAAGATGACTTCATTTGGAGAAAGCCATGGGGACTCTATGGGAGTGCTCATTGAAGGTGTGCCTTCAGGGCTTGAAGTGAATTCAGAAATATTAAATCAATTTTTAGAGCGCAGAAGGCCGGGTCAGTCTGAAGTTGTAACCTCACGAAACGAAGCCGACCTTCCTAAAATACTAAGTGGAGTCTTTGAAGGGAAAACATTAGGTACGCCTATTGCCGTCACTATTAAAAATAAAGATCAAAAGTCAGAAGATTATAAAAATTTACCAGAGCGTAAAGGGCATGCTGATAAAGTATGGAAAAATAAGTTTAATCATAATGACCCACGTGGTGGTGGTAGGTCTTCTGGGCGAGAAACTGTATCAAGAGTAATTGCTGGTGCGTTTGCAAAAATGCTGTGTTTAGAAATTTTAAAAAATATCAAAGTAGAAGCCATGACTCAAAAAATGGGTCCCATAGAAGACATTGAACTTATGGGCGGGCTTCCTACTCAGACAGGCTTTTCTGATAATGACCTCAATGAAGAGGCTATGGAAATGCTTTTAGAGGCTAAAGCAGGTGGTAAAAGCTATGGCGGAGTCGCTTTTTGCAGAGTAAGTAGCGTTAGTGCTGGTTTAGGGCAACCCGTTTTTAAAAAAATGAAATCGGAGTTAGCTTCGGCAGTAATGAGTATTGGTGCTGTTAATGGTTTTGAAATTGGTGATGGCTTTGAAGCTACTGATAAAGAAGGTTCTGTTTACCATTCTGAAAACACGGGCCAGTATGGCGGTGTACAGGGCGGTATTACTAATGGAGAAGATATTACTTTTAGAGTTTCATTTAAGCCAACATCAAGCGTCTTAAATGTGGCTAAGCAGGGCCGACATGACCCATGTATTATTCCAAGAGCTTTAGTGGTTATTGAAAGTATGGTGTGGATGGTCCTCGCCGATCATCTGCTATGGTCCCGTTTAGATAACTTAAAGTAATTTTTATTTTAAGTAGTAGTAAATAACTCAGACATGCTTTGGCATTCGACCTTTGCATTTAGACTGTTGCGTTTATATTGGGCCTAGCAAATTTCTCATGCCAAAGAACTCGTATTTATTACTACTTAAAATAAAAATTACTTTAAGCTAAATCCAACAAGGGTTTCATTGTTGGCGCTTTTGATTTCAAGTTGGCTATTTATGTTTTTAAGTAAAGCTTGGCATATGCTAAGCCCAAGCCCCATTCCCGTGGTGTGGTTTAAAGCGTCTTCATCTAAAGTAAAAGCAGATAATATTTTATCTATAGATTCTTTTTTAATTTCTGATCCTGTATTTTTAACTCCTAGAAACACAGAATCATTATCTTTTTTGCAAACAAATTCTAAATCTTTTTTATCACCAAATTTATAGCCATTATTGCAAAGCTCTGAAAGCACTTTATTAATGATAGTCTCATCAGAGTTAATCTCTTGGTTAGGCTCAGAAGACTTTAAGCAGATTTCTTTATTAGCTAAGCCTACATTGGTTTGTAGGCTTTTAAATAAGTTTGCTGTATTTATTTTTTTAAGGCTTGTTTGAATTTGCCCTAAATCTGCTTTTAGTAATTCTAAAACATCATTAATTAGTTTTTTAAGTTTCTCAGTGCTAATATCAATTTTTTTAGTAAAAAGTGTTTGTTCATCGTCTAAGGTCGTTTCTTTTAAAAGCTCTAAAAAGCTAGAAAGCACTGTTAAAGGGGTTTTAAGCTCGTGGTTAATTAAAAGCATAAAATTGGTTTTAGATTGATCTAGTGTTTTAAGCTCGTTAAGGGCTTCTTTAAGTTCTTTATTTTTAATATAAAGCTCTGAAGAAAGCTTATAGCGCTCAACCCCTTTTTTAATTGTGTTTTCAAGGTCTACAGAGTCCCAAGGTTTAGTCAGGTATCTGTAAACTTGGCCTGAGTTAATAGCGTCTATAACAGAATCAATGTCTGTATATCCTGTTAAAAGCATGCGTATAGTATTAGGGTGGCTTTCCATAGATTTTTTTAAAAACTCAACACCGGTCATTTCAGGCATGCGCTGGTCAGAAAGTATTAAGGCGATATCAGGGTTGCTTTTTAATACCTCTAAGGCTTCAATTCCAGAGTTAGCTTTTAAAACTTTATAGTCGCTTCTGAAAATCCTTTCGAGGGCTTCTAAGTTTCCGGGTTCATCATCAACGCAAAGAATAGGTGTTTTCATAGTATGTATTTTAGGGTTTGAGCCTAATTCATCAATGGCTTTTTAGGTGGAGGCCTTATTAATAGTGTAAGGTCTAGCAGTAGGATGAAAGCCTAGGTAGAGGTAGGTTCTAGGCGGTCTAGGGGCCTCAGATCTTATATATAGTATCTGAGCTAATAGGGTTAAAGTCTTAGAATGGAACTGTCGAGTATATATATGAAACACTTTTTTGTGTTTGTTATGTCATATAGGAGACATTATGAAACAGATAGTTTTATCAATTATAATTAGCTTTTTTGCAGCAAGTGCAATGGCTCAATTTAATGTATCAGGTAACTTCCAGGGATACGGTGGGATTCAAAGTCAAACACCATATGCTGGCTACGGTTTACCGAGCGGTGTCTGCCCATGGCAAAC
>JALZUS010000017.1 GCA_023299885.1 Bdellovibrionales bacterium | reverse complement strand
CTGGCTGATATAAAGATATATTTATACAGCGGCTTAAAATGAATTTTTTATCTGATCGCCTATGACACTTAGTGTTTCAAAAAGTAGCCTGGCACCCTATCTCCCCATGCGCTCTAAAATATCTTTCTGAACTCTTGATGGCGTGGCCGCATACTCTAAAAACTTCATGCTAAAACTGGCGCGACCCTGGCTTACCGACCTGATGTCTGTGGCATAACCAAAAAGCTCAACCAAAGGAGCCTCAGCATCTAATACCTGTAAGTCAGACTTATGAGTCATATTTAATACTTTTCCACGACGCCCGTTCAAATCAGACATCACACTCCCCGTGTAATCTTCAGGAGTGAGTATCTCTAGCTTAAAGATAGGCTCTAGCAATACAGATCCATTTGCAGACCTTAAGGCATCACGCACAGCCTGCCCGCCTACAATTTTGCAAACCATTGGCGTTGATTCTTTTTCAAAAATTTCTAGTGCCGTATAATCAATAACAATATCTGCAACAGGGTAAGAAGCTAAAGCCCCTACTTCTGCGGCCTCAGTGGCCCCCGTTTGAAAAGCTTCTTTAAGCTCTGGAGTTAATAAGTCTGAGCGGCTAGAAAATTTAACTTTTACACCTGATCCTTTTTCACCTGGAGACAAACTAACATCACAAGAGGCTTTTTGAACATTGCCTGCAACTTCACGCTCCATTTGAAAACTAGCTTTAGTTTTTTGAGTCAGTGTTTCACGGTAAGAAACCTGTGGCTTACCAATGTTTGCTTTTACCTTAAATTCACGAAGCATACGATCCACTAAAATCTCTAAGTGGAGCTCGCCCATGCCTGACAACAACCTTTGCCCAGTATCTACATCCGTCATTACACGGCAAGAAGGGTCTTCTCTTTGTAAGCTTTCAAGGGCTTCTTCCATCTTTGCTTGATCTGCTGTTGATTTTGCTTCTATAGCGACCGAAATAACTGGCTCAGGAAATTGTATAGACTCAAGCACAACCTTTTTTTGATGCGCACAAAGAGTGTCACCCGTTGCTGTAAATTTTAAACCAACAACAGCACCAATGTCCCCAGCTTTTAAATGAGTCACCTCTTCTCGAGAGTTAGAATGCATTTTAAATATTTTTTGAATTCTTTCTTTTTTATTTTCTCTTGGGTTTGTAAGCTGATCACCCGTTTTAATAACGCCTGAATAAACCCTAAGAAAAACTAAATTTTTTGCAAAGGCATCTGATGCAATTTTAAATGCCAATGCTACTGCTGGGTCATCAAAATTAGTGGCACAAATAATATCATTTTCTTTTTCTGGATGAACACCTTTTATGTCTGGCCTCTCTACAGGGCTTGGTAAATAAGCTATGACAGCGTCTAACAGAGGCTGGACACCTTTATTTTTAAAAGCAGAACCACACAGTGTTGGCTGTATATCTCCAGCTAAAGTACCCGCCCTTAATGCAGATGCGATTTCTTCTGGAGAAATATCTTGGCCCTCTAAAAACTTTTCCATAATAGTTTCGTCAAAGTCAGATAAGCCTTCGAGCATTTTATCTCTGTACTCTTTAACTTGGTTTGCCATCTCAGCAGGGATGTCTTGCTCTTGGTAATCTTCTCCTAAGCCTTCAGAAGTCCACACTAAAGCTTTGTTTTTAACAAGATCTACAAGGCCAATGAAATTTTCTTCGGCACCAATAGGCAACTGAATGATTATTGGATTACCTTTAAGTTTTGTCTTTATAGTTTCTGCACTCATAAAGAAATCAGCACCAGTGCGATCTAATTTATTTACAAAGCATATTCTTGGCACTTTATATTTATCAGCCTGCCTCCACACAGTTTCTGACTGAGGCTCTACGCCACTAACACCGTCAAATACAGCAACAGCCCCATCAAGAACCCTTAAAGACCGCTCTACTTCAATTGTAAAATCCACATGCCCAGGAGTATCGATAATATTAATTCTATGGTCTGACCAAAAACAAGTTGTTGCTGCTGACGTGATTGTAATGCCACGCTCTTGTTCTTGCTCCATCCAATCCATAGTGGCGTCACCATCATGGACCTCACCTATTTTATGACTCTTACCCGAATAGTAAAGAATACGTTCAGTAGTTGTTGTTTTACCCGCATCAATATGCGCCATAATGCCTATGTTGCGAGTAAATTTAAGGTCTTCTAATTTTTCAGGATCTTTGTAGCTCATAACAGTATACTAACTGCATTTACCTTAGTATTGAAGCCTTTTGTACAATGGCTTGCTTCACATCTACCTCTATGAGCTACTAATCTATATATAAGAAATAATATTTGGAGGTTTTATGAAGTATTTTATCTTAGCACTAGTACTATCTGCATGTGCCACTCAAAAAAAAGCAACTCAAGTTACAGCTAAATTAATAAGCAAAAATAAAAGCTCTGTAATAGGAGAGATTCATTTCGTTCAATATAGCTCTCATGTTGTTTATTCTGCGAATGTCTCTGGGCTCAAGCCTAATAGCAAGCATGGCTTTCATATCCATGAATTTGGCGACTGCTCGTCTGCCGATGGTAAATCGGCTGGAGGGCATTTCAACCCAGGTAAGCATAGTCACGGTAACCCTGATAGCCAAATTAAGCATGTTGGCGATCTTGGTAACTTGCATAGCGATAGCAAGGGACATGCTCAGTTTTCAGGTAAACAACTTTCTAAAAATTTACTCAACTCCGAAAGCGACAGCTTTATTATTGGCAAAGCTATTATTATCCATGACAAAATGGACGACTTTAAATCTCAGCCTACCGGTAACGCAGGAAAAAGAATTGCCTGTGGCGTAATCCGCTAAGCATTAAATCTAAAACAATCAGCGGTATGGTCATCCACCATGCCTACTGCCTGCATATAAGCGTAAATGATTGTACTTCCAATAAATTTAAAGCCCTTCTTTTTTAGATCTTTAGAGATTTGATCACTAAGCTTTGTTTTATCTGGTATCTGGCTGTGCTTTTTCCATTTGTTTTTTATAGGCTTCTTATCAATATACGACCACAAAAAGTG
Source organism: Bdellovibrionales bacterium (assembly GCA_023299885.1). Taxonomy (GTDB): domain Bacteria; phylum Bdellovibrionota; class Bdellovibrionia; order Bdellovibrionales; family UBA1609; genus JALZUS01. The sequence continues at coordinate 23,627 of JALZUS010000017.1, read as the reverse complement.
ACTAAAGCTTTTTTTAGTTTCTGACTTTAATGCTAATAAAGCCTGAGCGTTAGTGCGGACTGAATAAACCTTAAGCCTGTTGCGGATAATCTCTGGGTTTTTAAGTTGTTTTTCTAAATACTTATCTGTGAGCTTTGCGCATTTTTCTATATCAAAATTATAAAAAGCTTTTCGGTAGCCTTCACGCTTATTAAGAATAGTTTCCCAAGAAAGCCCTGCCTGAGCCCCCTCTAAAATTAACATTTCAAAAAGCTTTTGATCTTTTTTAACTGGGCGGCCCCACTCTTTATCATGATAAGCTATATACAAGGGGTTTTTCATATTAACCCACTTACATCTTTTTCTTTCTTTAGACATGAATATCCTCTTTTTTATATTGAGTGCATAAAGGGATAAGTGCTACTGAAATTAAGACCAAGACACATCCACTAATAGCCAAGCCACTGAGTTTTTCTTGAAAAAATAAATAACCAAATAAAGTAGCAAATATAGACTCTAGCAAGAAAACTAAACTCACTATATGTGGAGCTATCCCTTGTTGTGCATAGACCTGCAAACTAAAGGCTATTATTGAAGAGAAAATAGATAAAATAATAAAACCCCATAAAGAGCTAGGCTGAGTAATAGCGTCAAAACTAGCCAGCGGTGCTAGGCTTACAGGCCCTTCATAGATCAAGCCAAAAGCGACACAAAACACACCCATATAAAAACATTGTGCCAAATTAAAAAGAATAGCATTTTCTTTTTGTGCATATTTGTCTACAGCCACTATATGCATAGCAAATAAAACAGCTGACAATAAAATAAAAAAATCTCCTTCATTGAAATTCGAAAAGCTTAATTCACAAATCATAGCAATTCCAAAAAGAGCTATACTTACTAAAACCCAATACATTTTTTTAAAACTCTGCTTAAATAGTACGAGCATTATCATGGGAGTGAAAATCGCATAAAAAACAGTAAGGAAGCCGCTCTTCGCAAGCGTTGTATGCTCTATACCAATAGTTTGAAGCTGCAGACCAGCACCTAAAAACACAGCACAAATAATTACGCCTAAATTTTTAAAAAGCTTGGGGCTTTTAAAAAATAAAAACGGCAGAGCAATTCCACCAGCAAATAAAAAGCGTAATGAGTTTGACCAAACAGCGCTGTAATCCATAAAAGTCCAGCGCGTCCCAACAAAACCTAAACCCCAGATTAATGCTGCAAAGATAAGAAGAAGTATTCTAAACATGCTTTAGCATTGCACCAAGAAAGGCCCTAAGGCTAGTATATGTGTAATTTAGTTAAAGCTATTGATAACCTAGGGGCTCTTCGCTAACACAAAGCCACACTCACTTTTAAGGCACCGCCTTATATCTAGATAGTACATTGCTAAGGATTTTGTGTTCTTAGCTGAGAATTTTAAAATATAAATTTGTATTCATAAAAGCTACAAATTACAATTATTTACATATGAATAATTATAAAAAAAATATTAATATTCAAAAAGGTTTTTCACTTATTGAGCTAATGGTTGTTATAGCTATTGTAGGAATTTTATCCGCTGTGGCCATACCCTCATTTAAAAGCTACCAAGAAAGAGCAAAACAAAGTGAAGCCAAAGCCGGCTTAGCTGCCATCTACACAGCTCAAAAGAATTTTTTTGCAGAACACTTAGTTTACTACTCAAATTTATATGCTATAGGATACCAAACAGAGGGCGATTTAAATTATAATACAGGCTTTGGAAATACCAGCTCAGTTCAGCCCGTTGGATTTGAATCTGCCGCACTACAAAAAGGAAGTTACAGAACAACCTGGAGAATGTGTGGCTGGGTTAGAAATGTACCGAGAGTTCTCGACAACTGCGTAATCACTCGTGTTTTTAAAACCCCAATATTTAGTGTTGGTGCTGACAACAGGTTCTTTATTACTAGTGAATTTTTTAGAGCTGGCGCTATTGCAAACTTTCAAGGTGATGACGGTGGGCGAGACATCTGGTCTATTAGTAGTGAAAAAAGCTTGATTGTTATCGACAACGGAACTCTATTTGATGGTGAGTAAGCTTTAGTTAGTATAGCTAATTTGCTATACTAACCTTGATTTACCTTAGTTGAATGTTTGAATTAGGGTCAGAAATACTTCCGCCTCCACCGCCTGAGCCACCAGAGTTACTAGGCGTTTCTATTTCCAAAGGAATATTAAAACAAAAAGGTATTGAGCACTGATTAGAATCTATTGCCATCTCTAGGCTTTGGTTAGTTCCACAAACAGGGACTTCAAACTGCGGGCAAGTGTCTTCTACAAGAACAGGTTCACACTTAAAGTCTTGGCAACCATTACTATCATTAAAGCTTACAATCTCTTCGTTAGCTGCACAGCTTGGCTCGTTAACAACAGGACAAACCGGCGGTAACACTTCTAGCTTTTCACAAATAGGCATATTACAGCTATTGCTATCTGTAACAACAATAAGCTCTTCGCCTTCTTGGCAGGTAGGCTCTGCATAAACTGGGCAGGCTATAACTCTATTATCTACTTCACAAACTAATGCGCTACAGCCTATGTCATTTGTAATTTGAACAGTTCTTTCGCCAACAGCACATTGCGGCTCTAAAGAAACTGGGCAGGTAGGACCTGATGCAGCACCACCCGAACTAGAGCCAGCATTATCAAAGTTAGCGTTATCTAGCTGACCGCAATTTTGAAATGCTAATACTGTAGTTGTTGCTAAAACTAAAAAACTTATTTTAACTTTTAAATTTCTCATTAATCTCCTACGTACCGAATATGTCTTAAAATAGTATATGCCTTATTAAGAGACATTTCAAAAAAAAGACAGGCCTACGTATCAAGATGAGACAAAGCTTATTACCGTATTGCTTGGCACGCCTCTAGATCAAGATGAGGGTTTTTCTTATCTTGATAGTAGTGTTTTACCTGTAACTTATCTTTAGATATTTCTATCTGTTTAAAAAGTGGCCCAGCAGCTGTGTCCCAAGTAAGGAAAGGATAGTTTAATTTATATTTATAATTGTACTCACTAATTAGCTTATCTTCTTCATAATAAGCGGCACTAGCATTGCCTTCTATATCTTTATAGATTGTCACTGATGTTGCCTTAACTTTACGGCCATCTTCTTTAGTTACTTCACCATAAACACACCATGGGTTATTCATAAGAAGCTTAGACTCAATAGATTGCGGATTAATAACACCTGGCTCAAAATTTTTAGGATTAAGGCTTTCTTCTTCTATGCAACCAAGTGAAAGCAGTAAACTTATACATATAATAAATAATTTCATGCTTATAAGCATATCCATAATTTTTAATTATTGCATAGCAACTAAAGCTTAAAAGATTTTAATCTAGACCCTTTTTTGTATATTTACTTTACGTGGCTCACGGCATCTTCAGGCACTTTAACAATGCACTTCATATACATATTATTTTTGTAAATAGAGTGCTTACGACAAGATGTTCCTTTTTTAATAAGCCCAGTAAATGAAGTGTGACCTTTATGATAAGTGGAGGCCACATCTTGAGTAACAGCTACTACTGCTTTAGAGCCTAAACCTGGCACAGTTAGATCGAATATATGATAGGCAATAAATGGCGAGGCCATACCTAAGAAAAACATGAAAAAGTTTTTTATAAAAAATTTAATAATAAACATGACCACCTCATTTAATAACGCATAGTTTCGCACCAAGATGCCTGGTACCTTTTTGCGAAGCTTTGCATTATTTATTTCTTGCAAAAAAAAAGCAGCCCTAAAGCTGCTTTTTTTATTAATTGGTATTAACTACCAGTTAAAATGTGAGAAGGCTTTGTTAGCTTCTGCCATTCTATGAACGTCTTCTTTTTTCTTGAAAGCGTTTCCTCTGCTGTTGTAAGCATCTGCTAGCTCAGCAGCTATACGGTTAGCCATAGTCTTTTCGCCACGTTTTCTTGAGTTATCTACAATCCAACGCATAGCTAATGTTAAACGTCTTTGTGGACGAACATCAACAGGCACTTGGTAAGTAGCTCCACCAACACGGCGAGACCTAACTTCTAAAGATGGCTTAACATTATCAATAGCTTTTTTGAAAGCTGTTAATGGCTCTTCACCACCAACTTTTTCTCTCATTTGCTCTAATGCAGAGTAAACAATCTTTTGTGCAGTATTTTGCTTACCATCAAGCATTACTTTTTTAACAAAACGAGCCAATGTAACATCGTTATAAATTGGATCTGGAATAATTTCGCGTCTAAAACTTTTTCTTCTACGAGACATATCTAACTAACTTTCTACTGGTTATTTTCTAACTTAAGCTTTTGGTCTTTTTGTTCCGTATTTAGAACGACCGTTTTTTCTATCATTAACACCTTGTGCATCTAAAACACCACGAACTGTATGGTATCTAACACCCGGTAAATCTTTAACACGACCACCTCTTATAAGAACAACACTATGCTCCTGTAAGTTGTGACCAATACCACCGATATATGAGTTAACCTCAAAACCATTTGATAAACGAACACGGCAAACTTTTCTTAAAGCCGAATTTGGTTTTTTTGGAGTTGTTGTGAAAACACGAGTACAAACACCTCGTCTTTGTGGACATTTTGCTAGAGCTGGAGATTTTGACTTCTCTTTTTGAATTTTGCGCTCTCTACGAACTAGTTGGTTAATCGTTGGCATTATTTCTCCTATTACCAAAAGATTGATAAGTACCTCTGCAGGCCCCTACCGTCAAGTTTTTTAGCCTCAAATCAAATAAATTCGACCTGAGGGATTATTAAGTTTACTGTCAGATTATTGAGGGTTTGTCGTCGACTCAGTTGTCTCTGACGTAGCCCCCATTGCAAATGGAAGCGCTGCTGCCATTTGAGTATCATCTTCTTCTACATCCATTTTCCAACGCTTATAAGCCTGAACACCCGTACCTGCTGGTATTAGACGGCCCATAATAATGTTTTCTTTTAAGCCCCTCAAACGGTCACTTCTAGATTCAATAGCAGCCTGAGTTAGAACCTTTGTCGTCTCCTGGAAAGAGGCTGCAGAGATCCAACTTTGAGTGCTTAAAGAAACTTTTGTAATACCAAGTAACAATGGCTCTGCTGTTGCTGGTTGCCCACCTTCAGCCATTACTTTTTCGTTAGACTCTTCAAATAAGAATTTTTCAACTTGCTCACCAATAATAAAATCAGTGTTACCCGCATCAGTAATTTTTACTTTCTTTAACATTTGTCTACAAATAACTTCGATATGCTTATCGTTAATTGATACACCTTGAAGTCTGTAAACCTCTTGGATTTCGTTCACTAAGTATGAAGCTAATTCTTTATCACCTAATACTTTAAGAATATCATGTGGGTTAGTAGATCCATCCATTAAAGCTTCACCCGCTTTAAGGAATTCACCTTCTCTAACAGCAACGTGCTTACCCTTAGGAATTAAGTATTCTTTTTGCTCACCAACTTCTGGAGTAATGATAACTCTTTGCTTACCTTTTACATCGGCACCAAAAGTTACATAACCATCAATCTCAGAAATAATAGCAGCTTCTTTTGGCTCACGAGCTTCAAAAAGTTCTGCCACACGAGGTAGACCACCCGTAATATCACGAGTTTTAGTTGTCTCTCTATGGATTTTAGCAATTACGTCACCTGCAGAAATTGGGTCACCATCGGTAATCAATAACTGTGCGCCCACTGGCAACACATAACGTGCAGGAATGTCTCTGTTTGGTAAGTTCAATTGCTCACCGTTAGAGTCATGCAATAATACTGTTGGCTTAATTCCAGCTACTTTAGAGTCTGTAATTACTTTAGTAGCAAAGCCTGTCACTGAATCGACTTGCTCTGCAACAGATACACCATCTTGAATGTCTTGGAAACTAGCTATTGCAGACATATCCGCAATAATTGGATTAGAGTACGGATCCCACTCAGCTAGTGTCTCACCTTTTTTAATTGTTTCGCCTTCTTTAAAGTTAACTACTGAACCGTAAACAAGTTTAAAGCTTTCTCTTTCACGACCTGTTTCATCAACGATAGTCACTTCACCATTACGACCCATGATAGTTAATTTACCAGCTTTGTTTTCAACAAAGTTTACGTTAGTAAACTTAAGTTTACCTTCGTGCCTTACTGTATGAACTGACTGGGCCACTGCACGAGATGCTGTACCACCTAAATGGAATGTTCTCATTGTAAGCTGTGTACCCGGCTCACCAATAGATTGTGCGGCAATAATACCAACAGCTTCACCAAGGTTAACTGTGTTACCACGAGACAAGTCACGACCATAACATTTCACACACATACCACGACGTGCACGACATGTAAGAGGCGACCTCATTTTAATAGCTTCGATTGCTGCTTCATCAATTTTTAAAACGATATCTTCATCAATTTCTTCACCCGCTTTAATGATTGGCTCATTAGTGTAAGGATCTAAAACATCTTCAAGAACAACACGCCCTAAAATTCTTTCACCTAAAGGCTGGATGATTTCTCCGCCCTCAAGAAGTGGTTTAATTACGATACCATCTCTTGTTCCGCAATCGACTTGAGCAACAATTAAATCTTGAGACACATCCACTAAACGACGAGTTAAGTAACCCGAGTTTGCAGTTTTTAATGCTGTATCGGCCAAACCTTTACGAGCACCATGCGTAGAAATAAAGTACTGAAGTACTGATAAGCCTTCACGGAAGTTGGCTGTAATTGGTGTTTCAATAATTTCACCAGACGGCTTAGCCATAAGACCACGCATACCAGCTAGCTGACGAATCTGAGCGGCAGAACCCCTCGCACCTGAATCAGCCATTACAAAAATTGGGTTAAAACTAGCTGTTTTGATTTGCTTGCCATCAACTTCAACCATTTCAGTTTCAATTTTAGCCATCATTTCTTTAGCTACTTTATCACCAGTCTGAGCCCAAATATCCACAACTTTGTTGTAGCGCTCACCATCGGTAATTAAACCTTCATCGTACTGCTGTTGAATTTCTGTAACCTGTGCTTCTGCAGCGTCTAGTAATGGTTGCTTTTGCTCAGGGATATTTAAATCGTCTAAGCAAATTGAGATACCCGCTTTTGTTGAGTACTCAAAACCTAACTGCATTAATCTGTCGGCTAAAATACAAGTGGCTTTACCACCAGCTAAACGGAAAGATTGATCGATAAAGTTAGCAAGACCTTTTTTGTCCATAACTTTATTAACAGTTTCATAAGGAACTTCTTTAGGAAGGATATCACTTAAAATAGCACGACCTACACTTGTATCTCTTACCTTACCGCGGATTCTTACTTTACAAGTGGCTTGTAAATCAATGATGCCTTGGTCGAAAGCAAATTTAACATCCATAGTATTAGAGAAGATTTTACCTTCGCCTTTTGCTCCTGGACGAGTTCTTGTCATCCAGTAAATACCTAAAACGATATCCTGAGTTGGATTAATAATTGGCTTACCATTGGCCGGGCTTAAGATGTTATTTGTAGACATCATTAATACACGAGCTTCAATTTGTGCCTCTAAAGATAACGGTACGTGAACAGCCATTTGGTCACCATCGAAATCGGCGTTAAAAGCTGTACAAACTAATGGGTGAAGCTGAATCGCTTTACCTTCATGAAGTACAGGTTCAAAAGCTTGTATACCAAGTCTATGTAGAGTTGGTGCTCTGTTTAGCATTACAGGATGCTCTTTAACAACATCAGATAAGATATCCCAAACTTCTACAGTTTGATCTTCTACTAAACGCTTAGCTTGTTTGATTGTAGTCGCAAAACCACGCTCTTCTAATTTGTTATATACAAATGGCTTAAATAACTCTAAAGCCATTTTCTTTGGTAAACCACATTGGTGTAACTTTAAGTAAGGACCAACAACGATCACTGAACGACCAGAGTAATCCACACGCTTACCAAGTAAGTTTTGTCTAAAACGACCTTGCTTACCTTTAAGCATATCACTCAAAGAGCGAAGCGGCCTTTTGTTAGGACCTGTAAAAGTTTTACCTCTACGGCCATTATCAAGTAATGCATCCACAGACTCTTGGAGCATTCTTTTTTCATTTCTTATAATAATATTTGGAGCATTTAATTCCATTAAACGCTTTAAACGATTGTTTCTGTTAATCACTCGACGATATAGATCGTTAAGGTCAGATGTCGCAAAACGACCACCATCTAAAGGTACTAAAGGTCTAAGATCTGGTGGGATTACTGGTAAATGAGTTAAAATCATCCACTCTGGCTTGTTAATTGAACCCCTAAAAGCTTCAGCTACTTTTAAACGCTTAGATAATTTTTTAATACCAGCTTCTGATTTAGTTTCTTTAAGATCCATTCTTACTTTACGAGCAAGGTACTCAGGATCTACTTTACGAAGCATTTCTAAAACTGCTTGGCCACCCATATCAGCTTTAAAGTTTGGTCCGAACTCTTCTAGAGCATTTTGGTAAGATTCTTCTGATAATACTGTACCCTCTTCAAGAGTTGTCTCCATAGGGTCAATAACTAAGTAACCTTCACAGTATAAAACTCTTTCAACATCTTTAAGGGCTAAACCTAATAAGTTACCCATACGAGATGGCAAAGATCTTAAAAACCAAATATGTGCTACTGGGTTAGCTAATTCGATATGCCCCATACGGTCACGACGAACTTTACTTTGAGTAACTTCAACACCACATTTTTCGCAGATAACACCACGATACTTCATTCTTTTATATTTACCGCAAAGACATTCGTAATCTTTTATTGGTCCAAAAATTTTGGCACAAAATAAACCATCACGTTCTGGCTTAAATGTTCTGTAGTTAATTGTTTCAGGCTTTTTTACTTCACCATGAGACCAGCTTTTAATAAGCTCAGGTGATGCTAAAGATATTCTTACAGCATCAAACGATAACGGATCTTTTGGTTTATCGAAAAAATTTAATAAATCTTTCAAGACTTTCTCCTTAAGTAGAAGTCAAAACATACAAATCAAAGTCGGCAATCATTGCCGACTAAAACAAAATTACGAATCTAAGCTTTCAACACCTTGAACTGGTTCCTCAGTTAAAATATCTGATTCAACCAATTCAACGTTAAGACCTAAACTCTTTAACTCTTTAACCAATACATTAAACGACTCAGGTAAACCTGGCTCAAGGATGTTTTCACCCTTAACAATGCTCTCATACATTCTTGTTCTACCAGCAACATCATCTGACTTAACTGTTAAGAACTCTTGTAACGCATAAGCTGCACCATAAGCCTCGATCGCCCAAACTTCCATTTCCCCTAGTCTTTGACCACCAAATTGTGCTTTACCACCAAGAGGTTGTTGAGAAACTAATGAATATGGACCGATAGAACGAGCATGAATTTTTTCTTCAACCAAGTGATGTAGTTTTAACATGTACATCACACCCACTGTTACAGCGTTTTGGAACGCTTCACCAGTACGGCCGTCAATCAGTTTCGCTTGTCCAGTTGTTGGAAGATTAGCTCTTTCTAATAATTCTTTAACATCTGTTTCTTTAGCACCATCAAAAACTGGAGTCGCAACATGGACACCACCTTTTAAGTACTTAAGCATATTTTTAACAGACTCATCTGTTGCAGAATCAATTTTTTCGCTAATTTGTTTATCAGCATAAGTTTTCTTTAAAGCTTCTTTAGCTTCAGCTGTATTAAAGTTATCTAAATGCGGCTGTAACTGGCGCCCTAGTTCTCTTGCAGCTCCACCTAAATGGATCTCAAGAACCTGACCGATATTCATACGAGAAGGTACACCTAGTGGGTTTAACACCATATCTACTGGCGTCCCATCTTCTAGGTAAGGCATGTCTTCTTCTGGAAGAACTCTTGAAATTACACCTTTGTTACCATGGCGGCCGGCAAACTTATCACCAACTTGTAGCTTACGTTTAATAGCAACATAAACTTTAACCATTTTAATAACACCCGGAGGTAACTCATCACCTTTACTTAAGCGATCTACTTTTTCCTCAAAAACCATTTTAATAGCTTCAAGCTGGTTTCTCGCGTTATCAATAATGCGAGTGACTTGCTGTTCAAGCTCTGTTTCTAATGGGATGTAGCTTAAAAGTTCAAATGAGATCGACTCAAGATCTTCAGCCGCTATAGTTTGATCTTTTGTTAATAACTTTTTAGAACCATCTTCGTTTAATAAAACACCATTAGTTACTTTACCCACTAATAAATCTTTTAGCTTATCGAGAGTATTGTTCTTAATAACGTTTTGTTCTACGAGTTGATCTTTTTGAACTTTTTCCTGTTTTTCTTCAATGATGCTTTGTAAGCGAGTGTCTGTTGGACTGACTTCTCTACTATAAACCTGTGCATCAATAACTGTACCGAAAACACCAGATGGAACACGCAAAGATGAATCTCTTACGTCGCCAGCTTTTTCACCAAAGATAGCGCGAAGAAGTTTTTCTTCTGGAGATAATTGAGTTTCACCTTTAGGTGTTACTTTACCTACCAAGATACTTCCTGGACCTACTTCAGCACCAATTCTTACGATACCACTTTCATCTAAATCTTTTAAAGCTTCCTCACCAACGTTTGCAATATCACGAGTGATTTCTTCTTTACCTAATTTAGTGTCACGAGCTACACATTCTAATTCTTCAATATGAACAGAAGTATAAACATCGTCTTTTAATAAACGCTCGGAAATAAGGATTGAATCCTCAAAGTTGTAACCCATCCAAGGCGTAAACGCGACTAAGATATTTTGACCTAAAGCCAGCTCACCAAGCTCTGTTGAAGGGCCATCAGCGATGATATCTCCACGTTTTACTGGGTCACCTTTTTTAACAATTGGTCTTTGGTTAAAACATGTGTTTTGGTTAGTACGTTGGTATTTAGTAAGGTTGTAGATATCAACGTTACCACCAAGCTCACCACCTTTTGCAAAACGACGAACCACAATTCTTGAAGCATCAACTTCTTCAACTTGGCCATCATTATTACAAACCACACTTGTACCAGAATCACGAGCTACTAATCTTTCTACACCAGTACCTACTAGTGGAGCGCGAGCTTTTAATAATGGAACAGCCTGACGTTGCATATTCGAACCCATCAAGGCTCTGTTGGCATCATCATGCTCTAGGAATGGAATTAAAGAAGCAGCAATAGAAACCAACTGACTTGGCGATACATCCATTAAGCTTACTTTTTCAGTATCAACAACTTCGTACTCACCATCTCTTCTGATAGTTACACTTGGAGCTGTTAATGAATTTTCATCAGCACCTACACCGGCTTGTGCGATATAGTGACCTTGCTCTTCAAGAGCTGACATGTATTTAATTTCTCTAGATAATTTTTTATCTGTTACATCACGATATGGAGTCTCAATAAAACCATACTCGTTAATACGTGCGTATGTTGCTAATGAAGCGATCAAACCAATGTTTGGTCCCTCAGGAGTTTCAATAGGACAAATACGACCATAATGTGTTGGATGTACATCACGAACCTCAAAGCCCGCTCTGTCTCTTGTTAAACCACCGGGGCCTAATGCAGACAAACGACGCTTATGCGTAATTTCAGATAATGGGTTTGTTTGATCCATAAATTGTGAAAGTTGAGAAGAACCAAAAAATTCTTTTACAACAGCACTTACAGGCTTAGAGTTTACTAAATCATGAGGCATCATTGTCTCAATATCTTGCAAGCTCATTCTTTCACGAATAGCTCTTTCCATTCTTATTAAACCAATACGGTATTGGTTTTCTAGAAGCTCACCAACAGAACGAACACGTCTGTTGCCTAGATGATCGATATCATCAACTTCAGCTAAACCATTTTTAAGGTCTAATAAAGTTTTAGCCACACACATAATATCTTTTTTAGTAAGAACTCTGTGATCTACTGGGCACTCTTCTTCAGTGATTCCAAATCTGTGGTTGATCTTAATACGACCAACTTCACTTAAATCATAAGTGTCTTTATTAAAAAATAAACGATGGAAAAATGATTGAGCCGCTTCTACAGTTGGCGGCTCGCCTGGGCGCATACGCTTATAAATTTCAATTAAAGACTCTTCTTCAGTCGTTACTTTATCAACTAACAAAGTATTTCTTAAGAATGGGCCAGCTGTCATACCATCAAAGAAAATAAGGCTAAGCTCTTTAATCCCTGCAGTAGTGATAGCGTCTAGTAATTCAGTCGTAAGCTCAGTATTGGCTTCAGCAATAATTTCACCAGTTTTTTCGTTAACTAATGAGCTTGCTAAAACTTTACCTACTAAGTCTTCTTTATTTAAAACAGTTTTATTAACTTTAGCTTCTGTTACTTTCCTAACAACTGCTCTTGTGATTCTACGACCAGCTTTTACTAAAACTTCTTTAGTTTTAGGGTCAATAATGTCAACAACAGCACGCTGGCCAGTAAGCTTTTCGATATCTAGTTTACGATCAGCTGTACCATCTTTTTTCAAAGTAATAGTTTCAGCGTCATAATAGTAATTCAGTAGATCTTCAGTGCTATGCCCTAGCGCTTTTAATAAAATAGTCGCTGGGAACTTTCTACGTCTGTCGATTCTTACATATAATAAATCTTTTTGATCAAATTCAAAGTCTAACCATGAACCACGGTATGGAATAACACGGGCAGAATAAATTAATTTGCCTGTTGTACTTTTCTTACCATTATCATGATCAAAGAATACACCTGGCGAACGATGCAACTGACTCACAACAACGCGTTCAGTACCATTTACGATAAATGAACCATTGTAAGTCATTAATGGGATTTCCCCAAGATACACTTCTTGCTCTTTTACATCACGAATACTTTTTGCTTCAGTCTCTTCATCAACATCAAAAACAATAAGTCTAAGTGTGATTTTTACTGGAGCTGCGAAAGTCATTCCTCTTTGACGACATTCTTCTACATCATACTTGGGCGGTTCTAGTGAGTAACTCACGAACTCTAAGCTTGCTGTATTGTTGAAGTCTGAGATTGGGAATACAGATTTAAAAACCCCGTTTAAGCCCTCAATACCTCTTCTGTCAGAGTCTACATCTTGCTGTAGAAACTGTTCGTAAGATGATTTTTGAAGTGCAATAAGATTTGGAATATCTGCAAGCTTTTCTGTTCTAGAAAAACTTTTACGTATTCTTAAGTTTGACGCCGTTAATGGAGTGGTAGCCATTCCTTCTCCTTAATTGAATTAAGAGTAGTTAAAGCAGAAGTCGAAACACACAACTTCTGCCCTTAGTTTTCAAAATACTGACAACTTTTAGCTGTCAAAAATAAGCAAAGCTTATTTTACTTCTACAGTTGCTCCAGCTTTTTCTAAAGCTTCTTTTAATTTGTCAGCTTCGTCTTTAGGAATTCCTTCTTTGATTGCTTTTGGAGCGCTCTCAACTAAGTCTTTAGCTTCTTTTAAGCCTAATCCTGTGATTCCACGAACTTCTTTAATTACACCAATTTTGCTTGAACCAGCGCTAACTAGTACAACATCAAATTCAGTTTTTGCTTCAGCAGCAGCGCCACCAGCGCCAGGCATTGCAACAGCAGCAGGTGCAGCAGCACTTACGCCCCATTTATCTTCTAAAGTAGTGATAAGCTCAGCAAGCTCGATTACGGGCATAGCTGAAAGAAATTCTACAACTTGTTCTTTATCTAATGACATTTTATTCTCCTTAAAAATTTAAAATTTAATTTGATTGTTTTCGACAAGACGTCTTATGACGCTTTATCGTTTTTAGCTGCTAATACACGTACAAAACCACTTGGTACTGCACTTAAAGTTCTTACAAATTTAGACATTGGAGCTTGTAAAGTTCCAAGGAACATTCCACGTAGTACATCTTTTGATGGAAGATCAGCTAAAGCCTCTACAGACTCTTTACTCATAACCTTACCGTCCATTACACCTTTTTTAAGTACTAAAAATTCTACTTCTTTGCTGTAGTCTTTTAGCGCTTTTGCAGATGCACCGACGTCACCGTAAGAAAATACTAATGCATTTGTACCAACGAAATCGTCTTTAAGATCAGCTTCTATTTCAGGGTGATCCATTAACGCACGTTTTGCCAATGTATTTCTAACAACTCTCATTTCAGAATCTAGACCGCTCAATTGCTTACGCAATGTTGTTACTTGTTCTACATCCATACCTTTAAAATCCACTAAAAACGTTGCTTCTGATTTTGTAATTTTCTCAGAAATATTAGCTATAGCTTGTTTTTTATCAGCGCGAGTTAACATATGTTTTACCTCCTCTCGTAAAGTTTCAGCATGGTTGTGAGACTTTAAACGAGAGTATCGTTTGTTTCTGTCTCGGTAGGAAATTAAGCCCGAAGGCACCTACTGTCTTTGACCAAAGCTAGGAGCCTAATAGACCCCAAAAAATAAAATTAATTATTTAACCAAACTTTGTGTTTGGCTAACGTCTAACTTGATGCCAGGACCCATAGTTGAAGACATGTTTATACTCTTCATATAAACACCCTTACTTGATGCTGGCTTTGCTTTTACAATCGCTGTCATAAAAGCTTTGTAGTTATCTGTTAATTTATCTGCACCCATTGATTTACAACCGATAGTTGCGTGAACAACACCAGCTTTTTCAACACGGTAAGAAAGCTTACCCTTTTTTTCAGCTGCAACAGTGTCTTTTACATTCATTGTTACTGTGCCGATTTTAGGGTTTGGCATTAAGCCTCTTGGACCTAATACTTTTGCTACTTTAGAAACAGTCGCCATCATGTCAGGTGTTGCGATCACTTTATCGAAACCTAACCAGCCACCTTTAATTTTTTCTACTAAGTCATCAGCACCAACAAAATCAGCTCCTGCTTCTTTTGCTTCTGCTTCTTTTGGACCCTTTGCAAAAACTAAAATTTTAACTTCTTTACCTAAACCATGAGGTAATGCTACTGCACCACGAACCTGCTGGTCTGATTGCTTAGGATCAACACCTAATCTTACAGCCACTTCAATAGACTCGTCGAATTTTGCTTTAGCATTATCTACAGCAAGAGTAATAGCTTCTTCAGCTGTATACTTTTTTATACGATCAACAGCTTCATGAGCTGCCTTTAATCTTTTACCTAATTTTCCCATATTTCCACCTATATAAATAATTACTAAGGGTAACCCTTAGTAACCATCTACTTCCAAGCCCATGCTCTTTGCTGTACCTGCGATTTGCGCCATAGCGCTCTCAACAGTTACACAGTTAAGATCAGGAAGCTTTGTTTCAGCTATCTGCTTAATTGTTTCTAAGTTTACTTTTCCGACCTTGTCTTTTTGTGGCATTTTAGATCCACTTTTCAACTTGGCGGCTTTCATAAGCAAGATAGAGGCCGGTGGTGTTTTCGTTATAAACGTAAACGAACGGTCTTGGTAAACAGTAATGACCACAGGTATGATCATATCGCCTTGACCTTGTGTCTTAGCGTTAAACTGTTTACAGAAGTCCATTATGTTGACCCCATGCTGCCCGAGCGCCGGTCCAACGGGCGGTGCTGGATTCGCCTTCCCTGCCGGTATTTGTAACTTAATCTGTCCAGTTACTTTCTTTGCCATGTCCCACTCCAAACGACATTAATTGGTTAATAAATTTCAGAATTCAAGACTCGTATTTCAAGCACAGGAATTCCAATTACATAAAGATGCAAAGAGCAGTTATATTGCTTATTGGATAAAAAGCAAGCCCTATTTTAAGGGTTGGCCCATTTTTTGTATAAAGGTTAAAGATGCTCACGTAATAGACAAATAAAGAGCTGTTTTTAGATTCAATAGCCCTTAAAGTTAAAAAAGCATAGCTACCAAGCTATGCTTTCTATTTAGCTTATATTTTAAGCTTCTAAATATTAAATTTTTTCAACTTGAGCAAAATCTAGCTCTACTGGAGTTGGACGGCCAAAAATACTAACAAGTACTTTAACTTTACCTTTATTATCGTCTACTTCTTCTACCGAGCCATTAAAGTTACTAAATGGACCGTCGATAACATTTACATTCTCCCCTACAGAGAAGTTTGCACGGGTACGAGCTGTTTCAGCACCTGTCTCAATTTGTTGAGTAATACGTGCAACTTCTTCTTCTGAAATTTCAGGAGGGCGACCTTTGCCACCAACAAAACCTGTTACTTTTGAAGAATTTCTTACTAAATGCCAAGCCTCTTCCGTCATATCCATTTGTATAAAAATATAACCAGGGAAAAACTTTTTAGCTCTTGTTGATCGTTTACCTTTAACAACAGTCGTTACGTTTTCTTGAGGAACTAAAATCTCCCCAAACTTTTCTTCCATTTTTAAAGATTTAATACGCTCTAAAATAGCTTTTTTAGCCGTGTTCTCAGAACCGGTTTGTGTATTAACAATATACCATTTTTTTTCAGACACTGAATCCACCTATAGAGTCAAAATTGTTTTTACTAAGTGAGTTGATATGAAATCAAAAAACCCAATAATTAAACTAGAGATTAATAACATCACACAAACAACTGTTGTCATTGCAACTGTGTCTTGCTTTGTAGGCCAAACAACCTTCATAAGCTCAGTTACAGCCTCTTCACCAACAGTTTTTGCTTTTGGCCAAAACTGTAAAGCAACAAAAGTTAAAACACCGATAGCTACTGGTAAAGTATGTTGAACCCAATCTTGTGCGTAAAAACGTGCAATCGTTCCTGAAGCTGCTGCTGCACTTGTCATTAAAACTTTAAAAACAGTTGCTGTCACAAAAGCAATGGCAACGAAGGCCATAGTAACCACTTTACTTTGTAGTTTTTTATCACTCACTTTTTGTCTCCTTTAGACAGGCTAAAATATTATTAGCCATCGGCACAAAGCCTAAACAATTAATATACCGATTAATCTTTAGCGAGCAAGACCCATTAAAGACTAATGGCAGGGCAGGAGGGATTCGAACCCACAACCTACTGATTTGGAGTCAGTCGCTCTACCAATTAGAGCTACTACCCTGCAACAATATAAAATTCATATTGGCCTGTGATACTATGTCCAAATACGACTAAACACAATCCTTAAACTAACAACCACAAACCTATTTTTTTGCGCTAAGCATAAAAAAAGGCCTCACTGGGAGACCTTTTTCTAATTATTGCTGAGTAAAGACTACTCAACGATTTCAGTAACAACACCCGCACCAACAGTACGTCCACCTTCACGAATCGCGAAACGTAGCTCTTTATCCATTGCAATTGGGCAGATAAGTTCAACATCCATCTCAACTCTATCACCAGGCATAACCATTTCAGTTCCTGCTTTAAGAGTACAAACACCAGTTACATCAGTTGTTCTGAAATAGAACTGTGGTCTGTAACCGTTAAAGAATGGAGTATGACGTCCGCCCTCTTCTTTTGTAAGGATATAAGCTTCAGCTTTAAATGTTTTATGTGGCTTAATTGTACCAGGCTTAGCTAATACTTGCCCACGCTCAACATCTTCTTTTTTAGTACCACGTAGTAAACAACCTGCGTTATCTCCAGCTTCACCTTTATCTAAAAGCTTACGGAACATTTCGATACCAGTAATTGTAGTTTTAGTCGTTTCTTTAACACCAACGATTTCAACTTCGTCACCAACGTTAACAACACCACTCTCGATACGGCCAGTAACAACTGTACCACGACCAGAGATTGAGAAAACGTCCTCAATAGGCATTAGGAATGTTTTATCTAAAGCACGCTCAGGTTGAGGAATGTACTCATCAACTGCAGCCATAAGCTTCATGATAGACTCAGAACCGATAGCCGTAGCATCGCCTTCTAAAGCTTTAAGAGCAGAACCTTGAACGATTGGAATATCGTCTCCAGGGAACTCATACTTAGAAAGTAGCTCTCTGATTTCTAATTCAACTAATTCTAATAATTCAGCATCATCAACTTGATCCACTTTGTTCATGAAAACAACGATAGCTGGAACACCAACCTGACGAGCAAGTAGGATATGCTCACGAGTTTGTGGCATAGGGCCATCTGCAGCAGATACAACTAAGATTGCGCCATCCATTTGGGCAGCACCAGTGATCATGTTTTTAACGTAATCGGCGTGACCTGGGCAATCAACGTGAGCGTAATGACGGTTAGCCGTCTCGTACTCAACGTGAGAAGTTGAAATTGTAATACCACGCTCTCTTTCCTCTGGAGCGTTATCGATCATTGCGTAATCAAATGCTTCTGCTCCACCAGCTTTAGCTAAAACTGTTGTAATCGCAGCTGTTAAAGTTGTTTTACCATGATCGACGTGACCGATAGTACCGATGTTACAATGTGGCTTACTTCGATCGAACTTTTCTTTAGACATTTATGTATCTCCTATTTATTTCTGCAGGGCTTTAGGCCCATACATATATATTAATTTTTTTATCAAACTAGAAATTAATAAATAATTTCCGGCGCTAAGTCAAAATAACTTATCACCTTTTTAGCCTTTTAGCCGCCTTGAGCAATGAAATGGAGCCCATAGTGAGACTTGAACTCACGACCTCTCCCTTACCAAGGGAGTGCTCTACCCCTGAGCCATATGGGCCCTGTGCTAATTGAGCCTAATAATCAGCTAAAATCACAAAAAATGGAGCGGGAGACGGGTTTCGAACCCGCAACCCTCAGCTTGGAAGGCTGATACTCTACCAATTGAGCTACTCCCGCTCTAACAAGAATTGCATTTCCTCAGTCTTTTCTAATATTTACAGCTTATCAAGATAGGCCAGAAATGGTGGAGGGAGTAGGATTCGAACCTACGTAGACATACGTCAACGGATTTACAGTCCGTCACCTTTAGCCACTCGGTCATCCCTCCAAGAAAAAAATGGAGCTGGATATGGGACTTGAACCCGCAACCTGCTGATTACAAATCAGCTGCTCTACCAATTGAGCTAATCCAGCCTTGAAGAAAACTCTTTAAAATAAATTTCAAAGAATACACAAAAGCTTATAGTTACAAACTTTTAGGTGCAAGCGAATTTCTACGTGAAAAGCATATATCTAGTCAACCCTACTGTTTATAACTGCCCGCATTTAAAGCTTTTTTTGTTTAACTAGCGACAGCTGCCTATAAACTCTGCCAAATCGTCCATAAGGCCACACTTATCTTTCGACTCTAGGTCTTTTATTACGACATCATAAGAGTCCTGTAATAAATCAAAGGCAAACAAGCTCTTACGCTCTGGGCGCTTAAAACGCTGCTGATAATAATTAAAAATAAAATCCAAATAATTTTGCTGGCCCTGCTGAGCTAAAATATCATCAATCCAAGCAATAGCCCCAATTTCGCCCGCACGCCTCATCTTCTTATAAACATCATAAGTAACAGCCCATGCTTTAAACTCGGCTAAAAAACCACGCTTTAAGCCATTAAGCACATGCATTGAAATAAATTTTTGGTCTGGCTTATTGAGTTGTGAGTAGACCTTAAACTTTTGCGATAAATCCCAAGCATACTCCATTGTATTTTTGCCCGCATACTCTGACGACGAATGATAAAGTTCTTTTTCGTCAAACTTGTGAAGCAGCTCATGAAGGGCAACTATTTTAAAATCACTATATGGGATTTCTGGAAGCATATAATACATAGCACCACTCAACCTATAATAGCCCGCAACGCTCTCAGATTTGTAAGGCCAATCAAGCTTTGCCTGAAAAACAAATAAATCAGGGCTATTGGAATATTCACGCCCTAATTTTTTAAGAGTTTTTACTGAACTACTAGAAAAGTCTGCTAGTAGGTTATTTTTAAAAGCCGCAGAAATACTATCGAGTAGTTTTGCGTCTTCTTTTTCTTGTAAGCATATTTTAAAAAAACTTTTAGTTAAAACACCAGATATATAGCCCCGGTAAATTTCTTGAGCGAGCTCTTTTCTGATCTGGCTTAAATGATTACTCGCAGCCACTCTTTGCATAGGCTTGGCGTGCTTATACACAGAGCTTTTTATATTACGGTACTCAGACACTGGCTTGCAAATATTTGCAAAAGCCATGTTTGAAGTTAGTAAAATAATAATAAGCTTTGTGATTTTTAAAAACATTATCGAGCCTGAGTCACTTGCGCGTTGTTGAGGTTATTAAATAATTCACGCTCTAAGCAAGACTTAAACTCTTGAGGCCTCACCCAGTAACCCGAAGGGCCTTCTGTTGCATTGTTTACTAAGCGGAAATCGCTTTTTGCAATATGAGATATTTGTATATTTGAAGCCATAGCTTTTCCTTTATTAAGCACACCGTCAATGTCATAGACTGCATCTGGGTGCGACTCATTATATGTAAAATAGGGTAGACCTAAATAAAAATAGCGATCCTCAGTACTTTTTTTATTTAGCTGTTTAATGAAGTAAAGAGTCGAGCGCTTATCATCTTTTATTCTTAAGGCTATTCTATCTCTGAAGAGGCCTCTTTCAAGGATGTATGACACCTTAGAACCTTCTTTTTCGCAATATGAAGCCAACGCCCTCTTTCCAGTCTTTTCTAATTTAAAATCAGAATCAAAATAAGCACTAGAGCCACATTCAATCTTTTTAGCCGAAGCCTTTCCTTCACGCAAAGAAACATATTCCATAAGCACTTCTTTAGTACATGTTTCCTGAGCGCTCTCTAAAGCCTCAACCTCAACTCCCCTTTCAAGCCGCAAAGGCACTGAGTACCCTTCTTGGTCTGGACCATTACCGCCGTGGACTCCCGCCCATGCGTTTTGAAATAGTAAGCTTGCCGCTGCTAATAATATAATTGATTTCATTTCTCTCTCCTTAATTAATATCTTTTATTTTAGTTAATGAAAATAAATTAGACTGCATACAAAAAACATCATCAGCATCTCCCGGGGACGCTTCAAACTCTTCTGAAAACTCTCTAATAAAATTTCTTATTTTTGTTTTTGCTTTGTTTATATTTTTTGAATCAAAGTTAAAAATGTAGCCGTTAAACTCTCTTTGACTGACATCTTGTTTTGCAATTTGATCGATAACAATTTTTGCCAAGTCTATATGGTATTCTTGTAACGCCCTATTAGTGACATCTTGCTGGCTTTTTATATTGGCTTCATATCTTATTAGTTTATTGCCCTGAGCACTTTTTAAAAACCCAAGCTCTAAAAGTAAATTAATAGAAGCTTTGATATCTGAAAGGGTTGCCTTTATAGATAGTTTTTGTTGTATCCACTTTAAATCATTTTTAAAGTTTTTTGTTGTCGCTAACTCTAAGACCGCTGCATTTAGTGGATTGCTTAAAAATTTAAAATTATTTACTTCTGTAAAATTAAACTCTTTTTTAGGGTTAAGCTGCTTTACTCTTTCTAAGAAGTAAGCCTTTTCTTGTAATGTTTTTGCACGGCTTAAATCAACAATAGCTTCTAGGTAA
The DNA here is from genome assembly GCA_023299885.1 of Bdellovibrionales bacterium. Lineage (GTDB taxonomy): Bacteria > Bdellovibrionota > Bdellovibrionia > Bdellovibrionales > UBA1609 > JALZUS01. The sequence continues at coordinate 2,295 of JALZUS010000017.1, read as the reverse complement.
GCGCACTCATCTTTATCTAGGCCCACAATTTTCTTAAGCTTAGGCACATAGCTTTTAGGGACGGGCCTATCATGCTGGATAATTTGATATAAAGAACTGTGAGACTTTAAACCCAACTGCAAAGCGAGGCTTCTTAAAGAAAACTTAGGATTTTTCGATTTCTTCCAAACCCATATATCATGGATATAAGCGCCTGGGTCTTGATAGTTGTAAACTGTAAGGTTCATAAGCGCACATTAACTAGGCATTTAATATTAATCAATTTTTTTGAGCACAATATGGTTTTAACTTGAGCACAGCATGTAATGCTTTCAAATATTAAGAAGTTTTTACTTAGTTTTTTATTGGCTTTAGTTCTTCGTTAACTGCCTAACAGTTTCGCCTAAAGCCATGGCACCAGCCACAGAAACATTAAAACTAGCCCCTGCTGCTGTTTGCGGTATCGATACAATCTCATCACAGGCTTTTTCTGTAGAGCTTCTTAAACCCTTGCTCTCGGCCCCCAAAACCCAAATAGTTTTTTCTGGTAAATCTACAGTCCATAACGTGCTTGAAGCCTCTGCCCCTAAACCATAGCTCCAAAAACCACTGCTCTTGAGGTCGTTTATAAAATCAAAGAGAGATGGCTCGATAAGTACCGGCACATGCTCGGCCCCACCACATGCGACCTTGCAAGCCGTTGGTGTTAAGTGCGCCGAACGCCTCTCAGTCACAACAACACCTTTTACGCCAAGTAACCATGAGGTCCTAAGGATTGCGCCCAAGTTATGCGGGTCCTCTACTTCATCAAGAACTACAATAATAGCTGGCTCGTCTGAGTTTTTAAGACTTTCTAAATCTAGCTCTGGGCTTTCAGCAATATGAGCAGTAACACCCTGGTGGCCTTCGCAATACTGATTTAGTTTTTGACCGCTCACTTCTTTAATAGGGATGTTTTTCTTTTCTGCAGCATCTACAATTTTTTTAAGCTCTATATTTTTTTGCCAAGACTCTTTTACTTCTATTTTTTTAATAGCCTGAGGTCTTATTTTTATAGCCTCATTTACAGAATGAATACCTGGAGTAATACGTAACTTTTGTTGTGATTTTTGTTGTTGTTTTTGCTGTATTTTTTTTTGGGGTTTTGCCATGCACTAACTATCAGCGAGACAGGCTTTTTTGACAAACGCTAATAGTCTTTTGAGGCAATAAAATCGTGCCCTCTGTAAACTCTACAAAACTAGCCCTACTTTTTTTAACATAAGCTTTCTTGGCGTACTGGCTTTGGCTTTCTTTCTTTGCGTATTCTTTTAGTGCTAACTTTGCATCTAAATTAAATATTTTTGTAAGCCTTTTAAAAGCCTTTGTGTCTTTAAAAGATCTGTAACCTGCGGCCTTTAAGCTTTTTAAAAAAAGCTGGTTGCCCGACTTTGTGAAAATCAGCTCTATTTTTTTACTGTCGTTATCAGACATAAGAACTTTATACTCACCTATTTTTAGTCGCTTAAGCTTAAACTCAAAATTATTATTGTTTGCATATTTTATTAGTTTTTGAGTTATTGCCCCTAAAGCGATTTGTTTTTTAAACAACCTGTCGATAGTTTTATTTTTGATAGGTACAAAAATTGTTTTTGATAGCCATTGGCGTGTTCTTGTAACTGAATCTTGAACAGGCTTGATAAAGTAAACTGTAATAGCTAAAAAGCAAATTGGGTCTACACCCGGCAATGCCAGTAAACTTGCAGCCGCTGAACCCGAATGAGTCATCCAGTCCGGAGCATTCATGCCACTAGACATAGAGTAAAATAATGGCCCTGCTAAAATCTCTGTAAGCTCTGTAAAGGGCAGTATCATCCCCAGGTTGTAAATATGATTTTTTACTTCTTGGTCATGATCATAACTACGACTTGTACGAAGTACTTTAAGGTAAGTCTCATGCAGCTTAAAGTTTTGTGCTGTCTGATGAATGCCATTTTTTGAAAATAGGAATTTTATTTTTTTAGGAAACGTATCAATGTCTTCAGCTTCATCAAATAAACTTTGCTCTATGATATCTACTACATCCGATTTAGTAAGCTCTTGAGAGAAGCCCGAAAAAGTAAATAGACTTAATAAAATAATTATTACGCATTTCACTCTTTTGTTTTTACTTATTTATACAGCGAAAGAAAGACAATCTTACAATTGAGAACTTAGTGAAAACTCATCATGAAATTTTTATCTAAAATGCTATATTTGTAATATTTAGAGAGCTCCATTTTGAGTATTGATAAGCTCTTTCCTTTGATCAATAGTCCATACGTCATCTACAGACCC
>JALZUS010000016.1 GCA_023299885.1 Bdellovibrionales bacterium | reverse complement strand
AAAAAGTGCTGCTGATGATTATTCAAGAAAAGTTACCGCTAGCTGTAACAACTGTACAAACGAAACCTGCAAGACGGCAGCAAAATACCAAAAGCCAGACACTAAAGCAGCAGCAAAAAAATACAAAAAGCCGAGAAGCTCTAGCCGCTCGAGGGCCACTAACTAACCCTCCCCTGGGTAAAATCATAGTCAAATAAAACAAGCTCCCCTGTAACCCATGGGAGCTTTATTTTTGTGCAGTCAAAAAAGCTAGCAATACAGCGCCTGTTAGATTGTCGAGCCCCCCTTAAAGCTATATAAAGATCTATGAGAAAAAAACTACTTTATCTAGCTGGTATTATAGCTGTACTTGGTATTATTTGCCTTGTCGGTATTTTCATTTATGTCTCCCAACTCACTAAAGACTTACCTAAAATTGTAAGCCTTAAAGACTATAAACCTTTAATGGTTTCTCAGGTTTTTGACCGTGACGGCAAACGCATTGGAGAATTTTTTAGAGAGCGCCGTGTTTTCGTAGAATATGATGATATCCCCGAGCACCTAACTAACGCTTTTGTCTCTGCAGAAGACTCCTCTTTCTTTAAACATGGCGGAGTTAACTTAAAAGCTATTCTTCGTGCCGTTATTAAAAATGCTAAAGCGGGCCGCAAAGTACAAGGGGCCTCAACGATAACTCAACAGGTAGCCCGCTCACTAGTACTTACAAACGAAAAAACTTATACACGTAAAATTAAAGAGATTGTTTTAGCTTCACGTATGGAAAAAAGTCTTTCTAAAAAAGAAATTCTATTTTTATACTTTAACCAAATCTATTTAGGACAGGGCGCTTATGGCGTAGGTGCAGCCACAGAGGTTTATTTTCATAAAGATGTTAAAGACATTACTGTACAAGAAGCGGCTATTTTAGCAGGCCTTCCACAAGCCCCTAGCCGCTACTCCCCTCTTAAAAACCCATCTGCTGCAAAAAACAGACAGCGTTATGTTTTACGTCGTATGACTGAAGAAAAGTTTATTACTTCTGATGAAGCGCAAGAGGCTGTTGATGCCCCTGTTACTATTTACTCTGAGCAAGCCTTTGAAGACACAGCCGCTTACTTTGTAGAGGTTGTTAGACAAGTTTTAGTTAAAGAAATTGGCGAAGACAAATTATTAAATGAAGGTTTAAAAATTTACACTGGGCTTGATTTAGAAAAAAGCATTAAAGCCAGAGACTCATTACGCGCACGATTACGTGAGCTTGATAAACGCCAAGGCTACAGAGGCCCACTTAAAAACTTTAAAAAAGAATCTGAAATAGAGGCATTTTTAACAACCGCTAAAGATAAAGCTATTCGTAAGATCTATTCAGCTAAAGTTTTATATAATGATGGCTCTTTAAAAAACCCATTCGAAATGGTGACGACAAAAGACACTACCGATGACACTGTGGCTAGCAAACAAAAAGAAGCTTTAGAAAAATTAAAACAGCTACAGCCTGCTTTACCAGAATACTTAAAATTAGGCTCGCTAGTCGAAGGCGTTGTAACAACAGTTAGTGATTATAATAAGTATGTTGCTGTTAAAATCCCTGGTGGCCGCGGCATCATTGATGCTGCCTCTATGTCATGGGCCAGAAAACCAAATCCAGAAATCAGCTACAAGTGGGCTCAAATTTCTAACCCAAGCCGCGCTCTTAAAAAAGGCGATGCCATCTTGGTTCGTATTAAAAGCGAAGCTCTTGGATCAAGTAAAATTAAAAAATCACTTGCTAGTGTTTACAAAAATAAAAAGGACACTGGCCTTACTCAAGAGCAATTCATTGCACAATATCTTCAGCTCGAGCTCGAACAAGAGCCTAAAGTAGAAGGCGCCTTACTTTCTGTAGACCAAAAGACTTCTGACATCTTAGCAATGATTGGTGGTTATGATTTTAACCGCTCAAAATTTAACAGAACTTATCAGGCTAAAAGACAAACAGGATCAGCCTTTAAATCTATTGTTTATTTGTCTGCACTAAACCATGGCTACACAGCAGCCTCTAAATTATTAGATGCCCCTATTGTTGGTAAAGACTCTTTATTAACTGTTGGCCCCACCTCTAAAAAAAGAGCCTGGAAACCCATGAATCACAATAACGAGTTTTCTGGAGAAGTTTTACTACGCAATTCTTTAGTAAGGTCTTTAAATATACCCACAATTAAAATTGCAAAAGACATCGGTATTAACTGGATAACCGCTTACGCAAAACGCCTTGGTGTTTTTAGCCCTATCAATAATGACCTCTCAGCTTCATTAGGGTCTAGCGGAACTACTTTGTATGAGATTACAAAAGTTTTTGCTCAAATTAATAAAAATGGAAAAAGATTAAAGCCCATACTTGTACAAAGAGTAGAAAACAATAAAGGCGAAATCATTGCTAAAGATATTTCTTTTGATGTCCACTTTAAAGGAGCTATTGAAAAGGCAGAAAAAGCAGCCCTAGCAACTACCTTTAAAAAAGCAGAGAGCCCTGAGAGCGATAACGAGAGTATCGAAACTGCACTTTATGAAAAAAACTATAAACCAAAATTTAACTTTAAAGACAATGACCAATTAATTTCACCAGCAACAGCTTACGTAACCACAAGCATGCTTAGAGGCGTTATTAC
>JALZUS010000015.1 GCA_023299885.1 Bdellovibrionales bacterium | reverse complement strand
TAACAAACTAGTTTGTTAATTAATTAAAATTACAGCTTGACCATTTTAATCTTTAAGCCAAAACCTATTTGATCTTTAATAATTTTATCTAATTTTTTCGTAGCCCAATTAGAGCCATATTTTAAGCCCCATACTTTTCTATCTACAACAAAGTTAGCCTGCGCAGTATAAGATTTACCATTTTTCTCATACTCTGCCGTAAATACTAATGGCTTACTTACACCTTTAATTTCAAGCTCAGAATTCACTTCAATTTTATTAGATTTTTTTAACTTTTTAACACTTAATATCGTTAACTTTGCATATGGATGCTTTTTAATACGAAAAAAGTCTTTAGACCTTAAATGCTTCATTAGCTTTTCATGCATTTTAGAACCCACTTCTAAATCTTGAACAAATATAGAGTCCATATCAATCAAAAACTCTCCACTGGCCGGGAAGCCTTCTACTAGATTTAAGTGACCTTCTTTAATTTTAATAATTCCGTGGTGCTTAGCACCTACTATTTTTTCTCCAGTCCATTTAATCACAGACGAACTCTCTATATTAGTGAGTTTAGTTTCTGCAAACATTGGAAGTGAAAATGACAATATAATCCCGGCTATTAGTAATTTCATATTTTCTCCTTTGATAATTACACTTAAGAATAAAAAAAAGAGCCTTTATTAGCAAGGGCTCTATCATTAAAGTAATCGGAATAACAAAAAGGGCAGCAACTAAGCGCTTACCCTTTTATTGCTATAAATAAGCAGTAATGCGAAAAATACAAAGTGAGTTGTGTTCATCGCTATGGGAGCTAAATGCACACCCACTGGCCTTAACCAAGCTAATGTTGAAATAGTTAAACCCAGTAAAATAATCGGATTAAAAGCGACAAGCCATTTAGGCAAATTGATTTTATTTTTCAGAATACACATTACATAGAAAAACGAAATCCCTAAAACTAAAATACGCAGGGCCCAAACTAATACCTGATAGCTTGTCTCATACTGATGAAGCATAGTTGCAAAAAGATCAGTACCCTGAGTGCCTTGAAATACGACTGCTGCCATATACCTAGAGCTAATCCAAACCCCACCATAAGTAAAAGATAATATACCTAAAATAAATAAGCCCAATGCATAAAAAGGATTTGAAGAACGAAACAATCTGTACAAACCATAGTATCCAAAAAAGTATAAAGGGATTGTGGCCGTTGCTATAAAATGACCTATTTGAGCGCGCCCCAATGGAACACTAAAAAGCATAGAGATTTCTCCTGATGGCCCCTCAGGCATAAAATGCAACATATACTCGCCAATACCAATTAGGATTGCTGCAAGCAATCCTAATGACATACATAAATTTGTTATAGTTTTATCACTCATGCATCTAACCTATTGAAAATCAGCCGCAGAAAGCACAAGTTTGTTACCACTAATGCTTTCAACAAATGCTTTTTTGCCGTTAATTAAAGTCACAGAAAGACTTTTAGCTGTAAGATCTTTTAAACCAAAATGAATAATATGATCTTGATCTGACCCTAGGCCTTCACCAGAAACCAAATCATCATAAAGCATTTTACCATTACTGAGCTCAAGCTCAAACTTAGCACCAAAAAATGGAGCTGTGTTTGGTGTTTGCACTTTTAAGAATTTATTTTTAAGAGCCGCCTTAGAAATTAAGGCAATACTTTTTCCAGCTAAGTTAGCTCTAACTTGATCTAAAACACCATCGTTATTAAAATCTACTGTTAAAGGTGAGATCTCATAGTTTCTGTTTTCAGCATTTAACTGGGCCTCTACAGATGCAAACTCACCTTTATCATTTTGCATTAAAACACGTCCCGGCAACTTAAATAAAAGATGAAACGGAAAATCAACGTAGTTCTCTGCCAAGATAATATCTTGCTTGCTGTCATTATTTAAGTCAGCAAAAACAGCACCCCAAGAAAACTCATAATCAGCTACTTTTGCTTCTTCAGCTGCATCTACTAAATCGAAATTACCATTATTTTTAAATAGAGGTAATGTCTTGTAATACTTATCTGATTTATCTAAATCACCACGGCCCATAAATTCAAACACTGTACTGCCTATATTAGAGAAGTAAAAATCAGGGTAAGAGTTGCTGTCATAATCGCCTACAGCTAAGCCCATTGGATACCCATAAGCACCGGAAAAGGGGTTTTTATAGTCTTCAAATTGACCGTCATTGTTTTTCCATGTTTTTACTTCGCCAGTATCATGAGCCACAACTAAGTCTAAATCTAAATCTCTATCGATATCAATAAACACACCTACAAAAGCGTTATGGACATAATGCAAGCCAACCTCTTTTGTAGCATCTCTAAAGGTATTGTCCCCATTATTAAATAAAAACTTACTTGTCCCGCCATAATTTTCTTGCTTAAAAATAGTTTGGCCTTCCATTTTACTACGAGTTAAGTAAGCGGAAACATATAAATCAATGTAGCCATCTTTATTAATATCACCCAAAGCATAAGAAATAGGTCGAGACTCTTCATTCAAGTGCAGGTTAATAGGTTGGCATGAAAACTGACCGCTATTATTTAAACACTTATGACCACCACTTTCTCTAGCAAAAAGTAAGTCATTATCGCCATCACTGTCGATATCAATTACTGAAATACCGTAAGTAACATCCTTACCTGCTTTTGAAACACCTAAGTTGCCAATACTTTTTAATCCACCATCAGAAAAACCAAAAAACATATCGCTTTGGTTTTCACCACCGCCAAGTATGATTTCAGAAACACCATCATTATTTACATCAACAACAGCAGACCCAATAACTGGTAAAAAATCTGTGCCATTATAATTATGATTGTGATCAAGAGTTTGTCTTTCATAAGAAGGCAGCTCTGCGCTAAACTCAACATTATATGGCGACCTATTGGCCTTGCTATAAACAAAGGCGAGCAATGCCACAATAACTACTAAAAGGCCTGAACCTATTTTTTTAAACATATATTACTCCTTAACTATGAATACTTTTATTTATCCCACTCTTTTTTAAAACAAAGGTTAAGATAAATATAATAATTAATAAAAATAAAGACGAGTAGCACATCGGGAAACCTGATGGGCTATAAGGGCATGCACCCCCACGAAACACTTCTAAAGTAGAAGCACCTAAGGCAATTAAAAATAATGGTGTCCAAGAAACTAAAAATAATAAGGTGTTTTTAAGCAGCAAAGAAACCACAATGCCAAAATAACCGAGGGCCACAATATAACAAGCCGGCATAACTACTAACTGAGGGCAGCCTTTACCACCCATAAAAGTTGTGTAACTTAAAGAGCTGGCCCCGTATAGACCTAAAGATGATAGAATTAAAACAACTGCATATAAAAATAGTGTTTTTGTTTTCGAGTTAAACATTTAGTGCCTCTTTTATTCTTAATCTTTTCCTCTAATTTATATACCATGCAGTATAGAAAACAACTCTAACTATGATAGGGTCGCAACATGGGGCGACAAATTGGTTTTAATCGTGAAGAAACTTTACGCAAAATTTTGTTTTTATTTTGGGATCATGGCTATGCCAACACAAGCCTAGAAACTATCTGTAAAAAAACAAAGCTCACAAAGCCTAGCCTCTACAATAGCTTTGGAAATAAAGAGGAACTTTTTTTAGCCTGCTTAAAAAATTATAAAGAACAAATGGAAGAACATTTAAATAGCTACCCGAAAGGCATAGATTTCATTTACAAGTTTTTTTCTAACCTTATTAAAGAGTCTAAGGGGCAAAGCAATAATAACCGCCCAAAAAGCTGCTTTATTATGAATTCCTTTTCTGAGTTTATGAGCCACGCACCATCAGACTTAAAGAAAATACTCACTAATGAATCCTGGGAAATGCTAGAACAGTTTTTTAAGAAGTCTATTAAAATAGCAAAAAAAGATGGGGACCTGTCTAAAGATGCAAACACTAGCCATTTAGCTAAATGGCTGATTACACAGGTTTATGCTTTTAGAGGATGGTCATCGGAACAAAACCACAAATACTCTGATGAAATTTATGCGCAAGTTATACGCGAAATGAAGCGCTACGAAATTACAAAGACAAAGCCTTAAAGACTGAATTAAGAATTTCTGGATACCATACATTACCAAGATGCCCACCACTATTATAAAGCTTTAATCTTTTGCCAAAAACTTCCTTAAGATAATCAGCATCCTCTTGGCCTCTTAACAAAAAGTCGTCACTATTATGAAATAAATAGATGTTGTTATTAGCACGTAAGTGACTTTCAACAGCCGGCAAACTGCTTTCAGTATTAATAAAATTAAAGTCTACATAATCAAACTTTTCAACTTGGCGGTAGTACGGAACTAAAAATTGCTTGAAATAACCTTCAAACATTACTTTTTTAGCAGCTTTTTTTCTATTTTTCTGGGGAAGTACTCCCAAATCAAGTCTCTCCTGACTTGATAATACTACCGACCTAAGAGACCCACTCAAAATAGAGCCAATAATATACTGCTTATCTGCAAGGTCTGAAGGAAGACCTTCTGCAAATTTAGTAAAGTTAAATATATCTAACGAACGCTTTAAATATTTTCTTAGCCTTAAAAACCATTTCAATTTTAATTTTATAGTAGATGTTGATAAGAATTCTTTTTGCGCCCTGAACTGGTCAATAACTCTTAGGCCATAACCAAGGTCTACAGGTGTGTTAATCAATACAACATTAGAGATGTTATCACTTTTAGATATACGCTCTGATAAATGTGCTGCCGTGAGTGCACCCAAAGAGTAACCTAGAATTTTTTTATCAATAAATTTAAACCCTAATTTATTTTCCAGCAGCCTTACCGATTCTCTAATTAAACGAATGCAGTCAACAATATCCGGATGTACATAGCCAACATAACCAGTAGAGCTAAAATTGCTAGCAAACACTTCAGAAAAAACCGAAGGCAACACCAAACTTGTGTAGCCTCTTTTTGCTGCCTCTATAGCTAAAAAGTTTGACAAACCACCCTTGCCGTCACCACCAAGGCCTGCCATCACCAACACAAGTTTATTTTTTTGAGAGTCACCTACGTAAAAAGATAACTCTTGCTCTGAATCTCGCCCACTAACTTTAAGCGATATTGGTTCAATGCCGTCTTCTGAACGAATTAACGCAGATGAAATAGTCGACTGCTCTGAAGTGAAACCTCTAAAGGCATCTTGAGCCACACTTAATGGCTGATAAAATAAAGTTATTGCTACAAATAATTTAATTAGATTCATGGTTTATCCTTACTCTAGGCCACGAATGTATATGAGCGCCGCAAGGACGTTAATCAGTTAAGATATTTTGTATTGATTTTTGAATTTTTTATATGATTTAATACTAAAATTTAAAATGGTAGGGGCTGGAGGACTCGAACCTCCGATCCTCCGGTTATGAGCCGGATGCTTTAACCAACTAAGCTAAGCCCCCACACCATGAGACAAAAAAATATAACACTATTGGCCTTTTGTGAACATAAAAAAGCCCAGTGTCTCCACTAGGCTTCTTTTAACTCAGTATATAAGCTTAAATACTCATCAGCTTGTTTCAGTAAAGCCCTTTAGCTTAGCCGAACGACTTGGATGACGTAGCTTCCTCAAGGCTTTAGCCTCAATTTGACGGATACGCTCTCTTGTTACGTTAAAATCCTGACCCACTTCTTCCAAAGTATGGTCACTTTCTTCACCAATACCAAAACGCATTCTTAATACTTTTTCTTCTCTTGGTGTAAGTGTAGCAAGCACCTGCCTCGTTTGCTCTGCAAGGTTTAAACTTACAATAGCGTCTGACGGGTTAATGATTTTTTTATCTTCAATAAAGTCACCCAAGTGAGAGTCATCCTCTTCACCTACTGGTGTTTCTAAACTGATTGGCTCTTTTGCAATTTTTAAAACTTTACGCACTTTATCCACATGCATATCCATTTTTTCTGCAATTTCTTCTGGGATAGGCTCACGACCTAACTCTTGAACCAACAACCTTGAAGTCCTAACAAGCTTGTTAATAGTTTCAATCATATGCACTGGTACACGGATAGTTCTTGCTTGGTCGGCGATGGCTCTTGTAATAGCCTGACGGATCCACCATGTGGCATAAGTAGAAAACTTATATCCACGACGATACTCAAACTTATCCACAGCTTTCATTAAGCCGATATTACCCTCTTGGATAAGATCTAAAAATTGTAAACCACGGTTGGCATATTTCTTTGCGATAGAAACCACAAGCCTAAGGTTAGCTTCTACAAGCTCTGCTTTTGCAAGGTCAGCCTGACGCTCACCTTTCCAGATAGCCGTGTTTGTATTACGAACCCACTCAAATTTCATTTGAGTTTCATCATCTAAACGCTTTAATCTTTTTTCTGCATCAGAGGCTTTTTCGTAATACGACTGATACTGTTTAAAGGTAAGGCCTGTTTCTTTTGTCATTTTAGCAAGCTCTGTATCACTCACTTCAATCTTTTTGTAACGAGCTATAATTTCAGTAACATCTTTTGCAAATGTCTTTTTAATAGCTTCTTTTTCACGCTTTCTTAACTCACGCATTCTTGAGATAAGATTTTTAAACTTCATAACAATTCTGTTAATTGTTTTTCTGTTAAAGTTAACTTTAGCGTAAGACTCAATTAAAGCCTCATTAAGTTTAGCTAGTTCTGCTTGTGCCTGCCTACCTTGTGGCGTGCCCACGTTAAACTTATAAAGCTCTTCAAAGTATTTTTTTGCTTTCGTCTCGTACTTAGCCACTAAGCCTAAAAGCTCGTGAACTTTTTCTATGTACTCTTCTTCTTCGTACTGAGTCTCTTCATCCTCTAGCCCTCTGAAAATCGTCTTTACCTTAATGCGGCCCATTTTAATTCGGCTACTAAGGTCAATAACTTCAGCAGCCCCAATAGGAGTCATAAGCATAGCTATTACGATTTCACGCTCGCCATCCTCAATACGCTTAGCAATCTCTACTTCACCCTCACGAGTTAATAAAGAAACACTACCCATTTTACGTAAGTATAACCTTACAGGGTCTGTGCCTTTAGCTTCTTCTTTAGCGGCTTTTTTCTTTTTCTTTACTTCGGCAGAAAATAAATCATCATCGTCATCAGCCTCGTCTTCATCAACTCTTGCAATAAGATCGATATCTTGCTCTTGAAGCATCTTCATGAAGATGTCTAGCGCAGACACTGCAACAATAGTTTTTGGTAAATGCTCTTCTACTTCAGTGGCATCTAAAAAACCTTTTTCTTTTGCAAGTTGTATGAATTTCTTAGCTTCGGCTTTTGCAAGTTTTTCTTGTTGCTTTACAGTAAGGTCAACAACCTCTTCTTCAACTTTTTTTGCTTTCGCAGCCATAGGGTCTCCGTTAGTCTTTTAAACTTTTTCTTTCTTTTATTATATTCATTATTTGTTCCAACTTTTCTGCAGAGCTTTCGCCCTCAGACTGCTGTAATTGGGCCGAGAGCCTCTTTTGCTGCTCTCCCAAAAACCTGTCTTTTACTTTTTTACAGCAATCGTCAAAAAGTTGGTGCGATTCTTTCACACTCATTTCGCTCAATGGGCTTTCCATATACATAGTAAATGGTTTAAAGTGCCCAACAAAGCTCGCCAAATAAGCTCCTAAGTTATCAAAATTACTCGTATCTTGTCCATAAAACTTAAGTAAAACAGAAGTGATTTTGAAAAGTTCTTGGCTTGAAAATTGCTTATACACTTCATTGTCACCAAGTTTTAAAAGTAAAGACTCATCCTTTAAAGATAAGTTCACTAAAAAAAGCTCATCTCTTGGGGCCGCCGTTAACGCTGAAGTATCGATATCTTCCTTTTGTATAGCCCTAGAAGCCGCCTCAGGAGTCTCTTCCAGGGAATCCATGCTCGTATCAAGCTTTGCGCCCTTAAGCGCTTTTAAAAACCAATCTCTTTGAAAGTTAAAGCGAGAGAGTATTTCTAAGATATAAAGTTCTTTTAATCTTGGGTCAGAAATCTTAACTAGGAGCGGCGCAATCTTGTCCACAACCTCTACTTTGTCAGACATATGACCTCTAAAACCCACCAACTGCCTATTTAAAAACTCAACAAAGAGGTCAGAAGCCTTTTCAATAAGCCCTTTCAGGGCCTTTACACCATGTTGTTTTACGTAATCATCTGGGTCTAATTTATCAGGAAGAGATACTATTTTAGGAACAACACCCGCACGTAAAAACAAAGGCAGTGATCTAAAAGCGGCTTCTTGCCCGGCGCTATCACCATCAAAAAGTAAAACAACATTTTTAGTAAATCGTTTTATTTTTCTGCAATGCTCAAAAGTTAAAGCAGTCCCTAAAGGTGCTACTGCATTTTTTATATCTTGGCTATATAAACTAATTAAATCCATATAACCTTCAACAACTAAAAGCTCATCTTGAGTACGAATATGTTTAGCCGTATGAAATAAACCGTAAAGTGTTTTTGATTTATTAAAAACATCAGAGTCTGAGCTATTAATATATTTTGGCGGCTCATCACCTAAAGCGCGGCCACCAAAACCCACAGTCTCCCCTTTTTCATCAATGATAGGAAACATAAGGCGGTTTCTGTAAGTATCAAAGTAACCATTTTTTTGTTTCTTTTGTCTAATAAGACCAAGCTTAGAAGCCACATCTATAGGCGCTTTTGCAGCATTAAGCCCATCATATAACTCTGACCACTCATCATTAGATAAGCCTAGGCGAAACTCTTCAACAATATCTTGAGTAATGCCGCGACCTTTTAAGTAACCTGAAGTTTTTGATTGGTTATTTTCTGAAATATTTTTTATTAAATTTTTATAGTAAAAATGAGAAGCCCATTGGTTTACTTTTTTACCTGTTTTAATAAAACCCTGGTCTTTATTAGACTGGTAAGATTTTTGATCTTTAGGGATATCAATCCCCGCTTTATTAGCAAGGTACTCAACAGCCTCTGGAAAATTTAAGCCTTGCATTTCCTTTAAGAAATGAAAAATATTGCCAGACTTTTTACAGCCAAAACAATAATACAATTGCTTTGAATCTGTAACTGAAAAGCTTGGAGTTTTTTCATTATGAGAGGGGAAAGGACATAAACCTGTTAGCCTATCGCCCTTTCTTTTGAGTTCTGAGTAATTAGAAATCGTAGCTACAAGATCTGAAGCTTCACGAACACTTTCTATAAACTCAGGAGAAAAACTCATTTTTTAAATTACCCTACTGGCCTCTTAACCTAAAAGAGACCTTACAATTTCGCTCACTATTTTATTATCAGCAGCGCCTTTTGATGCATCCATAACACCCTTCATGACCTTACCCATGTCTTTCATGCTTTCAGCCCCTACTTCAGCAACTACTTTTTTAATAATTTCTTCTGTAGCTTCTTTACTTAATGCCTCTGGCAAAAATTCTTGCAATATAACTAACTCGTACTCTTCTTTAGAAGCTAAGTCTTCACGGTTAGCATCCTTGTACTGCTTGATAGAGTCTTGTCTTTGCTTAGCCATTTTTTTAAGGGCCGCCATAGTATCTTCATCAGTAAGCTCTTTAGGGCGGATTTCAATTTCTTTATTTTTTAGTGCCGCATGGATAAAGCGAAGTGTAGATAACCTATCAGCATCTTTTGCTCTCATTGCATCTTTAATTTGCGACATTATGTTTTCTTTTATAGACATAGCATTCCTCTGTTAAATTTGATTCTTACCGGGTAAATTTGATTTTACCGGGAGAACTTAATTCTTACCGGGTAAGTTTAGTTTTTACCGGGATCTAAAAAAACAAGAAAGCCTGCTGTAATGCAGGCTTTCTATAAATTAAAATAAAAATAAAACTAGAAGCTTCTTGGTCCTCTTGTTTTTTTGTTGGCTCTTTTACGAGCAGCAATCGACTTTTTCTTTTTGCGAATGCTTGGTTTCTCGTAATGCTCTCTTTTTTTAACTTCAGAAAGTATTCCTGCTTTTTCGCAAGATTTTTTAAAACGACGGAAGGCAGCTTCAAAAGCTTCGTTGTCTCTGATTTTTACAAATGCCATAGTGGAAATCACCTGCCTTTCTTAACTAGTGCACTTGTGATATCAAAAAAGCCCAATAATGACAAACACCCAATGGACCTTATAATGAGCTTAGACCCAATGAAACGCGCCCTAGAGCTAGCTGAAGAGGCCTCTCTTAAAAACGAGGTCCCTGTTGGCGCCGTTATCACTCATAATGGGGAAATTATCGCCGAAGCCCATAATACCAAAGAAGCAGAAATTCAGGCCATAAGGCATGCTGAAATGATTGTAATCGAGAAGGCCTCTCAAGCTTTAGGTGCATGGAGGCTTAATGAATGTAGCCTTTATGTTACCCTAGAGCCCTGCCTTATGTGTGCTGGCGCCATTATTCAATCAAGAGTCGGAAAAGTTTATTTTGCCACTAAAGACCCTAAAGGTGGCGCTGTGGCCTCACTTTATAATTTTTTTGATGACGAACGGCTCAACCATCAGCCAATATGGGACTGCGGCCAGTACCAAGAAGAGGCTTCACTGCTGCTAAAGAATTTTTTCAAAAAGAAACGTCAGAAATAGTAGCTTAAAAAAGCAGTGCGCCTAAAATTATAAACGGACTCACCAAGGCTAAAATAACTGCTGCACTTACACCAAAAATAAAAATTTTAGAACTTTTGTTTTGTGCTTTTTCGCTTTTAGCGCCCTTAACAAAAAGGTCAAAGTTTTTTCTATTAGACTTATAAAACCAATCAAATAAATCACCAACAACCGGGAACTGGCCAACGACTAAATCTAACAGCCAATTAAAAATCATTTGCGCAATAATGGCTCTTGGAAAATTATGCCTTACAGCCATTAATATAGGATAAGCACCAATACCAGAAGACAATAAGTCCCCTAAGCCTGGTATCAAACCTATAATAGGGTCAATACCAAAACGCCAACCTAAGCCTGGAACCTCAAACTGAGTATCTAAAAATTTTGATATAAAGTCGATTTGCCTCAATAAGTCTTCAAGAGTGTCTTCTCTGCTTTTGTCTTTACCCGATGTATTGTGGCCAGATGTGTTTTGGTTGCTGTTGTTATTATAATTTTCCATACTTTAGATATCTGATAAAAGCTTTACCTTTGCAATAAAAAAGGGGCTAGCTACTTACCAACCCCTTTGATTATAATCTTTACCCCCTAAAGAGCTAATCTATAAGACGCAATACTCACATCCACTGATTTTTGCTGCCTAATAAGACCTGCATCTAAAGTTTTCTTTTTATTGTTGTAATCCATCAAACCCCTATCGACCCTTGCTTCTTCTACTCTAATATCTGCAAGCTCTTGCCTTGAACTTACTTCTTGGCTTTTAGCAGAAACTAATCGTGCCTGCCCCGAAGAAACTTGGCTACGCAAACTAGTTGCAGACTCTCTAGCACTCTTTACATCCCTATAGGCTTCGCCATACCTATCTTCGGCAGCCTGCAGTTTGTTTTTCTTTGCACCAATATTATGACGTTGCCTTAACACGGCCAAATCCTGCTTTGCATTTTGATGGCCATGCCTTGCCGACTGAAGACTTAATCTTTCATTTTCTAACTGAGATCTTAAGCTAGCCACCGTAGACTTAATAGACTCTGACTTACGCCTTACTCTCGCAGCCTCCTGCCTGCTGCCCTCTAAGCTTTTTTTGATTTTTCTTACACGCCTTGTTGCCTCGTCTGCTTTTGCTACTATCTTTTTAAATTTAGAGTTTACATCTCTTTGTATACCTTTTTTTATTTGACCGCTTCGCTGCTCTTTAGATTTTATGTAAGAAGATACTGACTTTAATTCTTTTTTCTTTTGCTGAAGCTGAGCTGTCGTTGCAGCTACTTTTTTCTTTTGAACTGAACAATCAGGCTTCTTTGCTTTCTTGCAAGCTTGGAATGCTTTTTTATCCTGACTAAGCTTTGTAGAAAGCCTTGCGATCTCACCCTGTAGCTGCTTCCTTTTTTGAGCGAGCTGCTGAATAGAAGCCTGCAACCTTTTATATTCAGAGCTACTTGAAAGCCTACGACTAACTTTTTCCTTTGCCTTAAACTCTCTCTTTAGTTTTAAAGCGTCCTGCATTACCTTATCAGCGCTCTCTTTTTTTCTTTGTAAAACTTGTATTTCAGACTGAAGTCCGCTCAACTTTTGCTTAAGTTTTTGAGCGTCCGCACGATGACCAGCAATGCTAGACGATAAAGAATCTACAGCACGACTACTACTATTGATATCACTAGCATAACCAGCAACACTATCAATCAGTCGACCTTCTTGTGCTAACAGCGGCCTCAGCTCTGAGTCTAACGCCTGATAACGACTTTTAGTTACAGCCAATTTATTTTCTAATGCTGGAGCCTTTGCCTCCAACTTAGTAGCCTCACGTTTTTGCTGTGGTATCGCCCTTTTAATATCCGCTTGCTCTTTAACTAAAGCGGGAATGAGTGTCTTAGAAAGGTAGTTTCTTGTTTGCACAATTTGATCTTTTTTACTTAGGTCTTCCTGAAACTCTGTTTCTAAACTAACTATTGCAACCTCTGCACTATCAAGACCCATTAGTGCCTGATGCGCTTTTAAGTACTTTGATTTTAATAAGCTCACCTTTGAAGCTGTTAAGGATGCCATATTTATCGGCTTTGCTTGCAGCTTATTAAGCAAAACATCATTTTCTAATTTTAATCCATCATTACACTCAGTCTCCATAAAACTTAAAATAGCTGATGAACCACTTAAACTAAAAGCAACAGCCTGAGAAGCATTGCCCACTGATTGAAACGGTAACTGCCAACCTGATTTAATAGCTTTTATAAGATCGCCAGAGTTATTTGGAATATACCAATACTGCTTACCATCGACTGATGCAGCTGATGACATAACTGCTTGTGACCCCCCAAGATTAGAAACTATTGTTTTTTCTAAATCACCCCGACCCAAGGCCTTGATAGTCATTTGAAAGGGAGAAACTTCTGAAGCCGTAATTGCCAGCTGATAATCTGTTGTTGCTGAACCTGCCACAGTAGTTGCTGTGCAAACTTTAGCGCCCGAAGCAGCTACTGCTATGTTGAGTGACCAATCGCCGCTTGTTACTGTTTCTGCTTTAGCCAGACCTGCACTCAGTAAAACTGATGCTAACCCTGCAAGCAAAATATTTTTTTTAACCATTTTGTAGACTCCCCTTGTCTTAATAGTTAGGTCACAATGACACTAACTAGTACCCAGCCCTATGTAAGAGCAATTGAGGGGCCACTAAAAATAGTTTCTTTTTGGCACTAGACCTTAGCCTGCCCCACATACACAGGACAGCTCAGAACTATTTAAAAGACTTTAGAGTATTATTTTTTAATTTTTGAAATTACAGGCACAACTAGCCTGTGTATAAACTGAGCAATAATAAAGCCCATAATGATACCAGCTAATGCCAAAGTTGAAGCCTTAGCCATCCAAGCAGCAAAAGAATTAAAGCTTACAAATTCACCAACAGCTACAACTAAGTGATGCAGTGGCTTAATACCGTGAGCAATAATATCAGCACCCACCCATAACATAGCGGCTGTACCCACATAGCTGAGCCACTTTAAAAACCCAGGCATAATAGCAACGATGCTTGTCCCTATCTTTTTAACAGCTTCTTTTTTAGAAGTATTAGCTAAGTACAAACCAAAATCATCAGCCTTAACAATTAAGGCCACAAAACCATAAACAGCTAAGGTAATAAAAATACCCACACAAAACAAAACAGCCACTTGAGTTATGAAGTCTTTATCAGCAACCGTAGAAAAAGTAATGGCCGTAATTTCTGCTGATAAAATAAAATCTGTACGGATGGCTCCTGCTGTTCGCTCTTTTTCAAGTTCTTCAGGGGTAATTTTTTTAAGCTCGTCTACATTTATATTTTTTGAATTGTCGGCAATAAATAACGAGTGGATTTTTTCATAACCCTCATAACAAAGATAACCACCACCCAACATTAAAATGGGCTGTATTAACCATGGCGCAAAATAACCTAACACCAAGGCTACGGGTGATAATAATATGACCTTATTAATTAAAGATTTTTTTGCAATATGGCCAATGATGGCAAGCTCACGTGACGGGTCTAAGCCCACAACATACTTAGGCGTTACTGCTGCATCGTCAATAACAATGCCCGAAACTTTGCCCGTCGTTTTTGCAACCTGAGCGGGTATGTCATCTAAACTCGCAGCGCTAACTTTAACTAGTGCTGCCACATCATCTAATAGTGCTAATAATCCTGTTGCCATAGGATAAGTGTGGCATAGATTCCAGATTTTTAAAATTGTTATTTTCTAGTTATCTAAGCAACAGTTTTGCAACAAATAGCTTTAAGCCGGCACAGAGCTTGCACTCTTATGTTATACTAATGATTTACATCAAAATATTACTCTTATTAGTTGCTCTTATTAGCCCTCAGTCCAACCTGGATAGAGATGTTAAGTATACTTATGCAAAAAAAAGCCCCAAACAAATAAATAGGCAGCCTGCAGAAGATGTTACCCACTTAAGGGTTAACAACCTACTTACCAAAGAAGCTCTAGAGACAGCTTCTGATGTTGCTACTCAACTTTTAAAAATTTGCGCCCCGCCAAGGTGTAAAGTAGTTGGCCTCGGCTCAAGCCCAGCATTACTTATTGCTTATTTACAAGCCACAGACCCAGCAAGTGCAATAAGTCTACCTATTTCTGACTTTAGACACAGCCCTCGCCAAGCAAAAAAGGGTTTTAATATTAATAATGCAGAAGATACGGCTCTTGATAACAAAACTAAAAATTCACTTTTTGATTATTTTGAAAACTTTCTTGTACCGCAACTAGGCAGTGACACTGAACAAGTCATACTTGTGGACTTTACCAACACAGGAAGAAGCCTGTTTGCAGCACAAAGCTACTTAGAGCTTTTTATTCACGAAAGAACTCGCCAGTCTTTAGATATAACTTCTGTTGCTATGCTAGAGCCATCCAAGAAAAAGAAGGTCCAGAGAGTTGGTAAAAAATATTTTAATATCAGTGACACTCACTTCATGGAACTTGATCGTGATAGGCAATTTTTTATTAATATGATTATGAGCCGATATGACCATTACAGTGAGTACGGCTCTTACAGAATTACACCCAAACTACACAGAGAAAAAGTAATACAAGATGCTGATTTAAACGCAGGCCTTCCAATCAAAAATACTTCTCTAAAAAGAAAGCTCTTTGTGAATAAGGTTGCAGACTTTGTGTATGAAAATAAAAGTAATGCTTGCAGAGCAAGCTTACAGTAAGGTGAAATTTTGATTCGTAGTCTTTTAATTATTTTATTCATGCTACATAGCTCTTATAGCTATGCAGGCCTATGCAGTAGCTTTTTATTAAAGCTCAATCAAAATCCTTCTGTTAAAATAAGCCCCCTAGACAGCATTTTACCAGCCATACCGGGTACAGAAGAAATTGCTGAAAAGCTTGCTAACGGCATGTACAACTCACCAGACCTTAAAACCTTAGCGCCAGTAAAAACTGAACTTTCCCAAGTCTTAATAAGCTTTAAAAAACAAAGGTCTTTATTAAACCCCGGCGGCAATAACAACAATGGCATTTATACTTTAGAAACTAATACTCGAAAGTATTTTGCTAAGCTTTTTAAAAAAGAAGACTATCTTTATCTTAACGGCTCCAATAAAAACTCGCATAAGCTTGGCTATCAAAAACTTATTAGTGATTTAGGATGGGG
>JALZUS010000014.1 GCA_023299885.1 Bdellovibrionales bacterium | reverse complement strand
TATTTTTTAAGGAGATTATAATGAAATTTTTAAGTGTATTAGTATTAGCTATATTAGCTGCAGCTTGTAGCAGTGTTGAGAAAAAGACTATTGGGAAAAATACAGCGGCTGTTGAAGAGAGTGTGCAAAGGCATCCCGCTATGGTTATTGATAGAAACGATATTCCTCTGGCTTCAGTTACGTTGAGCGCTAGAATTTTATCTGATGTAACTGAAGACGGGTTAGAGAAAGCCAAATCAAAACTACTGCTATTATTAAGAGACAGATGTATTAAGCGTGAAGATAAATATAAAAAGGAAGCTAAGAAAAATAACGAAAGAGTTTTTAGTGACCTATCTGTTGATCAGAATGCAATTGATGTTACTGGTGGTGATGGAGAAAATGGGTATGCAACACATGCCTACTATAATACTGATGATGCTGAGTACAAAGTTGAAGTCGATACGGGTGCTGGAAGCTCATATGAATTAATTAATTTAAAAGAAGCAGAAAAAAGAGGTTTTAAGGCTGAAGTATTAGTGGATGTAATGTGCACGACATATAAAACCTATGATGGTGCTTAAACTTTAAATTGCTAAGCATATACGAAACCACAAAACAGCCTTACGTATAGGGCTGTTTTTTTATTTCTGGACTTAGTCTCTACAGACTCGGGCAACAACTCTGGCTACAATAATCACGAACTAAAGATTATTTCCCAAGGAGTTACTTATGAAACTATTAACAATACTTTTAGCATCTTTATTTATGGTTGCTTGTGCTTCAAGCCACAAAGGTCATCAAGCTGCTGAAGCTACAGCAGAAAACGTGCAAACAGAAGTTACTAAACAGCGTGAAGTGGGTATCGGCGATTTACCTGTTGCTGTTACAACTTTAAATGCAGAGTTAGCTACCGAATTAAATCCTGCAGCGATTATGTCTGCTTATAATAGTACAGAGGCTGATCTTGCTAAAAGATGTGCATCTACAAAAACAGAAGATAAAAATACGTTTAATGCGCTTTCAACATACAAAGGCAACGTAAAAACGGTAGTAGCTGACGGCAGTATGGCCGGCCTTTATAAGGTGGGTGAAAAATTCATGTCTTATGTGCCAGACGATAAAAAAGGTTGGATGTCTGTTGGTATCGAAGATGCTAGCAAAAAAGGATACAAGGCTAAGGTTTCTGCTTTAGGTATGTGTACGACATATAAAAAATTAAACTAAATCATTTGGTTTTTAGAATAAAAAGCTCAGCTTTAAATAAGCTGGGCTTTTTTTATGGGTTAATACAGAGTTTTACACAAAGTGGACTAATACACTTTTAAATTTGCCTGATGCGAGGGCAGTTATGTTAGTATACAGATTGCTTTTCAATACAGGTCGGGCTTTTAGCCCATATCTTTGCATTTTGATTTTATAGCCATAGAATATTACTGAGTGCACTAATTATAGGCGCCTACAGAGGGAGTATTCTTATATGATTAAAAGTCATCATGACCGTAAAGTTGTTATCGATACCAATGTTGTTCTATTTGATGCGTTGGCCATCACAAAGTTTCAGGACTCAGATGTCCATATTCCATTCTCAGTGATTGAAGAGGTAGATCGCTTTAAAAGAGATTTGGGCGAAAACGGAAGAAACGCTCGTCACTTTAGTAGATATATAGATGTGCTACGTAAAAAAGGTAAGCTGTCTGAAGGAATTTTAATTGAAGAGCGTAACTCGCATATCCACGTAACAACAGACCATCATGTAGAGCAGTTGCCTGCAGAGCTTATAGCGCAAAAAGCAGATAATCGTATTTTAGGTACAGCTTTGTCTCTACAAAAACAATTTGCAGATTCTAATATCGAGCTTATTACAAAAGATATTAACTTACGTATTAAAGCTGATGTCTTTGGTATTAATGCAAGAGATTACGAGCCTGAAAGTGAGTCAGTTCAAGAGATGTACACAGGTGTTAAGTCAGTTGAAGTAGATCCAAAAATTATAGATAAATTTTACGCCGACAAAACGATAGTCCTTCAAGAAATTAAGCTACATGCTAATGAGTATGTAATCATGAAAGATAAGTCTAATCCTAATCATAGTGCTATTGGTAAATACAGTGAAAAGCAAGAGGCTGTGATCCCATTAATTAGCCCATCAGATAGCATTTGGGGGATTCACCCAAGAAACGTAGAGCAAAGTTTTGCACTCGATTGTTTGCTTAATGATGAGATTTCATTTGTATCTTTAGTAGGTAAAGCGGGTACTGGTAAAACATTACTAGCTATTGCAGCAGGTCTTTCTAAAACATTAGATGAAGGACGTTTTCAGAGGTTATTAGTGTCTCGCCCTATTTTTCCAATGGGTCGTGATATTGGTTATTTGCCGGGGGATGTAGAGCAAAAGCTTAACCCGTGGATGCAGCCTATTTTTGATAATATCGAATTCTTAATGGGCTCTGATAAAAAAGCAGCGGGCCGTGCGCAAGAGTTAATTAGCCAAGGCATGATTAACATTGAGCCTTTAACTTATATACGTGGTCGAAGTATTCCGAATCAGTATTTAATTGTTGATGAAGCGCAAAACTTAACTCCGCATGAGATTAAAACAATTGTTACTCGTGCAGGTGAAGGCACCAAAGTTGTTTTAACTGGTGACCCATACCAAATCGATAACCCTTATGTAGATTCTGCTAACAGTGGTTTAACTTATTCTGTAGAGCGTTTTAAAGGTTATGATTTGTCTGCTCATGTGACTATGGGTAAAGGGGAGCGTTCAGAGCTTGCCGAGTTAGCTGCAAATATTTTGTAGATAGACATAAGTCTGTAAAAAATAAAAAATAGAGCCTCTAGGGGCTCTATTTTTGTTTTGAGGACTAAATAATAAAGTCTCATTTTAAAGCAAAAGCTAACTTCTGCCGATAGGAGTTATAGCAACAGCGGAGGCTTTATGTATTTACAAGGTAACCTACAAAATGTTTTTGATGCCCTATACACGATGGGTGTAATTGACCCTGTTTTAGAGATGGATTGGGATAAAGCTTTAGAGGAAATCCCTAGCCACTTTGATGATTATCAAAACATTATTAAAACCGCTAATTTAAATTATTCAAATATTGATTTACTAATCAACGAGCTTGAAGGCTTTAGCGAAAAAGCTATTACTTTTTTAGCTATTGAAGTAGCAAGAGAGTTTGCTGACTTTCATACTCGCGCAGAAATTCATTAAACCAACCAAAGAAACTCACCAGCCATGTCAGATATTTTTACAGCATCATTGAAAAACTTTTTAAGCCCAATCGCAGATTTACTAGACGACGAGGCGGTTTCAGAAGTTATGATTAACGGCCCCGAAGAAATTTGGGCAGAGATTGATGGTAAAGTTCAAAAGACAGATAAAACTTTTGGTGACGAAGATTCTTTAAGGGCTGCAGTTAATAATATTGCACAGAGTGTTGGGCGTCGTATTAATGATGAAGAGCCGCGTTTAGATGCAAGGCTTCCTAATGGTTACAGAATACATGCAGTGATACCTCCATGTGCGCGTAACGGAACAACAGTTGCAATTAGAAAATTTAAAGATGTTCAAATGACATTTAAAGATTATGTGAACTTTGGGACACTGTCTGTAGAGGCAGCTCAATTTTTAGACCTATCAATGAAGCTAGGTAAAAATATTTTAGTGAGTGGTGGTACGGGCTCTGGTAAAACAACTTTACTAAGCGTTTTATGCGGGCGTATTCCTAAAGGACAAAGAGTTATTGTTATAGAAGATTCATCAGAACTTTCTATTGATTACGAGCATATTGTTTCTTTTGAAACTCGTCCTGCAGACGAGCAGGGCAAGGGTGCTGTTACTATTGAAGATTTAGTTAAGAGTAGTTTACGCTTACGTCCTGACAGAATTATTGTTGGTGAGGTTCGTGGTAGTGAAGCCTTAGATTTAGTTCAAGCCATGAACACGGGGCATAAAGGTTGTTTGGGTACAGTGCATGCCAACACGGCTCCGGATGCGATGGTGAGGCTTGAAGCTTTAGCGCAAGGTGGAAGCTCTTTGAGTGAAAAAGCATTACGTTACCAAATTGCTGCGGCTATTGATTTAGTGGTTCAGATTTCTAGATACGCTGATGGCTCAAGAAAAGTAGCTAGCATTGATGAGGTAAGAGGTTTTACCGAAGACGGTAACTATGATGTGGTTCCTATCTTTAAAATGAGCAGGCTTAAAAAGGGTAAAGACGGAAGGCTTATCGGGGGCATTGAGGTTTCTGGAGAGGTCCCTTCTTTTATTGAAGAGATAGAAGATCTTGGGATCCCATACTCCAGAGATAAATTTGCAGCCTAAGTAGCTTTGCTTAATTGATTGGCCTTTAAAGTCTAAAATTTAAGATTATCCCCAGTTTAACTAATGCAATGCATACTATTTTAAGACTGAGGCTTATATATCACTAAATAAGAAATATCCTTCAAAATTGAGTTGGGGCTTTGTCGGCCTGCTGTTACATAGTGGTATGCAGTTTAGCGGTCGAATTACAAATTCTTATATTGCCTATTTAGAGGGCAAGGGCGTGGAGCGCCAGCAGATTTGCGCTTTAACAGAGTTGCCAGAAGAATTTATCACAGATCCTACAACATGGCTTTCAGCATCAGAAGTAGAGGATTTTCTAGAAAAGCTAGAAAACAATTTCCAAAGTTATGCCACAGAGGCTTCGCTTGGCGAAACAGCAGGGGTTGAGTCTGCGGCCTTAAATTCTTGGGGCGGTCTTGGTGGCGTTTTAAGATTGATGTCTAGCCCTCAAGATATTTTTACTCAGCCACAAAAGTTCTTTTCTTATTTTATTTCTCCAGAGCCACCTGTTGGTGAAATAGAGGCTCATAGTCAAAAAGTAAAATTTAGTTTTCCAATTTCTCATGATGAATACCCTAGGACTATTCAGTTTTTAAAGGCTTCACTTGAGGGATTACCTATTTTCATGAATACAGACCCAGCCACTATTATTTGGGATAGTAATGAAATAGAAATCTTGTGGTACTCAAAGCAAGAAGAACTGTTTGAAGAAAAAGAAAAATCAGTAAGCCCAGCTTTTATTAAGAAATTAATCGGAAACCTAGAGCAGGCAGAAAAAGACTTACAAAAAAAGAGTCGTTTACTTCAGGCTAAAGAGAAAAAAATCAGAAGCTTAGAGGCTCAATTAGAAAAAGCCAAGCAGCCAGAGGCAGGCATGGGCCTTGATTCAGAGGCTTGGGTAAAAACAAAAGGGCAGATGTATAGGTTTAAAGATTATATCTGTCGTGCTCAACAGATCGTTACTTTATTAACAGGTAAGCGCCCAGCCGCTACCGTTTCTAAGCTTTTGCGCCGCCTGGATTGGGATCAAATTGTTAATCAGTACCCTAAAGATATAGATGCTTTTATTGCTGCCATCGAAAGTAAAGAGTTTTCATCAGAAGATAAAAATAATCTAATACCTAAAAACTTTGATGTGAAAAACACAATGCTAGAAGAAGTGGTGACGACAGCTGTTGATACAGTGAAAAGTTTAGTGAACCCAGAGCAGGAAATACACACGCTATGTTTTTTAAACCAACCCTTAAAGCTTTCAGGTAACTTTTTTGAGCAAGCCTTAGTTGAGTTAATTTCTGAAAGTATTATGCATCCATCAGCTAAAAAAGACCAATCGTTAAGAGTGGTCACAAGGCCTGAAGGTAAAATGGCGCAAGTAGAGGTGAGTGACTCACGTGACCCTGTTGTTCCTAAAGAATTTTTTGAATCAGAGCTTGGCCAAAAAACCCAAGTGATTATGCAAATGCACAATGGTGTCTTTGATGTAAAAACACATCCTACAGGTAATACCTTTATCCTTGGGTTTCCTTTGTAAGTCAGATGGTTTATAGTCTCCTTGAAACACTAGTGACAATCTCTTAAGGAGCACTCAATGAAAATAAAAAGTATTAAAGCCCGTGAAATTATCGATAGCCGTGGTAACCCAACAGTGGAAGTTGATTTAGCCACTGCAAATCATTCAGTAAGGGCAGCCGTACCGTCTGGAGCTTCTACTGGTGCCTTTGAGGCCCACGAGCTTAGAGATAAAGATCCAAAACGTTATATGGGCAAAGGTGTGCTTAAGGCTGTGGATCATGTGAATACATTGCTAGCTCCAAAGCTAATAGACAGTGCACATAATTCTCAAGCTGACTTTGATCAAAAACTTTTAGACTTAGATGGCTCAGAAAACAAATCTAAATTAGGTGCTAATGCGCTTTTAGGTTTATCGCTAGCTTATGCAAAAGCTTTTGCTGCAGAAAACAATATGCCTTTATATAAAAGTTTAAATCCTAATGCGACAAACTTTAAGCTGCCTGTTCCTTTAATGAATGTGATTAATGGTGGAGAGCATGCAAATAACTCGTTAGATGTACAAGAGTTTATGATTGTCCCTACATGTGGTGGCTCTTTTAAAGAGTCTTTACGAGCTGGTTGTGAAGTTTTTCATAATCTTAAAAAAATTATTGATGCTAAAGGTATGTCTGTATCTGTTGGTGATGAGGGTGGCTTTGCGCCAAACTTAGCTACTAACAAAGAAGCGTTGACGTTAATAATGTCAGCTATAGAAAAAGCTGGTTACAAAGCTGGTGAAGACATTAAGATAGCTTTAGATGTAGCAGCCACTGAGTTTTTCCGCGACGGCAAATATGTTTTTGATAAAAAGCCAATCTCTGCAGAAGAGCTTAGTTCTATTTATGTAGACTGGGCTAAAGAGTTCCCAATATTTAGTATTGAGGATGGCTTTGGAGAAGATGACTGGGCTGCTTGGACTAATTTTAATAAAGCTCAAGGTAATAACTTACAGCTTGTTGGTGATGACTTATTTGTAACAAACCCTAAGCGTTTACAAAAAGGTATTGATACAAGTGCTGCTAACTCTATTTTAATTAAGGTAAATCAAATAGGCACGCTCACTGAAACTGTAGAAGCTGTAAAGCTTGCACGCTCTAATAAAATGACAAGAGTAATGTCACACAGGAGTGGTGAGACTGAAGATACAACGATTGCAGACTTAGCAGTGGGTTTAGATTGCGAACAAATTAAAACGGGAAGTTTATCTCGTGGGGAGCGCACTGCTAAATACAACCAGCTTTTACGTATAGAAGAAGAGCTTGGTGGTAGCGGAAGCTTCTGGAGTTTGTAAGCTATTAGCTTGGCTTATACTTACTATGGGCCTCAGTTCCTGCCAGTAGGTCTAAAGTAAATCTATAGTCTAGTAATAGGTCTCATCTTGAGACCTATTATAGTTTTTTACATCATTTACCAGGTCTTTTGGTATAATAAACAGGTGCTACGTTGGATTGTAAATACTGTTCAGATAATTCCCAATATACTCAATTATCCCCTGAGAGTTTTAGGTTTATGTTTAACCTTTTGTTTCTTTAGTCTTGTCATACAGGGGAGTCTATTTAATCTTTATGGCCTTAAAGCAGACCACAAAGAGCTCAAGTCAAAAATAACACATTTAGAATGGCAGACTCAAAAATTAAAAATGAAGGTTTCTCAAGTAAAGGACCCTAAATTTTTAGAGCTAGAGGCCCGCAACGAATTCAACCTGGTAAACCCTGGTGATCTAGTTTTTATTTTTTCAGATGATGAAAACCCTAACAAGGAGACTCTATGAATAAAGGAAGAATTATTTGGTACAGCGAGTTCAAAGGCTACGGCTATATAAGCCATGACGATGGACGAGAGATTTACTTTCACTGCACCTCACTGGATTCTTCTCAAAGCGCTGTTGCCGGATCGTCGGTTCGCTTTGATATTTTCGAAACATCAATAGGCTGGGAAGCAACAAGAGTAGAAGCCGCTTAAAGGGTGCTAGGCGACTTTTGGTCGCGCGGAGTATAATTCTGATTTATTAGTTACTTAGTCGTAGACTGAGTCTTAGCCTCTGGTTTTTCACCAGTCACTAAATAGTCGATAGTTTTAAGGTCTTTGATACTGTGCTTGCTGTTACTGCTAGAATTGCTGCAGTTGCTGCCAGCAAAAGCTGTATTTGTTAATAAAAAGCTTATGAGTACTATAGATATTTTTTTAAACATACTTTATTAATATGCATTGGGCATGCCAAAAAAATAGTGCTTATTTATGATTAGATTGCTTATGAGGCTAATAATTAAAAAAGATCTGCATAGACTTTTGTAGGGTGAAAACTATATCGCCAGGCTAAGTAGTATCACTTTGAGACAGTAGGTATTAATTATAATTTATTTAGCAGTTAAAGCACTAATTTATTTTTTTATATACTCCGATATATAAAGGTATGAAATATCTATTAGCCATTATAAGTCTTTTGTTTTTTTCTAGTATTGCTATAGCAAAGCCATCATGTGACACAAAAAATCCACTAAAGCATTCTAAGAATGTATTTGAAGCCAATTCTAAAAAACCAATAAAATTTAAAAAAATTAAAATAAATGCAGATAAAAAAAATGATGTATTAATTTATGATATGGATAGCTGCTCTTCAAAGGGTTGTGAGACGGCTGTTTATTTATCTTATGGTCGAAAGTGTTTTACGTACTCTGGTTTATTTAAAGAGCCAATATTAAGAAAAGACAAAAGTTGGTATTTGCAAAAAAGCCAATTTAAAGCCAATAAGCTGAGTGTTAATAAAGCGACTAATAAGTTAGAGGCAGCTAAATGATAAAATTACTTTTTGTTATCACAATAATTTTTTCTATTAAAGCTGTAGCTGCTCCTATAGCTATTAACTGCAATAGTGATGGGACTTTGCAAGAAATGATTTACCCGCCATCTATTCAGGGTAAGCAAGAAGACTATATATCAAGTGTGATTTCCTCTAGCGAGGGTGGCACATGTCATGATTGTGAAAAAAAATGCGAAGAAACTATGAAGTCTTCTGGCTCAGGAGCACTTTTATCAGCTGTTACTGCTGCAGCTGAAGAAGGCATGAGTACAAAAAATCAAGACTCTTATGTAAAGGTAAGTGACTCACAGTTTAACGGTTTAAAGTCTGCCAATGATATTTATCAATCAGACTTTTTTTGTTCTCAACTTAAGGCTCCTAAGCAAAGCTATGACCAAAATGGAAGTTTAGCGCTTTATTACCCTAATCATACAAATTATATGTATATAACAGGCTGTAGTACTATTAATGGGAAAAAGTGTAATGCAGTAAGTACAGAAGTAACTAAAAAAACAATTGAGCAGGCTGTTATGTTGGGTGTAGATCCGTATGTCGTTTTAGCCAATGGCTTTATGGAAAATGGTACTGCTGGAGCTATGACTTTATATCTTGACCCTGTGGGGACAATGGATATTTTAGGCTGCAAGGGTAGACAGCTTAAAAATACAGAGGAAGATGATAAAAAATATTTAAACTCTTTTGGGACAATTTTTGAAATCAAAGAGCAGGTAGTGAGTAATTCTAAGCTTACTGATAAAATTAAAAAA
The DNA here is from genome assembly GCA_023299885.1 of Bdellovibrionales bacterium. GTDB lineage: Bacteria > Bdellovibrionota > Bdellovibrionia > Bdellovibrionales > UBA1609 > JALZUS01. The sequence continues at coordinate 2,408 of JALZUS010000014.1, read as the reverse complement.
ACACTAAGCCACAATGGTGTAAGTTATAATGACGAGCCCTCTTACCTTTGCCGTGATGTTGTTACAGCTGGGTCTGATATAGTTTCAAAGCCGCTAAAAGATCATTGTTGTTTAAAAATGCCATTTTCTGGCGACAAGAAAAAGATGGAATCTTCTATTTCTACTGTGTTAACTTATGCTTTTGCGGGTAAACAATTGGCTTCTAAATTTAGAGGGCAAAAAGACCCGGCTTATAATATTCAAAGGTTTAATGGATATACTAGGCTAATGGGAGGCGCTGAAGGTGTCCCTACGTTTAGGGCAGGATTAGATTTTTATAAAGACCCATCATACGGGTACCAAGCTATGGATTTTATACTGACATCTTTAGCTTCAAACCCTTTAGTCCAAGAAATGGTTGAGGTAGCAAAGCTTAAGCATGGTAACTATGAGAGTGCTATTTGTAAAAATTTAGGTGAAGGTAAATTTACAATTGATAGTGACTATTATTTCAATAAGCATGCTAATGCTAAAAGATTTGAAATCTTAGCTGAAAAAATTAAAAAAGGTGAAAAGCTTACCAGCAGAGAAAAGGGTGTCTTAGAATTAGAGCTAGCAGTGCCTGAGGTAGCTATTGCTCTTTTTGGCGACGGGAATGCTCTCTTGTATGATCAAAATAAAATTGAGGATAAGCTTAAAAAAAGATATGGAATAAGTTTGCCGGATGGAAAAAAAGAGGGCTTTGATAGCTATATTAAGCATATAGAATTAACTAGTGAGCAAGAAAAAGACCAAAATTTATTAAATCAGCTTAAACCTAAATACGAACAGTTATCAAAGCTATATGAAAGAAATAAAAAAAATGAAGAGTTGGATGATAAGTTAGATAGCTCACTTGATAATAATTTAAATCAAGTAACCTCTTTAGTTGCTAAGTATTCTCCTGAAGGTGCTGGGCTAGACATGGGCTTTTCATCTTTAGGGTTTAAGGATGCTGACGATGATGCGGCGGCAGGGCTGACAGAGACAGAGCGTGTTTACGCGAAAATTATTCAAAGTGTTGATAAGGCTTTACCTGCAGCGTCGGGTAAAGATAAGGAAAAATTAGTTGCGAACAAAAAGTACATACAGGGCTCTTTAAATAGAGAGCGAGAAGATGTTGCTATACAGTTAGAGACTGAAAAGATTGTAGATCAGGTCAAAGCTATAACAGGGCAAAGCCATAAGACTGAAGACGATAATGGTAACGACATAACTTATACATTTAGTGTACATGAAAATATGTTTAGCTCTTTGGAAGAAAGAATTAAGGTCGCAGGCCTAACTAAAAAGCAGCTTGCACATCCAGGTATTGCTTCTTTACTTTCTGACCTTAAAAAGTCAGAAGAAGCTTCTCATCCAGAAATTAATAATGATACCTATAAGAAGTATTTTAAAGAGATTTATAGTAAAAGGGATACGGTGAGTAAGGCTTCAGATTATGAGTGGAGCCGTATGTCAGATGCGTCTATTGAAAAAATAGCGCGTAAATTTAAAGCAAATTCAATTTAAGGCTTATTGACCTTCTTAGTTGCTTTTTATAGCACTAACTCGCTGCATGCCCTCGGGCCACTAGAGGGCTTTTGTGGCAGTATCGTCCTATGAAAAAAGTATATCTTGTTGATGTTAGCTCTATGTTTTTTAGGGCCTATTATGCCATTCCACCATTAACTAACTCTAAAGGGACGCCGACAAATGCCTTACAAGGTTTTATGTCGATGACCTTAAAATTACTTCGTGAAATTAAGCCTGAGTATTTAGCTTTTTGCTTTGATAGAAAAGAGGCTTCATTCCGTGTAGACCTTTACGATGACTACAAAGCTAACCGTAGTGAAATGCCCGAAGACTTAAAACCACAAATCCCATACATAAAAGACTTAACAGATTATTTAGGTATCCCGCGCTTTGATATGAAAAGTTACGAGGCCGATGATGTTATTGGTAGCCTTGCCAAATTTGGTGAAGCAGAAAAACAAGAAGTTGTTATTGTCAGTGGTGATAAAGATTTTGCACAGCTGGTAAGCACTAAAACAACTATGTATGACCCTATGAGAGAAAACCGTTATGACCTTGAGGGTGTTACAAAAAAGTGGGGCATAGACTCTACACAAATGATTGATTACTTGGCGCTTGTTGGTGATGCCAGTGATAATATCCCAGGTGTTTATGGTGTTGGGCCAAAGACAGCACAAAAATTATTAGCAGAGCATAAAACACTAGAAGGCGTTTACGAAAACGTAGATGCCATGAAAAAAAGTAAGTTAAAAGAGCGCCTTATAGAGCATAAAGAAGATGCCTTTTTATCACAAGAGCTTGTCACTATTGTGACTGATTTAGATTTTGGTATTAAGTTAGAAGACTTAAAGCCTCTGCCTTATAAAGAAGATAAG
>JALZUS010000013.1 GCA_023299885.1 Bdellovibrionales bacterium | reverse complement strand
TTATTTAATTTTTTTATTTAATTTATTTTCAATAACACTTATATCATCAGAGGTGTCTAAGCCCCAAGACTGATGATCTACTTTTACGACTTTAATCTTTGCTCCCATATGCAAAGCCCTCAATTGCTCAAGACCCTCACTCAACTCTAATTGAGTCGGCTCATGGTTACAAAACTGAGAAAGATAATGAGACCTATAGGCATATAAGCCAATATGCTTCAAACAAAGCTCACTAGTTTTAAAGCTTTCTCTTGTATATGGGATAGCGGCCCTACTAAAGTAAATTGCATTATTATTTTTATCTTTTACAACTTTTACTACTGAGTTTAATTGGTACTCTGACTCAGAGCTTATCTCACAGGCTAAAGTGGCCATCTCTAAATTATTATCAGCAAGCATTGGCTCTATTAATTTATCTATAACCCAGCCTTCAATTAATGGCTCATCACCCTGAATATTTACAATGATATCTGCATCACTATTTTTAATAGCTTCATAGCATCGGTCAGTACCTGTTGGGATACTAGAGCTAGTCATTGCTACTTTATGCCCGAGCTCTTTTACAACACTTGCAATCCTGTCATCATCCGTTGCAACAATAATATCTGTTAACAGCTTACTTTCAGAAACACCCTTTAAAACCCATTCAATCATTGGCTTACCGCAAAGCATTTGTAGCGGCTTACCCTCTAGGCGTGTTGAACCCCATCGCGATGGAATCACTCCAATGACTGTACTCATAGCTCTGCCTCTAAACTATGAAGCATCCATTTTTTGATTTCTTGAAGGCCATCTTTTGATTTGTTAGATAGTAAGAAAAACTCTATCTCTGGCCGGGCAGCTCTCATTTTTTTAATGGTTTCTCTTTTTAAGTTACCACCAATTTTGTCAGTCTTATTAAGTATGACTGCCATCTTAGCTCCGCGTGATTCAAAAAGCCTAATCAGCGATTCTTCATCTTCTGTCCAATCACGGCGAATATCCATAATTAAAACAAAAACTTTTAAGCTCTCTCTATGTATTAAGTAGTCTTCAATCATTTTTTGCCAAGAGACACGCTCTTTACCAGAACGCTTTGCAAAGCCATAGCCCGGCAAATCTGCTAAATAAAAAACTTTATTCCAAGAGAAAAAATTAAGAAGCCTTGTTTTACCCGGTACCTGACTTACTTTTGCGATACGACTATTAGCAAGAGTGTTAACTAGTGAAGACTTTCCGGCATTAGAGCGGCCTATAAGGGCAATCTCTGGGCGAAAATCTCTAGGGCATTCCTCTAAACAGGAAGCACTTTTCACAAACTGAAACGACATAAAGACTTTTTATACGCTTTCTATTCTATAAGCTAGGACGATTATCTAAAATACAGGATTTTAAAAGCTCAAATGAAATATATGCATAGTTCAGACACATAAAAGAGGTCCAATTCTTGAATCTTAAACCGACACAAGGAGGACTTATATGAAAGTCTATTTAAAAGAAAAAAAGGGTCAAAATATTATGGAAGTTACCAATCACTTTGTTTTGGGCAAAGCTTCATCAGCCAACTGGCCTATTAGTGATACTGAGGCCTCAGACAGGCACTTTAGAATTGAAAAGCGAGGTGAAAAATACTTTTTAAAAGACCTACAAAGCGAAAGAGGCACATTCCTTAATGGGGCCAGCATTATAGAGGCTGTCCTTAATGACGGTGATGAAATTATAGTAGGCAATAGCTGCTTTATATTTACCTCTACATTATTCGCTCAGACTAAAAAATTAAAAAGCAAAAACACCTACTATCAAAAAACCCTCGACAAACTGTATGACTATGCCAAAACAGATTACCCCATTTTAATTACTGGCCCCTCTGGCTCTGGCAAGGAAGTTGTAGCCAATACTATCCATGATAGCTCTGAGCGCTCAGCCAAACCTTTTATTGCTGTTAACTGTAGCGCCCTCAATGCAAACCTTATTGAAAGTGAGCTTTTTGGACATACCAAAGGTAGCTTTACTGGTGCCACTCAAGACAGAAAAGGTGCTTTTGAAGCCGCCAATAACGGCACACTTTTTTTAGATGAAATTGGCGACCTCCCATTAGAGCTGCAAGCAAAATTATTAAGGGCTTTAGAAAATTCTGAAATTAGGCCTGTAGGCAGTGATAGCACTAAAAAAATTAATGTTAGAGTTATTTCTGCAACCCATAGTACTTTAAAGAAAAAGGTCATAGAAGGTCAGTTTAGAGAAGATCTTTATTTTAGATTAAATGTTTTAAACATTAAAACATTACCCCTTAAAAAGCGCCTCGAAGACTTTGAAGAAATACTTTATAGCTTTTGCAAACAAATGCGCGTGAGCTTTTCTTTTAAAGCTATCAAAAAATTAAAAACACATGATTGGCAGGGCAATATACGAGAGCTTAAAAATGTGGTCGCCAGAGCCTCAGCCGTTTACCGAGGCCTTATTGTTAGCGAAGACCAAGTGGATGACCTACTAGACTCATTACCCTCAAACTTTGCTAATACAGAAAGCGGCAAGCCAAATTTACTAGGCTATAAAATTAAAGATTTAGAAAAAGAAGCCATCACTCAGTCTTTACTAGAGAACCACGGTCATCAAGTAAGAGTGGCCGATGCTTTAGGAATGCCAAAGAGCACGCTCTGTGACCGCATTAAAAAATACCGCATCAATATAAAAGAACTCGTTTACAACTAGAAAAATTGTAAGAGGCCTATGCATGGGCCTCTTGCCAGTTTTTGCCCCAAGCTACATTAGCTATTAATGGCACATCTAATTCTACAACACCTTCCATAATTTCTTTTACTTTTTGTGCGTAGTACTCAATATCATCTTCTGGACACTCAAATAACAGTTCATCATGTATTTGCACAAGCATTGGTATTGGTAGCTTGTTATAAAGCTCAATCATAGCAAGCTTAACAATATCACTAGCTGTAGCCTGCATAGGCGCATTAATAGCAGCCCTTTCACCAAACTTTTTAAGCATAGGGTTATCTGATTGAATTTGCCTTACATATATTTTACGGCCAAAAATAGACTCTACATAACCTTCTTCAGTGGCAAATTCTATAGTTTCATCCATATAAGTTTTTATACTAGAAAACTTTTTAAAATAGTTTTCTATAATTTCTTTACCCTCTTTGCGAGAAATCCCTAAGCCATCGGCAAGCCCGTAAGCCCCCTGGCCATAAGCTATGCCAAAGTTAACGGCTTTTGCCTTACGCCTTAGTTCAGAGGTGACATCTTTTAAATCAACACCAAAAACTTCAGCCGCTGTTGCAGCATGAACATCTAAATTGTTTTTAAAAGCATGAGTTAGCCCTTTATCTTCTGAAATATGGGCCAGCACCCTTAGCTCTATTTGGCTGTAATCTACAGCTAATATAACTTTACCCTCAGGCGCCACAAAAGACTTTCTTATAGCCTCCCCGCGCTCTGTGCGGATGGGTATGTTTTGCAAGTTAGGGTTAGTGCTCGACAGCCTACCTGTGGTTGTTACTGCCTGGTTAAAGGTTGTATGTATACGGCTTGTTTCTTTGTCTGCTAAATCTTGAAGAGCAATAATATAAGTGGACAGCAACTTTGAAAGCTCTCTAAACTCTATAACCAACTGACAAATAGGATGCTTGTCTTTTAGTTTGTTTAGCACATCACTATTAGTTGAATACCCTGTTTTAGTTTTTTTAATAACTGGAAGCTCTAGCTTTTCAAATAAAATAACACCAAGCTGTTTTGGGCTTGCCACATTAAACTCTTCGCCCGCATGCATATGGATTTTTTCCTCAATGGACCTTGCTTGCTTTGCTAAAACTTTTTCTTGTTTTTCTAAAACTGTCTTATCCAGCAAAATCCCAAAGTCTTCCATGTCATTTAATACTGGTAATAATGGCGCCTCTATGTCCTCGTAAATATCATCTAGCTCATCTGTTTTTATTTTAGCTTCAAATTCTTCTTTCAAACCAAGCAATGCTAAGTGATAATCTTCTGGGCTATCTACATTATTAAGACCCATGTATTTATCGGCTAG
>JALZUS010000012.1 GCA_023299885.1 Bdellovibrionales bacterium | reverse complement strand
GTTTGTGACTGGAGTTCAGACGTGTGCTCTTCCGATCTCTTTACATGCTGCAGGATTTGGTGGGAAACATAGAGTTTCTAGTAAAGTACATCATGTAAAATCTATCAGAAGAGCTAAGCGTGGAAAAAGCTATAGAAATAACAGTTTTTATAGGCGTAGCCATAAGAGCTACAGAGGTCATGGTGGCAGAAGGCATCTTCAGAGAAGAAACTCTCATAAGAAAATTAATCGTAAAAGATATACAAAGCGTCATACTAGACGAAATATCAGAAGAGGCTCTAGAAGGCACTAAATTTGAGTCTTAAGAGTATTAAATAAAAATGCAAAGCCTTTGTGCTTTGCATTTTTTATTTAATAACCTAAAATGAAACAGGTTATTAAAATAAAAAGGAGAATAATATGAATAGATTAGTTAAAAAAGGAATTGTGTTTTCAGCTTTTGCATTTGGCGCTGGTTGCGCTTCTCAGCAAGCGGTAGCTAGTGGAACTAAAAAGATGGTTGATAATATCAAGCCAAAAAAAGCAAGCAGCTTCCCATCAACAGTAAACAACCCTATCCCGGGTGAAATTATTGTTAAGTGTGCGGGTATTGCTAAAAAGGGTCAAAATCACTGTGGTGCTAACGGCCACTCATGTAATGGTTTGTCTGCAAAAGACCCTAAGATTAAAGACTTTGATGCTAACGAATGGATCTATGTAAGAGAAGAAGTTTGTAATGCAACTCCAGGTAAAATTGTTGGAAAAAAACGCGTTGTTAAAGGGTAGTCAAAAAATAGAGGGAGTTGGCTTAGGACTTAGATTCCCTCATTTTGATGATATCTTAAATAATAAAACGGGCTCTCCTTGGTTTGAGGTTATTACTGAAGACTTTTTAGAGGAGGGGCCGCACCATAAAAAACTACTTCAGCTAAGAGAAGTAGCACCCATTGTTTTTCACTCTATAGGTCTTAACGTCGGTGGAGTTCAAGAATTTGATAAAGATTATTTATCTGCATTTAAAAAATTATATAATAAATTTCAGCCTCAATACATTTCGGACCATTTATGTTGGTCAGCGCATAACGGTACTTATCATCATGATCTATTGCCAGTGCCTTACACTCATGAAGGCTTAAGTAATGCTGTTTCGCGTGTTAATTACATACAAGATTATTTCTCAAGGCCATTGGTTTTAGAAAATATAACTTCATATTTAGATTATAAAAATTCGGATTTTACAGAAATAGAGTTTTTAAAAGAATTAAGCAAAAAAACTGGATGTAAACTTTTACTAGATATTACTAATGTAATTATTAATCATAAAAATAATAATGAGCCTACAAAAAAATATTTTGACGATTTTCCAGTAGAAAATGTTGTGTACTGCCATGTGTCTGGGGTTAAAGCTACAGAGGGCTCTACATTAATTATTGATGCGCATAATTCGGCATACGGATTTAACGAGGATGTTCTTATAAAAAAGTATTTTAAAAATATGCCCATACTTATTGAAAGAGATGCCAATATACCTACGCTTGCTGAGCTAGAAGAAGAGCGCCTTAGGCTTAAAGAGGGTATTGGTGGACTATAAAGATATATTAGATGGTATATCTGAAGAGATCACTTCGTTATCACCAGAAGACTCAATGTTAAACCTTAGGGTGTATAAAAATAATATATTTAATTTAAATATAGACTTATTTAAGAAAAACTATCCAGCAGTTTTTAGTTATCTTGGTGAGCGTAATTTTATATTTTTTGTAAGAAAATTGTTAATGGATGAGGGTGTAAAGTCGCCTAACATTAACGTATTTATTAAAAGTTTCACTATGTTTTTAGAAAAAAATAAGGGCATGCATAAAGATGAGAACCTTCTTGAGCTTTCAAAAATTGACAAACTATGGAGTTATAATTTGTCAGAAGTAACTGTAAGAAAAGGCATGTTTAAGTTTTGGAGCCAGCTTATTGGAGGCCATACTCCTGTTGCTGAAATTAATCGTAGCGAAGTGGAAATAGTTTTTAGCTATGAAGTTAATGGAAGCAGATATTTGTCAGCTAAATAAAGCTTATACAATTGTGAGAGTTGGTCTTTTGTTGTGTGGACGGCTATCAACTGCACCAATCACCTTTACCTTAGAGCTAACAGCAAAGCCGACAGGGGTACCATTTTCGTCAGTTATAATAGAAACAGCTTTGTGAAGTGTATCTATTATATACTTTTCTAGGCTTAATGTTTCTGTAAGTATGTTATGAATATTACATTGGATAGTTTTCGGTGTGCTTTGCATGAAAAGCTTTTCAATAGTTTTTTGAGCTTCTTCTGATGCCTTTTTATTTCTTGTATAGCGTTGTTCCCACGGATAGCAAAACATTTCTTCTATTGTGTAATTGCAAATCTCCATAAAACTAAGATTTCTCCATGTTTGGATGCCGTCTAAATTGTAAATTTCAATAGCGTCATTTTTTGATATATAATTAAAAAAATCAGATGCTGGTTTAATTCCTAATTTTTTAAAAGAGCTCCATAGAAAATGCATATCATCTTTAGCGGTCCATCCCATAGATTTGGCATAGCTTTGAGTGTTTAAATACTTTTCCCCATCAATAATTGACTGTTGTTTTTGTGTATCTGACAGTTCGTTAAAGGTGTCTAAAGCAGAAAGCCTATAGGGACTAGTGCTAAGTCCGTGATCGTTAAAATTATTTGAAATAGATTCAGTGATAATTTTAAATTTATTATAAAATTGAGTACTTGATTTATATTGTTCTTTAATCATAAAAACCCCTTAAACGCTTATATCTAAGGGGTTTTTTGATGGCAAATTATAAATTAGATATATTTAGCCTGCTTGCCTGTGAAGTATCTCAGTACTCTTTAGGCTACTTTTTTCTATAGCTTTTAAAATATTTATATACTGTAGGCTATAGAATTCCATAGATTCATTCACTATAGCTAGTTCGTCTTCAGAAAGCATATTTGTTATTTGAAGCGCTTTTTCTAGGTGCTCGGGGTCTTCATCAGAGTGAAGTCTTAAAAAATTAGTGGCTTTATTGGTATGATTTTTTGCAGCGAGTTGGTTTGCAAAGCCTCCTACATTAGTGGCTAAACCTTCTAAAGCTAAGATCCATCCGAGTAGACCCACAGGGTTTCCAGCAGGGCTAATCCAATAATAAAGTGAGCGGTAAAAGACTTTCATTTCTGTAGAAACACTAACGGTATTAAAATTAAACCCTAAAGATTTAATATCTCTTGTAAGTAGTTGCTCATGTCCTGTCTCTTCTGCTGCGTGTTTAATAAATCGGTTAGAAAATAAAGTATGATGCTGCGGCATAACTCCAGCTCCAAGAGCCAAAATACGTGTTGAGTTTGTGACATAGTGATAGGTGTCAGCAAGCCATTTTGCGTAAGCATCTTTATTTTCCCATGGAAACTCTTCTACAGCTTGGCAGACTTGCTTTTGGTAGTGGTCAAAGTTTTTTTTGAAGTCTTCTTTTTTCATGTTAGCTCCTTAAGCTGCTTTTTTCTTAGTAATTATTTTATTTTCATTGGTAGTGTTAACTTTTTCGGTAGCATTGCTTGTTGGTTTAAATAAAATTCTTGTATCCCATAGGTATTGGTACTTTTCGGCTACTCTTAAAACGGATTCATTTTGGTTTTTTGTATTTGGGTGATACATCATCTGTACTTCTGCACCATCAATTATAGATAGGCTGAATTCGGGGAGTAGTTCTTCGCATCCCAGCCACTTTAGATACTGGTCTACTTTGTATTGTTTTGACCCGGCAGCAATCCATCTACTAAAGCCAAAAGATAAGTGGTAATTACATGCTAATGTTGTCATGCAATCTCTTATTGTTAGGCTTAATTTAGAGCTAATTTTGTAGGTAGGGTTAATGGTCCAAGATGAATCATATGAGATATCTCCATTTTCTTTTATTAGTGAGTTAACAACTCGAGAGTTTTCGTACTGAGTCCCTTTAAGTAGTTGAAGGGCTCCAAATGGTAAATTAAACTTTAAGCTTTGTGATAGCCTAAGAGACTTATACATAGCGACAGGGATCATTTCCCCTGAAGGTTTTTGGTCAGCTACAATAAGGTGTGTAGCGATAAAGTCGTCAGCTCCGGCAGGTATTATTGTGCTTTTATAGTGATTTCTGTAGCCTTTTTCTTTAGACCATATTGCTTTTCTCCAGAGCTCGCAGGCTTCAGGGTCGTCAACATGTATAGGTTCATCAATAATAACGAGCCTTAAATTAATCAAGAAAACCTCCTGTAATGTTACAAGAAGCCTATCGGACAACAAATAAATATTATTTAATGTTTGCTAGATTTTTATTTAAAACATAGCTTTTGGTATAGCTATTAAGCTGATTTAGAAACCATTAAGTTTTTTCTAATCATTTTAGCCTGAAAATCAATTATAATATTAGCCACATTATTAGCGTCCATTTCATAAAGTTCAATTAAAACTTTAATTTTTTTAAGTGGAAGTGCGCATAAGCCACGCTCAAAATTAGATACAAACTGCGGTGAGCTGTATCCTAATCTTTCAGAAGCTTGTCTTTGAGTGATGCCGTTTTTCTCTCTATTTGACTTAAACAGCTTGCCGAGTTTTTTAAATTGTTGAGTTGATTGAGTTACCATTTTTTTATTATCAAAGAAATGCTTCTCAATATCAAGAAAACTATTGTGCATATTTTATGTATGAAATATGTAAAATAAATCTTATTTATCGCTCAAAGTAAAAGCATATTAAATGAGATGATTTATTTGTAGCAATTATTTGTACAGACTATGGTCTGTATTTGCTGGAGCTTCAAATATTAAGCGAATATAGTGTCAGCACTAACTAAAAGCGAGGTTTTATGAAAGCTCTATATATATTTATTTTTTTAATGTTCACATCTTTTTTTAGCTATGCTGAGGCGTTAATTGATGATGGTGTTTACGCTTACGAGACAGCTGTTTGTCAAAATGGAGAAGAGCTATCAACAGGTGCAGGGCCATACAAAATTGAACGCAATGACCTAATTATCGAAGGCAACACCATAAGAAACGAAGTTAAGGTCAAGGCGTCTGGGACGACTTGTGAAATTTTTGGCGAAGGTGAAATCACATATAAAGAGCATACTTTTTTTGATGAATCTTTAAATAAAATAGTAACAACAAAAGTAGCCGATTATGAAATATTGGTCCCAAGAAATAATGGGTGTACATGCTTTCCGTTAAATCGTTTTTGTGATTTCTTAATCCCTCAAGTAGAGCAAACAAAACATATTGCTAAAATCACTTTTGATAAAAAAGTAATTAAAAATGAAGAGGGCGCAGAAGTTGAAGTTAATGACTTGGATAAGCTTCAAATAACTACAGTATTGGGTTATGAGATAACTGAAGAGGGTGAGTTAGTTCTTGATGCTGATGGCAACAAGAAAGAAGTAGACACTGGATATACTGATTCTCGTAGAAAGTACTGCTCTAAAAAGGGGAGTGATCTGCCTCCTACTTATAAGTTTAAAAAGTAGTTCTTTTAAACTTTAGATGCAAAAAAGCCAACTTTTTTGAAGTTGGCTTTTTTTTATGCTTAGTTTATAGCTTCAAATATATTTGTTGGCGGAGCATCGGAGCCTTTTTTTGCGCAGTATTTTCTGAATGGAGATTTAAAATTGTTTTTAGTCTCAATGCCATTGGTGTAGTTTAAATTTTGTGTAAAGTAGATCTTTTTTGCTTCACTTGTGTAGTCTATCTTATAGCTTACTTCGTGAAGAGTTTGTTCAACAAATGGTACTACAATCTTGTTGCATAGGCCCATGATATTAATGCCGCGATAGATGCATTTGCATCCAAGATTTGTTTTTTTATTATATTTTTTAGGAACATTAATACTGAGCAGTGCTTTTCCTAAAATAATTCCGTCGCCTTCATTAAAAGATTTAGGGAGTACTTCTCCTGAACCGTTTGCTGTGCATAGCGTAGGCCCTATTGAGATGATTGTCTCGTGCAAAGCTATGCCTTTATTTATCGTGAGTTTATTAAGGATATTTTTGTAGCCAGGGTGATCTGTTTTTAATTTAAAAGCATTATATCCATCAGTGCTTTCTTCAAAATCATTTTGGCAAACGACACTTTTAAAGTTGTAGGTGCCATCAATAGCTTCTGTAAAGTTTTGCTCTAGAGTGGTGGCTGACGCTGTGAACGCTAATAAAAAAGAAAATAGGGCTACTAATTGTTTCATTAAGTCTCCATGTTTTGGTTGTGGTTTTAATATACAGCAGGGTGGTTTAAATTAAAAATAAGCTGAAATATTTACAAAGACATTCTGTTTTTTAGCAAAAATAGCGTCCCCATGTGGCTTATATTTAGTATTAAATAAATTATCTATGTTCAGATTTAATAAAACTTTTTTAAAGCCAAACCCTTTAAAGCTATAGCCCGCCTCTAGGCCCCATAACTCATAAGAGGGCGTTGGTATTTTGGTGATATCAATGAGCGTGTTTAAATTAATGCGGTTTTGCGCGCTTACTCTGGTATGGCTAAAGCCAAAGTATTTATTATTAGATTTATATTTAATTTTAAACATAAGCTCGTCTGCTGGTGCAGAAATTAAAGGGTCGCCAGTTGTTTTATTATCAGCCCTTACGGTGTTGGCGCTAACAGAGTATTCCATGGGCTGTGCAGAATACTTAATGCTTGTCTCGTGACCGCGGCTTTTAACTGTACCGGCATTTATAAAGCTTGTTGTAGAGCTGGTTATTTCTTGGTCAATATAGTTGTCTACAGCTTGAAAAAACAAAGTAGACTTAATTTCAAGTAAGTCGTCAGCTGTAAAGAGACTATCAAAAATAAAGCTATTTTTAAATTCCCATGCCGATGAAATCTCTGGCTTTAAGCTGGTATTAGATTCAAATTCATTGCCAGGGAAATGCTCGCCTGTTGGAAACACCTCTTGAACCCTGGGCGCATTAAAACTTTCTGAATACACTAAAGAGCTATTTATGGTGTCAGACCAATTGTAAATTAAACCAGCATGGAGGTTAAAGGCATCTTCACTTTTTGAGGTAAGGTTATTTTTAGATTTAAGTTTAAAGTAATCGTAACGAAGTCCAGCTAAGTAATCCAACTTTTTAGTATTTGATTCTTTAATAGTAAAGTAAGCCCCAGCAGTATTAAGTTTGCCACTAGGGAAAAACGGAAAGTCACCCTCAGTGCTTCTTTTGCCAATGCTATTATCAATCAAATAATTGGTGCCAAAGCTTAGTTTAACATTTCTGCCATAGTTGGCCTTATATTTTAAATCTATGCCAGAGCTTGCTGTAGAGCGCTCATCAATGGCAAGGCTATCATCATTAGGGCTAAAAGATTTATCTTTAGTTACTTTAGTAATGCTATGGCTTAAATTAATATCAGTACTTTTATTGGTAAGGTTAATAATCCCTGTTTTTCTGTAGCGGTCATCTTTAACAAGCTCATCAAAATCAGATTCAATGGTAGGAGTCGATCGTGTTATAGAGTCTTGAATATAGTTTTCAAAACTGGTGCTAAGTTGAAAGCCGTTGCCCTTATAAATAAGCTTAGCAAGCTGTGCGTTTTGATCGTAAGCAGAAAAAGGCAAGGTAGTGTTATCACTTAATTTAGAATCACTAGTGTTTCTAAAAGTAGCTCCTAGTAAATAATCCCATTTTTTAGAACTTCCATAGTTAAAGGCTCCGGCACCCCATAAATCATTGGCAGATTCACTAACTCCAACAATATGTCCACCCAAGCTATCGCCCCTAAGTAAGTTTTTTGGGGACAATGTTTTTAGTTGGATGGTGCCGCCAATAGAGCCACCACCAAAATCAACAGAAGAGGCGCCACTATAGATCTTAACTTCTTCTAAAAATAAAGGTTCAATCAGTAGCCCGCCTGTGTGGGTCGACCTTAGGTTTTGTCTAGCGCCGTCTAAAACAAATAAAATTCTTTTGCTATCAAAGCCGCGTATATTAATGTCAGTTGAGTCAGCTCTGGGCCCACCATTAACATTAACATTTTGAAACTGGTTAAAAACATTATTAAGCTCAGAAGTCGGTTTTTCTTGAAGCTCTTGAAGGTTAGTGTTTTGAAGCGAAGTAAATTCATCGTTCACATAGCTTTGGTTGCCATAGACATTAATAGTTTCAAGCTCTTCTGTGTGTGCAAAAGTGCAAAAAAGATAAAAAGCTATTAATGTAAAAAGCTTATAAAACATATATTTTATGTACATGAATATTGGCACTAAGACATCATTTGTGTAGCAATTAGCTTGTGAGTTTGTAAAAAATAAAGGATCATTTGCTTATGTCAAAAGTAATTATTCAAACAGACGGTGCTAGCCGTGGTAACCCAGGGCCAGCCGCATGGGGAGCCGTTTTTTTAGATGAAAACAGGTCAGTTGTAGCTGAACACTATAAAGCCATAGGCACTAATACTAATAACTATGCTGAGTATATGGCGATACTAGAGGCTTTAAAACAAGCTAAAGAAGATGGTTATTCTGATATTATATTAGAAAGTGATAGTCAGCTTTTAGTTAAGCAGTTAACGGGCGAGTACCGTGTAAAGGCTGCTAACCTTAAGCCGCTATTTATGGAATGCAAGGCTTTATCTGATGGGTTTAAATCTTGTCAGTTTGTGCATGTTAGGCGTGAGTTTAATAAGCTTGCTGATGCCTTGGCTAACCGTGCTTTAGACGAAGATTACTAAATGCTAGTCTTATTGGGCTGTAATTATACCAAAATAAATTTTAACAATTAGAAATTTTAAATAAACTAGTGTATTTAAATATTAGTTTTACAGACTGTCGCAGGCTTCATTGCCTGAGGAAAGTCCGGACTTCATATGGCACTACAAGGGCTAACGGCCCTCCGTCGTAAGGCGAGGAACAGTGGAACAGAGAGAATGTCCAGGGCATTGAGCCTTTACCCGGGAACGGGAGGGTAAAGGGGAGCCGCTGGAGTGAAAGCAGCTAAACTCTGTAGGAAGCAAGATCAAATAGGCAATCGTTTGAGCGCGGCCAGCGCGAAGTTTGCGGGTTGATCGCAAAGATGAATGGCAGTCCATTTAATTGTTGGCGAGCAGCAGTTAAAGGACAGAATCCGGCTTATAGTAAAACTAACCTCGTTGTGGGGAAGGAAAGGTCACTATCTTTTCTTCCCCCTTTTTTTTTGTTATTGGGATTTAAATTAGCGCTTTGGTTTTTTCTGAGCGTAAATCATTAGCTCTGTGCCTTGTCGTATATCTACTGAGCTTTGCCAGCGCGTCCAGTACATAAGCTGTAGTTTTTTATCAAGATTTTTTTTAAGCTCAT
The DNA here is from genome assembly GCA_023299885.1 of Bdellovibrionales bacterium. GTDB lineage: Bacteria > Bdellovibrionota > Bdellovibrionia > Bdellovibrionales > UBA1609 > JALZUS01. Next base: position 56,425 of record JALZUS010000012.1, on the reverse strand, counting down.
ATTCTGTTGTAGCAAAGGGTGGTCCGCTAGGTTTATGGCCCACAAAAAATACACCCAATAAATGTCCATCATCCCTTAAGCATGAAAGCCATGACTTTATTAAGTCTTTTCTTTTTGCTGGGTTGATAGCGCAATAAAGAGTATGCTCTATCACTAGGTCAAAAGAGTCTTTAAAATCTTCTGGTAAGTTAAAAGCGTCAGCTTTTATAAAGTTAACTTTTGGGTAAAGGGCTTTTGCTTTTTTAATAGCTTCATCAGAGTAATCAACGCCTGTAACAATATGCCCTTGGTCTGCAATCCAGCCAGCATCATGCCCAAGACCGCAACCTAAAACTAAAATATTACTACGCTGAATCTTTAGTTGGTTAATGGTGTCAGAAATGGCTGGAGAGACTTTTCCTATATCCCATGGAGTATTATCTTGAGCATAGTAGCCTGTCCAAAATAGTTCACTTTCAGACTTAGGCTTATTAGGGGTTGCCAAGGGTGTACTTACTTTTTGATTGTCCCATGTAAACGAGTCATCATCATAATCTGTGAGTAGGTTAAAGAATTGCTCCTGTGCTTTATTAGAGAACACAAAAGGAATGTTGTTTTCGGGGTACTCACCGCAAAAACGGTCCCAATCATCAATTAAAAAGTTTCTGCAATCAAAACTGAATTCGTAATTATATGTAGCTACAAGTTTAAAGTTAAAGTCTTTTTCATGTGTAAGGTCTTGAATCACTAAGGGCTTATCTTCACATTCTACGTATGAAGAGACATCATTCATCTGCGTAGAGAAACTTCCATTAGAATTAAGCTGTAGGCCTTCTAATAGCGAATGGCCAATTTTTTGGTCAGTAACAATTTTTTGATTAAAAACAAAATAGCCATCACTATTTTGTTGGATAAACTTATTCACCGGCTTTTATTTTGATGCCGTCTTTGTACTCTATGGAATTATTTGTGATTTGTAGGTCTTCAAAGCTCCAGACTTCATTGTCTTCTGTGCTTTCATTAGCTTGCTTGTTGAGGTGAGCAAACCCGTCGATAGCCACTCTTGTACTTCGAGTGTTTTGGTTGCTGTCATCAAAAGAGTATTTAAAGAGAGCCTTTATTTTATTTTTATTAATTTTTTGAGTCCAAACTTTATGAAACTTAATATTAGAGGCCGAAGGCAGGTTTTCTTCTACGTAATCAACAATCAGTCTTTTTATATCATTTTGAATGTCAGCATGGATGTTTTGAGGGACATCCATATCGCCTTTAAAGCTGACTTTAGTAACGGCTAAGATAAGAAATAGGATGATTAAGCTTATAAATTTCATATATTTAAGGTGCCAGTGGCCCTGATAGAATGCAACTGCATATTCGGGAGGTAAAACTGGCTTAATGCAGCGCATGCCCAAAAGTCCTAAAGGCTCTTTCCTGGTAGTTTATAGGCATGGCAATACTTCAAACAAATATTCAGTCGAATACGCCTGAGTTTAAAACAAATGCAAAAAACATGAAGACTCTTATCGATGAGTTTAATCAAAAATCAGTAGAAGCGGCTAAAGGTGGCGGCGAGGCTTCGGTGGCAAAACATAAGGCGCGCAAGAAGCTAACAGCTCGTGAGAGAATCCAACAGCTGATTGACCCGGGCACTGAGTTTTTAGAATTTTCAAAGCTTGCAGCCAATGGGCTATATGACGGGCGCGCTCCAGGGGCTGGTATTGTTACTGGAGTTGGAGTTATTCATGGCCAAGAGTGCATGGTGATTGCCAATGATGCCACCGTTAAGGGCGGTGCTTATTATCCATTAACTGCAAAAAAACACTTAAGAGCTTTAGAGATGGCTAATGAAAATCATTTACCTTGTATCTGTTTGGTAGATAGCGGCGGCGCTTTCTTGCCTATGCAGGATGAGGTTTTTCCAGATAAAAATCATTTCGGTAGAATATTTTATATGCAGGCAAGAATGTCAGCGGCAGGTATTCCACAAATTGCTGTGGTGATGGGGAGTTGTACTGCTGGTGGTGCTTATGTGCCAGCAATGAGTGATGAAAATGTAATTGTTGAAAAAACAGGGACTATCTTTCTAGGTGGCCCTCCTTTAGTAAAAGCAGCAACGGGTGAAGAGGTTTCAGCTCAAGACTTGGGCGGCGCTAAAGTGCATTCTTCTGTGAGTGGGTTAACCGACCATTATGTGACTAGTGATGAAGAGGCATTAGTAAAAGCTAGAGATATAGTTTTCAATTTTAATAGAAAAAAACAAGATGTACTTAAAATGCAAAAGCCTGAAGACCCTTTGTATAGCGCAGAGGACTTATTAGGAGTTGTGCCAACAGAAGCTAAGCATCCTTATGACATAAGAGAAGTGATTGCTCGTATTGTTGATGGTAGTCGCTTTCATGAATTCAAAAAAAATTACGGAGAAACTTTAGTTACTGGTTTTTCACATATTTACGGCTACCCAGTGGGTATAGTTGCAAACAATGGCGTACTTTTTAGTGAGAGTGCTTTAAAGGGCGCACACTTTATTGAGCTTTGTAACCAAAGAAATATCCCGTTACTATTTTTGCAAAATATTTCTGGCTTTATGGTAGGCCAAAAATATGAAAGTGAAGGCATTGCTAAGCATGGTGCTAAGATGGTGATGGCTGTGAGCAATGCAAGAGTGCCAAAATTTACAGTGGTAGTTGGCGGGTCTTTTGGGGCTGGTAACTATGGTATGTGTGGTCGCGCTTATCAGCCGAGGCAATTATGGATGTGGCCAAATGCTAAAATTTCAGTAATGGGTGGCGAGCAAGCTGCTAATGTTTTGTTAACAGTAAAAATGGCTCAACTAGAAAAAAAGGGTGAAGCTATGACTGAGGCACAGCAAAAAGAATTTAAGCAGCCTATTTTAGATAAATATGAAAAAGAAAGCTCGGCTTATTATTCTACAGCGAGGCTGTGGGATGATGGGATTATTGACCCTAGGGACACAAGAAAAGTGATTGCTCTAGGTATAAGCGCAAGTTTAAACGCCCCTTGGCCAGATAAGGCCAATGGCGTTTTTAGAATGTAGAAAGAATTAAATATGGAAACAATAAAAGTTACAGATCACACAAATTACATAGAGGTCCAGCTTAATAGGCCTGAAGTTAAAAATGCATTTAATCAATTAATGATTAGCGAGCTTACAGATTTTTTTGTAAATGAAATAAAAGAAACGCATCGTTTTGTTGTTATTTCTGCAGCTGGTGAAAGTTTTTCTGCAGGTGCAGATCTTAATTGGATGAAGTCTATGGCTAGCGAAACTAAAGAGGTGAACGAGGCTGATGCTTCAAAACTTTTTGATTTGTTTTACTCTATATACTCGTGCACGCTGCCTGTAGTCTCCAAAGTTTCTGGCTATGTAATGGGTGGCGGTAATGGTTTAGTTGCAGCCAGCGATATTGTGATTGCTGACGCGGACACAAAGTTTGCTTTTACTGAAGTTAAATTAGGTTTAGTGCCAGCCACTATTTCTCCTTTTGTTATGAGAAAAGTAAAAGGCTCTTTTGCTTCAGACACTATGCTAACAGGACGTATGTTTTCTGCTAAAGAGGCTTTTGAGGCAGGACTGGTAAGTGCATGTGTAGAGGCCGATAATATGTCTACAGTTTTTAATAAAACAATTTCTAGGTTATTGTCTTCTAGCCCCCAAGCTTTAAAAGAAACAAAAAGGCTTATAAGGCTTGAAACAGCTGACCCTCTGGCTTACAGAGTTGAAACTTCAGCTTCTATAGCTGCAGCTAGAGTTTCAGAAGAGGGGCAAATAGGAATGACGGCCTTTTTTGAAAAATCAAAACCAGTATGGGTCTTGTAGATGTTTAGTAAAGTAGCCATTAATAATAGGGGAGAAGTTGCTGTTAGGATTATCTTGGCTTGCCAAGAGTTAGGCATTAAAACTGTGCTCATGCACTCTGATGTAGACATTAACAGCAAGGCTTATCGTTTGGCTGATGAAACATATTGCATTGGACCTGCGCCTACAAATGAAAGTTACCTCAATCAACAAGCTGTTATTGAAGCCTGTAAAAAAACAAAATCTGAGGCTGTGCACCCAGGCTTTGGCTTTTTATCAGAGAATGCCAATTTTTCGCAACTTTGCGAAGAGAATAAAATTAAATTTATAGGACCGTCAGCAAAAGCGATGCGTTTGTTTGGAGATAAAGCCTCAGCTAAAAAAGTAGCTCGAGAGCTTAAGGTGCCAACTCTTTTAAGTTTTGAAGGAGAACTTGGTCAGTTAGAGGCAGAAGCAAAGAAAATTGGTTTCCCGTTAATGATTAAAGCTACTGCTGGTGGCGGTGGCCGTGGCTTAAAAATAGTAAAAAATGAAAAAGAGTTTGCTGAAACTTTAGAGTCAGCTCAAAGAGAGGCGAAGAGCTCTTTTGGTTCTGGATCAGTATTTTTAGAAAAATACGTAGGTACAGCTAAACATATAGAGGTTCAAATTTTTGGTGATGGCAAGGGGAGCGCAGTCCATTTGTACACTCGCGACTGCTCTGTACAAAGGCGTCATCAAAAAGTAATAGAAGAAGCCGGTGAAGTTTATATCAGCAATACTTTAAAAGAAAAACTTTATGCAGATGCTATTCGTTTGGCAGAGCACTGTAACTATGAAGGCGCAGGCACAGTTGAATTTTTAGTAGAGGGTGATGAGTATTACTTTTTAGAAATGAACACGAGGCTACAAGTAGAGCATCCTGTCACTGAAGAAGTTTTAAATGTTGATTTAGTAAAAGCTCAGATAACAACAGCAAGCACTCAAGTGATGCCTTGGACACAAAGTCAGTTGTCAGTGTCTGGCCACGCCATAGAGGCGCGAATTTATGCAGAAGACTGTTATAATAATGGAATGCCAGCCACTGGCAAAATAGGCTTTTGTAAGTGGCCTGAAGGGCCTGGTAGGCGTTTTGAAGTGGGTTTTGAAGAAGGTGATGAGATTACAGCTAACTATGACTCTATGATTGCAAAAGTAATAGTTAAGGCAGAAAGTCGCAAGCAAGCCCTTCAAAAATTAAAAGTTGTTTTAGAGCAAACTATAGTTTTTGGATTGCCTACCAATATTCCACTTGTTAGTGAAATTATTAAAAAACCTGAGTTTATAAGTGGAGACATGAAGACCACTTTTTTTGCAGCTCATTTTTCTGAAGGGTTAGAAAATCCTGAGTTAACTCAAGAGCAGGTAGACTTGGTTGGTCAGCTTAAATTTAAAGTAGGGGAAATTAGCCAAAGTAATATAACTACAGCTTCTCCATGGTCTTCAAAAGTTTGGGGGCAAAGCTAATGAAGTATTTAATAGATGGAAAACATATTTATGCGCAAAAAATAAATGGCGCCTTGTGGTTTCATGTGGATGGTAAAACCTATAAGCATGTAGATGAATCGCAAATAGCTTCTGCCTCTTCTGCAGAGGTGAATGTAGACTTCATTAAAGCTCCTATGCCCGGTAAAATTATTAAAGTCAGCGTAAAAAGTGATAGCCAGGTAAAAACCGGAGATGTTTTGGTGATAATGGAAGCTATGAAGATGGAATATAAGCTTAAAGCTGGCCGAGATGGTATTGTTGTTATTCACTGTAAAGAAGACGATGCAGTAAGCCTAGGGCAAGATTTGGTGACATTTAATGAAGACAATTAAAATTGTAGAAGTCGGGGCAAGAGATGGCCTGCAAAACGAAAAAAAAACAATATCTGTTGCTACTCGTATTAAATTTATAGAAAAGCTTTCCAAAGCGGGCTTAAAAAATATCGAAATAGGGGCTTTTGTATCTCCTAAGTGGGTTCCTCAAATGGACTCATCAGATAAAGTTATAAATTCAATTTTAAAAAAGCAAAAAAAGGGCGCACTTAAAAAAAATATAAAGTACTCATGTCTTGTTCCTAATATGAAAGGCTTTGAAGCTGCTATAAAAACAGATATCAAAGAGATTGCTATCTTTGGCTCTTGTTCTGAAGCTTTTTCTCAAAGAAATATTAATTGTTCGGTGGCCGAAAGCTTTAAACGTTTTGATGATGTAATTGTCGCTTCAAAAAAACATAAAATTAAAGTACGTGGTTACCTGAGTATGGCCTTTGGTGACCCTTATGATGGTAAAATTTCACCTGCTAAGGTGGCTAGCCTTGCAAAAAAGCTTATAGATAAAGGTGTGTATGAAGTTTCGATTGGTGACACTATTGGGGTGGCAACGCCTAAGCAAGTTAAGTTAGTGATTAAGGCTTTAAAGAAGAAAAACATACCTATAAGTAAAATAGCTATGCATTTTCATGACACTAGAGGGACAGCACTAGCTAATGTTTATGCTAGTCTACAAGAAGGTATTGCCGTATTTGATTCAAGTATTGGCTCTTTGGGTGGGTGCCCTTATGCTCCAGGTTCTTTAGGTAATTTATCTACTGAAGATTTAGTCTATATGCTTCAGGAGATGGGTTATAAAACTGGCATTAGTATTCCAGAGCTTATAAAGATAAAAAAATGGATAGAAAAAATAGTAGATAGACCTCTAGCTTCACATGTTGGGAATGCAGGCCTGGTAAAGGCCCTTCACGGCTAGTGAAATTGTACCCTTTTAGACTGGTTAATTTCTTTTCTCATAACAATGTTATCAAGTCTGGGTTTGCTGCTGTAAAAGTCTTTAGCGTCTAAGTAAATTTCTATATCCACAGAACTTTGCCCGGTATGGCAAAATAATTTTTCTTTTTTACCCTCATCATTAATTATATGAAGTGCATTTTTATCTTGGACTGTATAAAAAATCATAACTTGGTCCTGCTGAAAAATGCTATTGGCTTTATAAAAAATACTATCTACTTTATTGCAGCCACCATAAGAGACGGTTCTTACAGTCAGTCTGTAGCCCTTAGTTATAGGGTGGCAAGGGGCATTGGGTTTACACTGCGGGTATATAACATCAGCTTTAAGTGCAATGGGTGTGGCCTCTTTATCAGACTTTGTGTATTCGTAAATAGTTTCAGCCTGGCTTGTTAGTGAAAATAAAAAGATTAAGCTTAATAGGCTTTTCATAATGAACTCCATTGTTGGCTTTATTCTACGGCCAGCAATAAGTGGGCGATAGTCTAGGTTTTAAATACTGCAACGCAAAGATGTAGAGTTTCTCAAAAAGCCTCAAAGGAAGTAGGCAAAAAAAGCCAGCGGATTAAGGCTGGCTTTTAAGTTGTTAAAAGTTATTTGTAAAACTATATGTCGTAGTACAGGTGAAACTCATAAGGCGTTGGGCGTTGTTGTAGTGGTAGCACTTCATTTTCCATTTTGTAGCCACACCAAGTTTCAATAAGGTCTTTTGTAAAGACATCTCCTTTAAGTAGAAAGTCATTGTCTTCATAAACATTACTTAAAGCTTCCTCTAGGCTTGCTGGTACCGAGGGAACATTGGCAGCTTCCTCAGGAGCTAAGCCGTAAATGTCTTTTTCTAGTGGGTCGCCAGGATGGATTTTATTTTGAATTCCATCGATGCCAGCCATTAAAAGAGCAGCAAAAGCTAAGTAAACATTGGCGCTTGGGTCTGGAGTTCTAAACTCTATACGTTTGGCCTTTGGATCTGGCCCTGAGTTAGGTATGCGAATGGCTGCAGACCTATTTTTATAACTGTAAGCCAGTTTAATTGGGGCTTCAAAGCCTGGTACTAATCGTTTGTAAGAGTTAGTAGATGGGTTAGTAAAGGCGCAAAGAGAAGGCGCGTGTTTTAAGATGCCGCCAATAAAGTGTAGTGCCATTTCAGAAAGCCCGGCATATTTATCACCAGCAAATAATGGCTTGCCATCTTTCCATAAAGAAATATGAGTATGCATGCCAGAACCATTATCGCCATAAATCGGTTTAGGCATAAAAGTGGCTGTTTTTCCGTAGCGGTTAGCTACATTTCTAATAATATATTTAAACCACATCATTTTGTCGGCCATAGGAAGTATTTCATCAAAGCGAATATCAATTTCACCTTGTCCTGCAGTCCCAACTTCGTGATGCTGTCTTTCAACTCGCATTCCAGCGCGCTCTAGCTCTAAACACATTTCTGTCCTTAGGTTATGAAGAGTATCTGCAGGCATCACAGGTAGGTATCCACCTTTGTGTTTTATTTTATAGCCTAAGTTGCCACCTTCATCGCGGCCGGTATTCCATGCTGCCTCTTCTGAGTCGACCTGGTAAAAACCGCCATGGGCATGTTGTTCGTAGCGTACATCGTCAAAAATAAAGAATTCTGCCTCGGGGCCAAAGTAAGCGGCATCGGCTAAGCCTGTTGATTGTAAATAAGCTAAAGCTTTTTTAACTACTTGTCTTGGGTCTCTGTCGTAAGGCTCGCCAGTGTCTGGGTAAGTAACATCACAAATAAAAGATAGTGTTGGCACGTCCATAAAAGGGTCAATGATCCCAGTTTTTGGGTCGGGCTTTACAATCATGTCAGAGTTTTCAATGCCTCTCCATCCTCTAATAGAGCTGCCATCAAAGCCAAGTCCGTCTTCAAAAGTGTCTTCACTGAGCTCTGTTAAAGGTATGGTAAAGTGCTGCCAAGCTCCAACAAGGTCGGTAAACTTAAAGTCGACCATTTTTACATTTTGCTCTTTTGCAAATTTTAAAACTTCTTTTGGTGACATATTTTTCCTTTCGGTTTTTATAATTTATAGTGCGAGGTCGTCTTCTTCGCCAGTTCTTATGCGTATCGCTTTTTCGACAGGTAAGACAAATATCTTTCCGTCTCCAATTTTACCAGTTTTTGCGGTTTGGCGAATGGCCTCAATAGTAGCATCGGCTAATGCATCACTAACGACAACTTCAATTTTAATTTTTGGTAAAAAGTCCACGACATATTCGGCGCCTTGATAAAGCTCGATATGTCCTTTGTGTTGGCCAAAGCCTTTAACTTCAGAGACGGTGGCACCATCAATGCCCACTTCTGATAAAGCGTCTATGACATCGTCTAATTTAAATGGCTTAATAATGGCTTCTATTTTTTTCAATGTGCTTAATAAACTATAAGATATTTCTTTCAGGTGCCAGGCGGCTTTGTAGCGCGCGCCGTGTAATAACTCGCTGCACGACCAAAAGTCGCCTGGCGCCTAAATGTGGTACTAAATCTTTATGTTTAATATTGCTTTGATAGAGCCAGATATACCGCAAAATACTGGCAATATAGGTCGATTATGTGTGGGGTTTAGCTCTAAGCTTCATCTTGTCGAGCCTTTTGGTTTTGAGCTTTCGGATCGCACTCTAAAAAGGGCTGGTCTCGATTACTGGCAAAAACTAGAATGGTATCGTTATCAAAATTTTAAAGAGTTTTACGGTAGCGATAAAACCGAGCCGTCTCGTAGGTTTTATCTTACGACTAAAGCTGAGAAAAACTTTTACGATGTTGATATTAAGCCGGGTGACACTTTTGTATTTGGTAAAGAGACTCGCGGCTTAGACGAAGAGACTGTACTAAAGCCTAACTGGGAGAATGCGGTCACTATAAAATTCCCTGGAGAGGTAAGAAGTTTTAACTTAGCCAACACTGTGGCTATGGTTTTGGCAGAAGCCCAAAGGCAACAGCAATCAAAATAAGCATTACTGCTTGAAATGTGGCCCTACGTACGTTGATTCTCCTTAGGTAAACTGGCAATTTAATAGGATGTTACAAAAAACCCTGACCAAGATGTTTGGTTCTAAAAATGATCGTGAAATTAAAAAATTACAGCCAATAGTTGATAAGATTAATGGCTTTGAAGATGCTATCAAAAAGTTAACTGATGATCAGTTGAAAGCAAAAACTCAAGAGTTTAGAGATCGCTATAATAATAATGAGTCTTTGGATGATATGCTTCCGGAGGCTTTTGCAGTTTGTCGTGAAGCCGCTTGGCGTGTTTTAGGCATGAGGCATTATGATGTCCAAATGATTGGTGGAATTATCCTTCATAGTGGTTCGATAGCAGAGATGAGAACTGGTGAAGGTAAAACCCTTGTGGCCACTCTTGCTACTTATCTTAATGGTATTACGGGCAAAGGTGTTCATGTTATTACAGTGAATGATTATTTGGCTTCTCGTGATGAAGAGTGGATGGGCCAGCTTTATCGTTGGCTAGGCTTAACAACAGGTACAATTGTTGCTGGTAAAACAGATCAAGAAAGAAAAGAAGCTTACGGAGCAGATATCACTTACGGCACAAATAACGAATTTGGTTTTGATTATCTGCGCGATAACATGAAATTTGATATTGAAAACTATGTACAGAAAAAATTAAATTATGCCATCATTGATGAGTGTGATTCTATTTTAGTGGATGAAGCGCGTACGCCTTTAATTATTTCAGGTCCTTCAGAAGAGTCAGTAGATAAGTATTATGACATCAATAAATTAATACCTAAACTAATTCCAGAAGTTGATTTCACGATGGAAGAAAAATCTAAATCAGTGTCTTTAACAGAAGAAGGTAACAATAAATGCGAAGAGCTTTTAGCTGTTGGTAATTTATTTGAGCCACAAAATATTGGGCTACTTCATTTTATTTACCAAGGTTTAAAGGCACATCATCTTTTCAAAAAAGACATAGATTATATGATTAAAGACAACGAGATTGTCATCATCGATGAATTCACGGGAAGGCTTATGGATGGCCGTCGTTGGAGTGAAGGTTTGCATCAGGCTGTTGAAGCTAAAGAAGGTGTAACGATAAAAAGTGAAAATCAGACTTTAGCCACTATTACATTTCAGAACTACTTTAGAATGTATGAAAAGCTTTCAGGTATGACGGGGACAGCAGAGACGGAAGCTGTAGAGTTTAAAAAAATCTATGAGCTCAGCGTATTTGTTATACCTACAAATAAACCTATTGCTCGTTTAGATGAAGACGATGAAGTTTATAAGACTGAGAATGCAAAGTTTAATGCTATTGCTGATGATATTATTGACCGTAAATCAGGCGGGCAGCCTGTTTTAGTGGGTACAACAAGTATTGAAATGTCAGAGCGTATTAGTAGAGCCTTAAAAAATAAAGGTATTACTCATAATGTTTTAAATGCAAAACATCATGAAAAAGAAGCTGAGATTGTAGCTCAAGCTGGTCGTAAAAATTCAGTAACAATTGCAACCAATATGGCTGGCCGTGGTACTGATATTATGTTGGGTGGTAATCCAGAGTTTATGGCACGCAATGAGGCAGGCGATAACGAAGAGTCTGAAGCTTTTAAAGAAGCTATGGTGAAATACAAAGCCCAGTGTGCTGCTGAAAAAGAAGAAGTTAAAAATACTGGTGGCCTATATATTATAGGTACAGAGAGGCATGAGTCTCGTCGTATTGATAACCAGTTAAGGGGTCGTGCTGGGAGGCAAGGTGACCCAGGTGAGTCTCGTTTTTATTTATCTCTTGAAGATAATTTAATGAGAATTTTTAATGGTGAGCGTATTCAAAAAATTATGGACAAATTAAATGTGCCGGATGATGAGCCTATTGTTGCTGGTATGGTTTCAAGAGCTATCGAAGGTGCTCAGAAAAAAGTTGAAGGCCACCAATTTGATATTCGTAAAAACTTATTAGACTACGATGATGTTATGAATAAACAAAGACATGCTATCTATAAACAACGTCGTCAGGTTTTAATGGGCGAAGACATGGATAGCTTTTTTAAAGAAATGTTAGGAGATGTGTCTACGGATATTTTAGATACATTTGCGAGTGAGTCTGTAAAAACATCTAATTGGGATTATGACGGGATGTCTGTAGCATTAGCTCAGCAGTTTGGCATAGAAATTAGTGCTGAGGATATACATGCTTTTGGAACTGAAAATCTTCCAGAAAAATTAAAAGAAATGGTTGAGACTGTTGTAGAACAACAAAAAAAGCATATGGGACCTATGTTTGATCAGGTTCAAAAAATGATTTTTCTAGAGACAATTGATACAAGATGGAAAGAGCATTTAGCAGCGATAGACCAATTAAAAGAAGGTATTCATTTAAGAGGTTATGCACAAAAAGATCCTTTAATAGAGTATAAAAAAGAATCTTTTAAAGTTTTTACTGAGCTTAAACAAACGATTCAATCAGAGTCTGTTGAGAAGCTATTAAAAGTACAGTTGGTGGATCCATCTCAGGCAGAAGCTTTGAGGCAGAGGCAAGTTAACGAGCAAAATCTTGATTATCAGCATGAAGAGGCTGAGGGTATTTCAGGTTTACCTTTTGCAGCTAAGCAACAAGAGCAATCGTATAATACAAATCGTGGGCCAGGCAGTGATGATGGTCAGCAGCTTAATAGGGCTGAAAGACGCCGCAGAGAAAAATCTTCTAAAAGGAAAAGGTAATTAGTGAGCGCACCAATTTGTCCTGAGTGCCAAGCTGATCTGGAAGATGACTTTGGGTTAGTAGAGTGTGGGTCTTGTGGCGCGCAAGTCTTGATTGGCGATGAGGTGGTAGTTGCTTCATCAGCTGCAGAAGAGTTGGTTGATGAGGAGCTTGCTGAAGAGCCAGTCGCAGAGCCGGCTGTAGCACTTTTTGAAGAATTAGAAGAGGAATCAGTAGAAGAAGATCCAAATGAATTCAATTCAGGTGATGAAGAGCTTTCAGATGAGTACCCTGTAGAAGATTTGAGTGCAGAAGAGCCTCAGGAAGAATATGTCGAAGAAGTGCCTGATTTTATGGCAGAAGATACCGAAGAAGGCCAAGATACTGAAGATCAAAACCCATTAGGTGATATAGAAGCTTTTGCAAATGAGGAGTTGTCAGCTGAAGGAAGCCTTATCTATGACCTTACAATAGAGGGGATAGATACTCCTGAAATCAGAAATGCTCTTGTTGAGATATTGAAGGATTCAAAATTTCAGTGGGATATTGAAGAGTTAGTGGCTTCAATAAAGCTTGGTGTTCTTAATATATATAGTCTCAATCCAGTAAAAGCTTATCTTGTTGTAACTCAAGCCAGGCGTTTGCCTATTAAGTTAGCTTGGAAACAAAGGTCCATTGTTTAGTTGTTTTTTTACGACTCGCCTTCAAAAAATATTGAAGAGTTTTCATTAAAAAAAATACATGATCCTCTACCTAAAGACGCCCCCTAAATGACTTGTTAGCCCTCGGGTAGTATGGTGTAACGGAATTATTATAAACAACTATGAGGTGAGATAATGTCTCAAGATTCTTATAACAAAAACGGTTTTTATGCCTTTTTGTTTTGTATGGTTTTTACGTTTGTCTTTTTTGCTTGGGTCGCATTTATGCAGCCTGGGATTAACTTAAAAGAAATACCTGAAGGAGTTCAGGGTGCTGAGCAATCTATTGCTTCCGGTGCTGTTGAAAAAGCTATCGATGTATCAAGTGTAGAAAACCCTTGGGTTGAAAGTGAAGAGCTTGCGGCCCACGGAAATACGGTTTACCAAACTAACTGCGCTATTTGCCATGGAGCTAAAGGCTTAGGCGATGGGCCTGCCGGCGGCGCTCTTAATCCTCCACCAAGAAACTTAGTAGAGGGTGGATGGAAAGTCGGAGGAGATAGAATCGCTCTTTACAAAACTTTACAGTTAGGTATCGAAGGAACATCAATGGCTGCTTTTTCTCATATCCCTAAAAATGATAGATGGGCTTTAGTTCATTTTATTAGATCGATTACTAAAGATAAAACAAAAGATAATGATTCAAAGGTAGAAGAGTTTGCCAAGACTGCTGAATAAATTCTTTTTACTTTCTTTTTTAGTTTCGTTATCGGCTCAAGCTTATGACACTAAACAAGTGACTGTTAAGTCTGACGAAACACCAGCAGCTATGCAGGGTGTTGGTGTAACAGAAAAAACAGGCAGCCAGTTAGATATGTCGCTTCCGTTTGTTAATGATAAAGGTGAGGCTGTCACTTTAGGCGCTTATTTCAATAAATCAAAGCCAGTCTTGATGACAATGGTTTATTATAATTGCCCGGGCTTATGCAATTTTCATTTAAATGGTTTGAATGACACGTTTAATGACATGAAAGCATGGGAAGCTGGTAAAGAGTTTGAGTTTGTTGTTGTGAGTATGGATCACACAGAAAACTCAGAGCTAGCTGCAGAAAAAAAACAAGCTTACCTTGAAGATTATGGTAAAAACCTAAAGGGCCAAGGTTGGCACTTTTTAACAGGCACAAAGCAAAACGTTGATAAGTTAGCAGATCAGTTTGGTTTTAGGTTTAAAAAAGTTGAAGAGACAGGTGAATTTGCTCATGCAGCCTCTGCCTATATCGTGACAGATAAAGGAGTTATTTCTAGATATCTTCATGGCATTATGTTTTCTGGCAGCACATTGAAGCTTTCTTTGGTAGAGGCATCTAGAGGTAAGATTGGGAGTTTAATCGATCAAGCTCTTCTTTTTTGTTATCAGTTTAATCCAGGTAAGAATAAATACACATTATATGCGTATAATATTATGAGGCTTGGCGGGTTTTTAACTATTTTAATTTTAGGATTATTTTTGGGTTTGATGTGGAGAAAGCATGAAACTCTTAAACCATTATAAGAGGCGTACTTTATGTTAATTATGGAGCTATTTATGAACTTATTTTTTAATCAGGCATTGGCAAACACAGCTATTGACCAAGTAGAAAGTCAGTCGAGCAACTTTATGCCGCCGGCTGCCACTGAGATCGCGCAAAAGTTTGATACCCTTTATACTTTTCTTTTAGTGATCAGTTTTATTTCATCAGTACTAGTAATTGGTGGAATGATTTACTTGGCTTACAAATCAAGAAGAAAAACTGAAGACCAAAAAACGGCTTATATCGCCCATAATGCTACTTTAGAATTTTTATGGAGTTTTATTCCATTTGTTTTCTTTATGATCGTTTTTGCATGGGGCTGGGTTATTTTCTACCAAATGCAAAATGCACCTAAAGATGCCTTTGAGGTCCATGTAACTGGTCAAAAATGGTATTGGGACTTTACATATAAGAGTGGCAAGACTTCATCTGGTGAGTTTGTAGTACCAGCTGATACAAATATTAAATTAATTATGACATCTCGAGATGTGTTGCATAGTTTCTTTATACCAGCATTTAGAATTAAGCAGGATGTAATCCCAGGTCGCTTTACAACGTTATGGTTTAGAGCTCCTAAGGTAGGTGAGTATCAAGTTTTCTGTACAGAGTATTGTGGAGATAATCATTCGGCAATGTTAGCAAAAGTAAAAGTATTGCCAAAGGCAGATTTTGAGCTTTGGCTCCAAGACAATCCTTATAAGGGGTTGTCTTTGGCTCAGGTGGGTCAAAAAGTTTATCAAGGCCGATGCATTGCGTGTCATTTAACAACAGAGAAGAAAAATATTGGCCCCGGCTTTGGTGGTCTCTATGGTAAAACTCGTGAATTTAATGAAGCTGACTCTTTGGTGGCAGATGAAGAATATATCCGAGAGTCTATTTTGAATCCAAATGCTAAAATTGTTAAAGGTTACCCTAAAGGTGTAATGCCAACATTTGCAGGCCAACTTAAAGAAAATGAGCTATCAGGCATCATTGAATATATTAAAACGTTGAAAAAATAAAAGAGGTAATAAGAAATGTATTCTACACCAGGAAAAAACTATTTAAATGAAGCTTCAGGCTTATGGTCATGGTTAACAACTAAAGATCATAAACGAATTGGTGTCATGTATATGATATCGGTTATGATTTTCTTTGCTATAGGTGGAGCCTTTGCCATGCTTATCAGAACTGAGCTTTTTAGCTCGGGTAAAGATATTGTCGATGCTGCTGTCTACAATCAATTCATGACTTTCCATGGGGCTATTATGGTCTTTATGGTAATCATACCCGGTATACCTGCAATTTTTGGTAACTTCTTCTTGCCGCTGCAGCTAGGCGCAAAAGATGTAGCCTTCCCTAGGGTAAACTTAATGAGTTGGTATTGTTTAATTATAGGTGCTGCAATCTCTTTTGTGTCACTCATTTACAATGGTGCTGACACAGGTTGGACTTTCTATACTCCTTACTCGATAGGTACTGATAACGGAACTCTCTGGCTTGTGCTTGGTGCTTTCGTGATGGGTTTTTCTTCTATCTTAACTGGTCTTAACTTTGTGGTAACAGTCCATAAATTAAGAGCTCCAGGAATGACATTCTTTAGAATGCCATTATTTGTTTGGAGTCTTTATGCCACAGCAATTATTCAGATTATTGCAACGCCTGTGCTGGGGATTACATTACTCCTTTTAGCTGCTGAACGTATTTTAGGTATTGGTGTTTTTGATCCTAAGCTTGGTGGAGATCCAGTCTTGTTCCAGCATTTCTTCTGGTTCTATTCTCACCCAGCCGTTTACATTATGATTTTACCTGCAATGGGTGTTATTAGTGAGCTAATTACAACTTACTCAAGAAAAGTGATCTTTGGTTATAAGGCGATTGCGTTTTCTAGCTTAGGTATAGCTGCTGTTAGTTTCTTTGTTTGGGGTCACCATATGTTTGTGAGTGGTCAGTCATCATTAGCAGGCATTATCTTCTCGTTCTTAACAATGCTTGTTGGTGTGCCAACAGCCATTAAAACGTTTAACTGGGTTGCAACACTTTATAAGGGATCTGTGAAGTTTGATTCACCAATGCTTTATGCTTTGGGTTTTATCTTTTTATTTACAATTGGTGGAGTGACAGGAATCATCTTAGCAGTAACAGCTTTAGATGTTCACTTTCATGATACTTACTTTGTTGTAGCTCACTTTCACTATGTAATGGTGGGCGGTACGCTAATGGCATTAATGGGAGCTTTCTTTTATTGGCTCCCAAAAATGTTTGGTAAGCTTTATTACGAAGCTGGCGCTAGGCTTTCTTTTGTATTTATCTTTTTAGGCTTTAACGTTACATTCTTTCCGCAGTTTGTATTGGGTGCGATGGGAATGCCAAGGCGTTACTATAGTTACTTGCCAGAATACCAGCTTCTAAATAGGGTTTCTACTTTAGGGGCTTACACAATCGGTATAGGATTTTTAATAGCTTTAGCTGTAATTTTACATTCGATTTTTAAAGGTAAGCCAGCTGGCAAAAACCCATGGGGAGCCAAGACTCTTGAGTGGGAAGCTGACGAAATTCCTATACATGAAAACTTTGCTGTTCAGCCTGTTGTAACCGGAGGTCCTTATGAGTACAGATAATACTGCTGTTGGTGAAAGGCATCATGCGCATCATTTTAATAATGCTGAGCACGAGTTTAACACAAGTATGTTTGGTGTTTGGTGCTTTCTCTTAACAGAGATACTCATGTTCGGTGGCCTTTTTGTAGGTTACTTTATATTTCATAATCTTTACCCTGATATGTTTGCAGAAGGCGCAAGTCATTTGGACTGGAGATATGGTGCTACCAATACATTAGTACTTTTAATGAGTTCTTTTACTATGGTTTTAAGTATTTACTACGCTAGAAAAAACAATACTAAAATGATCTCGTGGTGTTTATTCATTACATTACTTTGTGCTATCGCGTTTATGGGTATTAAGTATATTGAGTATAGCCATAAAATTCATGAAGGCTTGCTACCTGGGGAGCTCTTTAGCTACGCTCATGCAGAAGCGGCTAACTTAGGTTTGTATTTCTCATTCTACTTTATGATGACAGGCCTCCATGGTTCTCACGTACTGGTAGGTATGGGTTTAATTACTTGGATATTAATCAGAGCAAGACGAGGCGAATTCAACGAACATTATTATACTCCAGTTGAGGGTGTAGGTTTATTTTGGCATTTAGTCGATTTAATTTGGATTTATTTATTTCCGCTATTGTATTTAGTGGGTTAGGGGTTAGGTATGTCAGATTCACATCATCCGGTCACATCATTTGAAACGTATAGAAATGTAATTCTAGCACTTATTTTTTTAACAGTAGTTACAGTGGCTATTGCTAAGCCTGTATCAGGTTTTGATTTAGGTGTTTTAAATGGAGCACTAGCAATGTTTGTTGCTACATTAAAAGCTTATTTAGTAGCCGCTTACTTTATGGGTTTACGTTTTGAAGACAAAATTAATAAAAGCATATTAATAATGGGCGTGGTCTTTTTGGCCCTGCTTTTTACAGTATGTATGTTTGATATTATGACGAGAGTGCCAGTTACGAGTACTTTGTAAGCTAGTTTTAATATTTATTAAGAAAAAGCTAGGCTTTGTGCCTGGCTTTTTTTGTATTTAAAAAATGAAAGTGTCATTTTGCACCTTATTTGTTGGCCTCTAGATTGCTTACTTTATTGGTAGGGAAAACAAAAGGGGAAATAATGAAACTAATAATATTACTAATAAGCTTTCTAGCTATACCAGCATTAGCTAATGTCGATTGTAGTAAATTATCTAAAGAATCAAGTATTCTTTGCAAGCAGAATAAGCGGATTTTGCAAAAACTAAGCGGTGGTAGATCAAGTGGTCCAAGTATATGTTCGATTAAATATTGCACAGATCGAGGCGGAGCTTTTTTGAGCGTAGGGTATAATCCTAATTTATGCAGTGAAAGTGACCCTCACAGCTCAAGCCCTCAGCTAGTTTATTATACTGAGGCTAAAAACAGATTGGATGCAAAAGAGCAGTTTGCAAAAAAGTATCGATCAAGAAGAATAATTCCAAACTATAGAAACATAACAGAAGCAATTATTCATATTGAATGTGATTAATACCTTATGCTTTACTGTGCGTCTGGTTGGTTGTCTGGATGCGCTTTAATAACTGCTGGTAGTTCTTTGCAGTGCTCTTCAATCGATAATAAGTTTTCATACTTATGCATTTCAACACCCATTCTTCGACAAGAAAAAAGCTGAGGTAATAAAAAGCATTCTGCCAGGCTCAAGCTATTTCCTGATACAAAATGACTATTAGGTTCTATCATAGAGTTAAGGCTTTTAAGGCCTTTATGTAGCCAGTGCAGTAACCATTGAGATTTATCTTTTTCATTAATACCTAAATCTTTAGTTAGAAACCGGGTAACACTTAAATTCTGTAAGGGTTGCATGCCGCTATTGATAAGCTCGCAGAACTCTATAATTTTTGCTTTTTCAACTTTGTCTGCTGGCAGTAAAGGTTTGTTGGGGAACTGATCTTCTAAAAATAAAACAATAGCCATAGATTGCGATATAAGGGCGCCATCGTATTCTAGTGAGGGCACTTGAGCCATGGGGTTGATTTGCATGTAGGCTTCTGAATTTTGCTCGCCTCCGTTATTTAGAAGGTGTACAGGGATGTACTCGTAATCTAGGTCTTTTACGCCAAGGGCTAGTCGGACCCTGTAAGAGGCGCTGCTTCTAAAATAGCTATAAAGCTTAATATCTTTAGTTGTCATAGAAATAGTATGGTTTTAAATGGGCGTGATGGCAAACCTGTTTGCAGTTTGCTAGGTTTAAAACTAAGATGCTCATAAATAACTAAAGAGGTCAGATATGAAACTAGGTACATTAAAAAAAAATAGTCTTGATGGAGAGCTTGTTGTTGTTAATAAAGCAATGACTCACTTTAAAAAAGTCGCAAACATTGCAACTACCTTTCAAGAAGCTTTAGAGAGCTGGGCTACTGTTAAGCCAAAGCTTGAGAGCGTTTATGCTGACCTAAATTCTGGAAACCTAGATGGTGCTGATACATATAGTAATACTCTTATGCATTCGCCTTTGCCGAGGGCTTACCAGTGGTTAGATGGGTCTGCTTATATTCATCATATAGTACTTGTTCGTAAAGCTAGAAATGCTGAGCCACCAGCGACATTATTAACTGTGCCTCTTATGTACCAAGGGGGCAGTGATACTTTCTTGGCGCCTACAGAAGATATCCCACAGGTTGATTTTTCTCATGGAACTGATTTTGAAGGTGAAGTTGGAGTTATTTTAGCAAACGTACCTATGGGGGTTTCTGCAGAAAAAGCTTTAGATTTTATTGTTGGTTTTGTTTTAATTAACGATGTTTCTTTGCGTGGACTTATCCCAGGCGAGCTTAAAAATGGTTTTGGTTTTATGCAGAGTAAGCCATCAAGCGCATTTTCACCGGTTATGATTACAGCTGATGAATTGGGCGAGCACTACAAAGAGGGTCGTTTACATTTACCTTTAAATGTTGATTACAACGGAAAGTTTTTTGGTAAAGCTAATGCTAAGGAAATGCATTTTCATTTTGGGCAACTTATTGCTCATGCGGCTAAAACAAGAAACTTATCAGCAGGTACTATTATTGGAAGTGGTACTGTATCTAATGAAAACCCTGAGATGGGGAGTAGTTGTTTAGCTGAAAAACGCATGATCGAAAAAATAGAAACAGGTGAATTTGTAACTCCATTTATGAAAGACGGAGATACAATTAAAATATCTATGTCACTGCCAAGTGGTGAAAATTTATTTGGAACCATCGAGCAAAAAATTAAGTCTGTTTAGTTAAATTTATCGACTTGTATTGACCTTAAGATGTTTTTCTTTAACTTGTTGTGCTGCTAAAAGCCTAGCAGTTTGTTTATCTAACTGATAGTGCCTACTTGTGCTTGTAGCTTTTTTTCTTTTAACAGTAAGAGTTAGTGCTGCAGAGGCGAATGTATCTTTTGCAGCTATGCGCTCTTTATCTGAATAAGTATGATAATTAGCTGAGGCTCCCAAGCTATATGTACGGCTATCTGTTTCTAAAATATCTTTCGAATAACCAAATCTGTAGTCACTTTGTTTGGTGCCTCCAATATTATTTTTAGTTCTTGATGCTTCTAGGCCTCTGCCATTTTTCTTTTTGAAGCAAACTGTTGTTTTGTCAGCTCTTTTTTCAACAGGCTTACTATAGTCGCAACCTACTAAATCAATATTTGGATTTTGGTTCAAGAAGTCTACTATTTCCTGTGCGGTGTTTTTTTGTACAAGGTTGTTGACTTTAATTTCTTGAGTTTCAATATTTTGCTTTGCAATTATGGAAGTGATGGCTAGCTTCATTTCATCAGCAGAAGCAAATAAAGGCTTGGTTTGGTCTTGCGCAAAAGTGTTAAGAGTACAAGTGAGTACACCTAATACAATAAATAATGCTTTCATAGATTGTTTCCTTTACTTTATATAAAGCAAAAGGAATGCCATAAAATTGAATTTTTAAAATGAATGTGCTTGATTTGGCTAGCGTATTTCTCAGCATGATACATATAAGGTATAAAAAAATATCAATAAGACTAAAAGTCAGTCACTTTTAACTGTTTTATACTGAGACAGTTATCTGGAAGATTCAGCCTCTTCAATCTTTTTAAGAAAGTCTTTTTGCATCTTTCGAGCCTGACGCATTTTATCATGTGTAGTCGTATTTAAGTTTAAAGGCCTGGCTGTACTTCTTCTTGGTTCGAGAGGTCTAAGTATAGTGATGGCAGCATATTGGCTGGTGCGTTCAGCGAACTTTTTACCTGCAAATTTCGCAATCTCTTCGCGATAACCAATTTCTCCGCCTATTAAGGTGTTAAAGATAAAGTATCTTTCACCTCTAACTCCAAAGCTTTCATGAGCATTTCTGAGGGCTCTGTCGTTTGCAGCATGGATTGTTTTGTCAGCAATAAATCCAGTAAGTGTATAGGTCCCACTATTATTCTTAAAGATGCAAGCTCGGCTTTCATAGTTGATATAGTAGCGCCCTCTTTGGTTTTCACATCCCCAGTCAATTCTTAATCTTTCAAACCTCTCCTCGGCAAGATTAAGAATAATCCCATCATCATTAAGGCCGTTGCGTGACCCACCAATAAAAAATAAAGCGTCGGCAATACTGCTATCACTAAGGTCGATGTTAATAGGGGTCTCAAAGCTAAAAACAATATCGTTTTCCTGTGCTTGGATCATTGAGCAAAAGCTGATGCTAGTTATTAAAATAAGTATTATTTTTTTCATAATAATAGGCCTTCAGTAAATAGTAATTTGTTATTACTAACTTAAGTAAGCAAATAGAATGCCACTTATAATAAGGCTCTAAGGTCGTTAATTTGTTGTTGGGAGCATGTTTAGTCGTCCTATTGTAAACCGAATAGGAGTTATGCACTGACCCCTGTAGTTTTTATAGTGTGCTGCCAGTAATTGCTGAGGAGGCTGCCGGCAGTATTTAAAAGCAAAGAGACACCTATCATTACAAAAACTCTAATGTTATCTTCTCCTATGCCATTTATAGATATTTTAAGACTTATTATTTTAGCCGCTATCTGGGGTAGCTCATTTGTTTTTATGAGAGTTATTGCTCCTGTGCTTGGGCCTGTTGTGACTGCTGACTTAAGGATTTTGTTAGCTGGCACAATTTTATTTGCTATAGCTTTATTTAAAGGCCTTAATTTTGAATGGAAAAAAAATGCGCTTAAATTTACTTATATTGGTATATTAAGCTTAGCATTGCCATTCACTTTTTTTTCGTATGCAGCTATGTATATACCGGCTTCTTACTCAGTAGTTTTAAACTCGACAACACCTCTTTTTGGTGTGTTGTTGGCCGCCTTTATGCTTAAAGAAAAAATCACTTTACCAAAAGTGATGGGTGTTGGCCTGGGCATGCTTGGTGTATTTGTTATCGCCAATGTTAAGGCTGCAGATGTGGATCAAAAGTTTTTATTAAGTGTATTTTTATGTTTAGTTGCGGCAGGGCTTTATGCTTATAACAGTATTTATGTAAAACTAAATGCTTCGCAAATATCACCTTTAATTTTATCTTCGGGAAGCCAAATTATGGGAGGTTTATGTTTAGCTTTTGCTATTCCTTTATCGCCACCTCTGTCATCGCCATCATTAAAGGTAGTGTTGTGCCTTCTCTTTTTAGCTGTAGTTTGCACAGCTATAGCTATGCTTTTATATTACCAGCTCCTTGAGAGCGTTGGCCCTACAAAGTCTTTAACGGTTACTTTTTTAATGCCTGTTTTTGGTATTATATGGGGTAATGTTTTCTTGGGTGAAATTATTACCTCAAGAATGATTTATGGTTCGCTACTTATTTTAGCAGGTACTGGTTTAGTTTTATATAACAAGGCTCAGTCAAAAAAACTAATAAATCGCTAACAAGTTGGCTCTAAGGCCCTTTTATTTGTTTTCATTTACTTTAATGTAAGATTTACCTGCAAGCTATTTAAGCTCTTATAAATAATATTCTAAAGCTCCTCATCATCTTGTTCTCTCTAGATGTACAAATTACATTAGGCCTTATAGGGATTACATCCTAAATCGTTTTATTCATAGGGGGGCCTAAATGAATAATAATAAAATTAAATTGCTAGTGAGTGTTTTTTTCACGTCTATCCTATCTTTTAGTGCAGCTTCAGCCTGTGATTACAGGTTGTCGCAATCATTTCCTGCAGAGTGTGAGCTTCAAGACCATTATAAGTCTTTAAAATCGCAGTACAGTCTTATGGGTATGGACATTAACTATATAGCTGAATACAGGGCATTAAGGTTTATATCCAGAGGGGCTTGGGAGGCTGCTGTTAAAAAAAGTAAGCCGGTTAATAAGATTTATAGGCCAGCTCCTAGTACTTGGGAGGTTTGGTCTCAAGGAGCAGCTTATTTAGAGCAGGCTCCGTCTTCTTTAAGCTTTACACAAGATAACTACTTTGTAAAAAATCTTAATAAATATTCAATCACTAAAGACACTATGTTTGACATTAAAAGAACTTCAAAGAAAGAGAGAATTTGTCCGGGTGAATTAAGGACTCTTTCAAAAGAGCCAACAGGCTGGGAGTTTAAAAAGAGAAAGAATGCAAGAAAAGCTAAAAAAACAATTAAAGAGCTGGGGCCAGACATTAGAGCGCCATTAAAAATTGATGATCTTTTTGTAGAGTATGTAGAGGCAAAAAAAGTTCCACAATATTTATCAGAGTGGCAAATTAATGCTAATGCCTATGTATCAGATATTTATCAGGGGCTAAGATCTCCAATGGCTGCGGCAGCAGAATTACAAAGGTGGCTTGTTACAATTCATCCTTTTTATGACGGCAACGGCAGGACTTCTCGATTTGTTCAGGACTTTATATCTAAAAAATTTGAAATGCCCTTTGCTCCTGCTGGGGATACTATAGAAGATGTCCTCATTCATAGTTCAGTTTATGTACTAAAAACTCAAGATAAAACAAAAGCAATGATGAATCGATTGGAAGAATGTCTAAGCTATCATAAGTCAGGTGTTGATGAGTCTGATTTGAATTTAGCTTTTAGATGCCAAGTGCTTCCTTATGTATCTTTAAAAACGCCAAAACTCTGTGAGAGGTAATTAATATGTATAAAATTTTTCTGATAGCTATTTTTCTTTTTTCAGGTTCAGCCTTTGGACAGGCTTATACAGAAAGAGGAGTTATTGATCTTATTAAAAGAGATCTGTCTGTAACGACAAAGTCATTAACAAGAGAAGTGCGTGCCTATCATTGGTATAAAGATGATTCTATTAGTTCAAAAAGAATGAGCCTCGACAACTCTATTTTTGAAAAGCAGTTCCTTCATGGTGCAAAAGCTTTTTGGGATTATGATGCGAACCAAGAGCATAATGTTGGACCGGGTCTTTATGCGGCACCAGATCCTGGTATTTCAGAAACCTATGGTAATGTATTACTTGAAGCTATTATCCCTGCAGGTACGCGATTTATAGATATGCGAGGCGGCGCTTCGGACACTCAATTTGAGATTAGTAATCAAACTCAGTCAGCAATGAATATTTATTGTGATGGTGGAGTCCTTCCAAACTACCAAGATGTATTCAGTGTAAATGTTAATGGCCAGAAAAAGACTTTCCAGTCTTTTTCTAAGCAAACTCTAACTTATATTAAGCCTTGCTATAAAATGTTTTCACAAGCTGTAAGAGAAATGAATGTTGAATTTTTAGCTTACGGTTGGGGCCCACATAACAATCTAAAAAATGGTTGTGAAAGAAGTATCTTGTCTTCTTTTGTGATACTTGGTGTTGTTAAGAAATTTAAAAAAGATACAGCTGTTCTTTCTCTGGGCGGCGTAAAAGTGAGAGGTTATACACAAAAGCTTAGTAAAAGATCAAAATCTAAAAAACAAGAAAGCTATAGGTTGATTGATCGTTTTACGCGAACAGTGAGAGGCCGTAAGGCAAAGTGGTCTAACTTTGACAATCAGGCTGTATCGTCTAATGATATAGATACTATTAAAAGTACTGCATTTGATTGTCAGTCGAGTGTTTATAGAGAGGAAGCAATTCCTCAGTTTTAAGATTCAAAGGATTTATTATGAAAAAGTTATTATGTCCAAAAACCTATAACTGTGTAGATCTTGGCTTGCTCTTTTTAAGAGTTAGCATAGGCTTAATGATGGCTTTTTCTCATGGTTTAGGTAAAGTTCAAAAATACTTTGCTGGTGGAGAAATAAAGTTTCCAGACCCTATAGGAGTAGGAGCTTCAGCTTCTTTGTTTATGGCTGGATTTACAGAGTTCTTTTTAGCTTTACTTCTAGTATTAGGCTTTGCTACTCGTATAGTGACTATCCCATTAGTGATAACAATGTTTGTAGCTGCTTTTGTGGTGCATGGCGCTGACCCATTTGCTAAAAAAGAATTTGCACTTCTTTATTTGGTTCCATTTATAGCTATTTTCTTTACAGGACCTGGCAAATATTCATTAGATGCAATTTTTTGCAAAAAAGATAAAAATATATTTAGGTAAATAAAATTGAGAAACAATAATCCAGCACTTTCAGATAAAATTTTTTCAAGCGCTAGTAATGGCAGTGTCATGACATTAGGCGGAACTGTTAATAAATGTCTTATTTTATTAGCTATAGTAATTGCAACAGCCTATGCGACTTGGAGCCATCTGTATGCAACAGATGCGCTGGGTAAAGTTGTTGGTTTTCCTAAATGGTATTATGCAGGTATAGTATTAGCTCTTATCACTTCTTTAGTTATTATTTTCAAACCTAATCTTGCGCCTATTCTTTCTCCTTTTTACGCTGTTTTAGAAGGATTAACTCTAGGGCTTTTTTCTCTATCATTTGAGTCGCAATATCCGGGTGTAGTTATTTTGGCCTTAACAGGAACACTTTGTGTATTTATCGCTTTGTTAGGCGTTTACAGATTAAAGCTCATTAAGCCTACAGAAAATTTTAAATTAGGTGTTATTGCTGCTACTGGTGGAATTTTCTTTATCTATTTAGCAAGTTTTGTAATGCAATATTTTGGTATGACTATGCCCTACCTGCATGAAAGCGGTCCTATAGGTATTGGGTTGTCAGTTGTATTTGTTGTCCTAGCTTCTTTAAATCTCGTTTTAGACTTTGATTTCATAGAAAGAGGTGTAGATAGAGGCGCTCCAAAATATATGGAATGGTATGCAGCTTTTGGCTTATTGATTACTTTAATATGGATATACATAGAGCTTCTAAGGCTTATTGCAAAACTTCAAGAAGAGTAAATGACAACGCATGCCTAAAAAAAACAGGGCCATTTAGTCACCAACGCCATAAAAATAATTTATTTAAAAACACTCAAATCTAATATATAGCGCCTTAGGTGTAATATAACGTGTTGGCATTAACCTTGCTTATTAAAGGTCGAGGAGTCAATTTGGCTCCATGGGAGTGTCATGAAGATTGTAATACTGATAAGTACATTATTTCTTTTTAATATAAATTGTTTTGCGGCAACAAATTCAGTAAAAACATCATTTAAAAAAGCAGATCAAAGCTCGAGAGAAGTGGAAAAAATAAGCTTAAGCTTTTCAAGTGATATAGAGACAGATTTTAAAAAGACTAACTCCAGTGATAAGGCTTATACTTTATCTCAAGCAATAACAGCTAGTAAGGGATTGGGTTTCGGCACTGTAAGTGCTACTTTGCCTTGGAGTTTTAGCGCGCAAACAAATAGAGAGAAGAGTGATTTAGGTAATGCATCTTTGTCTTTAGTCCTTAAAGATTATTTGATAGAGCCCTTAGTAATAGCCTATTTCCCAACAAGTCAGTTTTCAAAAGATGAAACAAGTTATAATGGGGCTATTAAAGTAGCAGCCTTAAAAACTCTTTCTTCAAATTTACTGAATAGGGGTATTTCAACTTCGGCTTCACTGAGTCTAAAGAAAAATTTATATAAATTTAAGATAGATCGCTACGGAGGGAGTAATAGCTCATGGCAGAGCACTATCGGCTTATCTATGGGTTATAAGTTAACTTCTAAGCTTTCTGTGGGTCATAGTATTTCTTATTTAAGCTCTCTTAATTTTAATGAAAGAGTGAGTAACAGTTTTGTTAATTCTCATAGTTTAAATTATTCGGTAAATAAGAGATTTTCTGCCAGATTGGGGATAGTTAATGGAGATAGCTTATTGAATAAAAGGGGAAGTTTATCGGCTCCAAGTATTTTCAATAAAAACACTTCGTCAATTTATGCGGGTTTAAGTATTACAAATTAATTAAAAGGGGTTAATTATGAAAAAGTTAGCAATAGTATTGCTTATAGTGTCAGTGCTTGTGGGATGCGCTGATGAAAAAGAAAAAGTAAGTCTACTTAAAGAAAATCATGTAGAGAAATCCTCTGTGGATACTGAAAGTTTATATCTTTATGTGCCTAACGTTGTTGATGCGCCAAGGACTTCGGTAGCGACCAGACCACATTGGCAGGGTGAGGCTAAGCTTGTTAAGTTTAAATTTACAGAAGATAACTTAGAGGTTATTGAAGTTGAAAAAGATGGGCGCTTTGAGGAGAACGAAACCAATGGTAGTCCTGTCATGAGAATACCTGTTAAGCATAAGGCTTATAGGTGCTCTAAAGATTCTTATGGTGACTGTACTAATAGGGAAGAGGAAAACACCCAAGTAAAATGGGATGCTAAAAAATATTTTATTCCCAATTTTGAAGGTATAGATCGTACAGAAGCTAACGTTTTACCTATTGATATTAATCAGTTGTTTGGTGGCTGTTATAGCGAAAAAGGTTCTTCATTAAAAAGCTATGATTTCTCTGACAAGGGTTTAGATGTTAAAGTGAGTAAATCCTTTAAGGCGAGCGGTAGCTGTTTGAATGGCATTGAGAGTTTGAGCGATGTGAGCTTTGATGTTGAATACCGTTACTCTTTTGTAAAGTTAGAAGACCTTACCACCGACGGTTATGAGCCCTTTAAATACTCGAGAGCAGAAGAAACTACTTTTGGTTACTTTACAACAAGGCAACATGAGCTTGATGAAGATAATACCGATACTGAAGGTTCGGAGAGTTTTTACCTTAATAGGTGGGCACCAAATACAACTATTGAGTATTATCTTAATGACTCTTTTAATAAGCCTGAGTACCAAAAAATTAAGAAAGCAACTTATAAAGTGGTTGAAAATATCAATCAATCCTTGAAGGCTGCAGGTGCAGAGTTAAGAGTTAACCTTAATGAGCCTAAGGAGGGTGTAGAGTCTGGTGACATTAGGCATAGTATGATTGTTATGGTCGAAGATCCGGTAGCGAGTGGCATTATCGGTTATGGCCCAAGTGTAGCAAATCCTTTAACAGGTGAGATTGTACAGGCTAAAACAGTAATGTATTTGGGGACTTTAAAAAAGTTTACTAAAAGAGCCTATGATGAAATTATTGCTCAGGTTCAGGCTGAAGGGGCTGCCTTAGAAGAAGGACTGGACGCTGTGGGGCCATCAGCAGACACTGCTACAGCAAAAGTAGATACTAGTATTAAAAGTGTATCTAGCCTTATAAAATCACAAGTTGCTGAGATTATGCATGAAAGCAGTGAAGGCCATGAAGGGTCGCCGCATGCAGGGCATAGTCATATTGATCATGGGCCTATTGTGGGCACTCCAACTTTAGAAAATATAAAGTCTAAGGTGACGAACTTAACTTCATTAAGCAGCCGTATGGAAGATAGAATAAGAATTTTATCTAAGCATAATGCGATGCCAGGTGAAATGTTTAACTTTCATGGAGCACTTAAAGAAAAAGTAAAAGAGTCAATTGATGAAATTGGTTTAAAGCCTTGGGCTTCATTAACAAAAAAAGAAAAAAGAAAAATTCTTTCTGATTTATTGCCCTATGTTTGGGTTCCGGTTTTAGTTCATGAAATTGGACACAACCTTGGCTTGAGACATAATTTTGCCGGCTCAGAGGATAAAGATAACTTCTATACTGCTGAAGAATTTGAAGAGGCAGGTATGGAGCCAGGTTCTTTCCCCTATAGTTCTGTTATGGATTATACTTATAGGGTTACTAATGAGCTGCCGGGTATGGCTAAGTATGATGTAGCAGCGCTTCGTTTTGCTTATGCAGAAGAAGTTGAGCTTGCTGATGGAGGTATGGTTTCTTTAGATAAGTATAGAGCCGACTCTAGTCTCGAAGTAAAAGCATATCAGTTTTGTACAGATGAAATGGTAGGGGCTAACCCAACATGTAATCGTTTTGATGAAGGTACAAACTTAAAAGAGGTGGCGGAGCATTTGGTAGACTCTTACTATGAGCTTTACCCTAGAACACACTTAAGAAATAATAGAAGAAGTTTTTCTTTATTTGATGATTTCTCTCATGTTGCAAGAATTCATGGGACAATGAATAACTTAAGGTTATTTTACGAACTTTATGAGCGTGTTAAAAACCAATACAGCTTGGATGATGATAATGTTGCATGGGTAGAAAATGAATTCTTAGCAGAGCTTAAGGAGTCCATGCTTATTGGCGCGCAGTTTATGGTAAATGTTATTAAGACTCCAGATACAATGTGTGCAATTGCTCAGGAGACTGATCCTCAGCAAATTGTTGCTGTTTTGCCTATTGATCAGTTAACAATCAATGCAACTTCATGCTTTGATGCTCCAAATATTCAGTTGGCTGCAGGTTATACTGTTGTGGCTGAAGGTGGAGTGCCGTTTCAATCTAAAAAGTCACCCTACAGTACAAACTCATTTGCTGACCAAATTGATGTGCGTGGGGTATGGATAGATAAATTATTAGCTTCTCAGTTTCTATTCAAAAGAGAGCTTGGGAGTTTATTGTTTGATAAATATGATCAAAATTACCTTTATGTTAAAGAGTTAAGGCCTGTTCTTACGTCATTAATTAAAGATGTGATTATCGATGATTTAGAAGCTCCTGTTCTATTTGCAGGCCCATTAGGGTCTTTTAGTGCAGAGATTCCTTATTCAATGCAGGCTAATCATGAAATCCTTCCATCTATGTCATTTGGTGCAAGACTATTTTTGGGGACACCTGACTCAAAGACTACTTTTGTAAAAGAGTTTTCAGAATTAGTTATGGACTCCCTTCCTAATAATGTAAATGACGAAGAGGTAAGAGAGATTATACTCTCACTAGAAGTTAAAAGTGCATTGGAGTCTTCAGAAAATAAAGAGGACTATGTGGTAGCTAATAATGGTTTGGGAGAATCTTTTTATATTAGGAAGACTTCGGAGATAGGTGCGGAGATCGCAAAGTCTTCCAGGGCTGTTAAGCTATTATCTGCACAATCTAGAGAAGATATTATTGCCGCATACCTAGAGCTTGAGGCTGAAGAGGCAGGTAGCACTGAAGATGATAGTGCTGGTGACGAGGGCGCAGATGATGATGCTACTGGGTCTGAAAAAGATTTATCTGAAATAAAAGCATTAGGTAAAGAAACATTACTTAAGTTTTTAAACGACCGTCTTAAGGTAGAGTCAGAGTACTTTTCGTTGTTAAGGGCTTTGCATGCTGCAGGGGAGGCTTCAAAAGCAGCCAGTATTGATGAGCTGTTGGGTGCTTTTGCGAGGGAGCAGGGGAGAATCAATCTTGACCCGGGGTCTGTTATTAACTTCTAATATTATTTAAATTCGCATTAGGTAGTATCATGTGGCCAAGTCTGAAAAGGCTTGGTTTTTTATTCAAAAAGAATTAAACCTAATCTGCATACAGCTTTGAGTCTGATAATTAAGAAGGTAGTATGTAAAACATGATAAAAACTCTAGGCAAATTTTTTAATGTATAATATTTATTGGCTAACTAATGATTTAAGAGTTGAAGATAATGCGGCTCTAATGCAAGCGTGTGAGAATTCAAGCGAGCTTTGTGTTGTTTATATTTTCCCTAAAGATTTTTTTAGTTTAGGGGTTTACAGAAGAAATTTTTTATTAGAATCATTAGGAGCACTAGAGGCCTCTCTTAATAAAAAAAAATTAGAGCTTTATGTTGCTAGCAGCTGTGACGAGATCCCTGTTAATAATGATATCAACTGTGTTTTTTATACAAAATCATATAATTATAAGCAAAAAAATATTGAAAATAAAATTAAAAATAAATACAGAGTTTATCCTGTTGAGCAGAATCTATTGTTTGATGAGTATCCTTTTAGTCTTAATGAAACTCCAAAAACGTTTACTAAGTACAGGAAATTAATAGAAAAGAGTGAGAGGCGTACGCATCAAAATAGAGAAGTTAAGTTTTGGCCAAAAAATAAAGATATGAATTTAAAAACTTTTAGTGCTTGGCGGGTAGGCAATGAAATAGAAAGCATGAACGCCCAATTTATTGGGGGTGAAAGTTCTGGAAGACAAAGACTTGATTATTATTTGTGGGAAAGTCGTCATGTAGATTCTTATAAGCTCACTCGAAATGGTATGATTAATTTTGATGATTCTTCCAAGCTATCTCCGTGGCTGTCTCTAGGTTGCATTAGTGCTAGGAGAATCGATAGTGAGCTTCAAAAATATGAATCAAAAATTTGTTCCAACGAATCAACTTATTGGCTGTATTTTGAGATTTTATGGCGTGATTACTTTAAGCTTCTAAGTGTCTCTCAAGATAAGCAACTATTTGAAATTTCAGGTGCTCAAAAAAAACAACTATCGTTTTCTTCTTCGCAAGACAGTCTATTTAAGGATTGGTGTAATGGTGAGACAGAAAATGACTTTGTAAATGCAAATATGAAAGAGCTATCGAGCTCTGGATGGATGTCCAACCGTGGAAGGCAAAACGTAGCTAGTTATCTAGCAAAAACTCTTAATGTAGACTGGACATGGGGTGCAGGTTGGTTTGAAAAGCACCTAATAGATTATGATGTTGAAAGCAATTGGGGTAATTGGGCTTACTTGGCTGGCGTGAGTGTAGACCCTAGGGATAGAAAGTTTAATGTTGAAAGACAAGCTTCTATGTATGATGCAGACAGAAGCTATAGAAATAAATTTTTATAGTTACCAGGGTATTTGTGTGCCATCCCAAGAATAGAATTCACCATTAGAAATTTCTGGACTGGTCGACTCTAAAACTGAAATTATATTTTTAGCACTTTCTTTAGCTGAATGTATTTTGTATCTTTTCTTAGCCTGTTCCATAAAGGGCTTAGAGAGTTCAGTTTCTGTCGTACCAGGGTGTATAGCTATTGTTATGC
Source organism: Bdellovibrionales bacterium (assembly GCA_023299885.1). Lineage (GTDB taxonomy): Bacteria > Bdellovibrionota > Bdellovibrionia > Bdellovibrionales > UBA1609 > JALZUS01. The sequence goes on along the minus strand of JALZUS010000012.1, from coordinate 24,219 downwards.
TATTTTTATTTATTCTTGAAAATTCTAAAGAAATATTTTTTATAGCCATATTTAGGGCCGCTTTTGAAACTCTATAAGAGTACCAGCCGCCCATTTTGTTATCGCTAATACTTCCAACTTTGGCTGATAATGTGCAAAAGACTGTGGACTTTGTGGATCTAACAAATGGCTTCAAATATTTTGCAATCAATAGTGTGGGCGAAGTGTTAACCATGAAAAGGTGAAGCAGTGATGGTAGGTTTATATCTTCAATTTTTCTTTCAGGTTGAATGGAATTTTTTGATAATAAGCCTATGCAATTAATACAGTAGTCTATTTTCTTGTTACGTTTAGATATCTCTTCAAAAAAAACTCGATAGTCATTTTCATTTTCAATTTCTAGTGGAAGTATTGTCAGTTGATCAGGAAATTTTTCAGCAAGTTTTGCTAGTGGGCTTAAATCGCTTGTTTGTCGGTAGCTTACATAAACCTTGTGATTTTTTATGAGGAGCTCTTCAGCAATAGCTAATCCAATCCCCTGTGTAGCGCCAAAAAGGGCTGCAGTCTTTAGCATGTGTGCTCCTTTATAAAATGATTTGCTGCTTTAAAAATCCTATCCTTTTTATCTGGGTCCATCCTATCTAGTGCAGACATCATCATTTTCATTCTTGGGTTTTTACTAAAAAAGGCTTTATGTTTGTCTATAAACCTCCAATAGAGCCCATCAACAGCATCACACCAGTCTGCTTTTTTGTAATCGCTCATTTTGATAAGATAATTTGATCCACAAATATAAGGTTTTGTGGCAAAGATGCCTCCATCGCTAAACTGACCCATTCCGTAAACATTAGGGCCCATTACCCAGTCTGAGCTATCAACGTACATTTCCATAAACCAATCATGTACTTTATTTGGATTGATTTCACAGAGAAGCATAATACTACTTAAAACCATCAGTCTTTCTATGTGATGATTGTAGCCGTATTTTATTGCTTTTTTAATAGCATCATCTACTGGGGGTATGCCGGTCTCACCTTTATACCAAGAGTCTTTCATTTTTCTTTTATGATTCCAAAAATTTCTTGTTTCTTGCTCTTCGCTGTAATTTTGGTAGATGCCTCTTAAGAACTCTCTCCAGCCAATAATTTGTCTAATAAATCCTTCTACGGCGCTTAGTGGGGTTTCTGGATTGTTGTCATAGTACTTTAAGGTCTTATATATAACCTCTTTTGGAGTAATAAGTCCTAAGTTAAGGCCTGGACTGATAAGTGAGTGGAATAAGAATGGATCTCTGTTGGTAATTGCATCCTGGTATTTACCATAAAGCTGTAAGTCATTTTTTAAAAAATTATTTAGGATTTTTAAATAATCAGAACGTTCAGTCGGGAAATAGAGTTCTTTTGCATTTCCAGGGTGGTCTGTGAACAAGCGCTCCACGATTATACATACATCTAGAGTGTGCTGAGTAGGTTTAAACTCTTTTTTCTTATTAATCTCTATATTTTTTGGAAGCTTCTTTCTGTTTTCTGTATCGTAGCTCCATTTGCCACCGAGAGGGCTTCCGTCTTCTTCAAGTAAAATATTATTCAACTTTCGTTGCTGCTCATAAAAGGTTTTCATGAATGGTTTTTTGCGTTTACTTAAATAAGCTTTAAAGCTTGTCCTGTCAGACAAAAACATCGGCGATGTAATCCAATTTATTTTTATACTATTTTTACTACAAAATTCTTCTAGTTGAGATTCAAAAAATTTATCTTCAATTTCAAAGCAACTTATTTCTTCAATATTTTTAAATTTATTTTTCAAGTTATCAAAGTAGGAAGAATTATGCTTATTATCAATTTTTTTATAGAATAAGTTAAAATTATCATTTTGTAAGCTATCAGCATAACTACGCATTGCAGACAAAAATAAAGTTATTTTTTGTTTGTGATGTTTTGTGTAAGTGCACAGCCCATAATCTTCTGCCATGTAAAATTGGTGACTTTTTTTATACTTATTAATGAATGACTTGGGAAACAGCTGGTTCCCAAGAATAATAAAAATTGATTCAGACACAGGAATTAAGCCCTTCTAAATGTGAGCGCTTTTCTGATGTCAGTTAAGTTAATGCTCTTAAATTTTATAAAGGCTTTTAAAAGATTGTCAGCCTTTTTAACAAGTCCTAATAGTCCTTTAACTCGCGCCTCTGAAGCGTTATGGCCTAGTTGGCTTCTATCAACGCGGCTTAATAATTCACAGGCTGTTCGGATATCTAGTAACATTTTAGCTTCTCGGTTAATGAGAACTTCAGTCACAGCTTCAATAACGTCTGGGTTAGCAATATAATGCTGCGTAGAGCGTTTTTCCTTTATAGGGAAAACAACCTTATATCGAATAAGCTCTTTTAAAGACATGCTGATAAGTGCTTTAGAGACTCCTAAGCTTTTTATGAGGTAATTAGCATCAACAGGCTCTTCGGCTAAAAACATAAGAGTCCATATTCTCCCATGTATTTTTTTAAAGCCCCAGTAATCAATAAACTCGCCAATCTTTTTGGCTACCTCAGTTATTTGTGGGCTAATAGATGGCTCAGCGTTTTGAGCCTTTATAGGCGTAGGCTCTTCTTGTGCAGACTCTTCGTACTGGCGTAGTTCCGCGTAGTTAACTTCGTGGTCGTTAAACATTCTCTCTCCGGGCAATATATAGGGTGCCATTTTCATAGAAAGCTCCTTTAAATTAAGTAAAAGATAAGCGCGCCTTTGATAGTCCATAGTGCTGTTCTTATCCAGTTGGTTGATATTAAAAAATTAATAGTTTCAGCATTAAAGCCGCTTAAAAGCCTTCCGTGGGCTGGTGAGCTTATGAAAAAAGTAACAGCCCAAATTGCCAAGACAATAGCTAGGTTAATAGTTATTAAGTTTGATTTTTCTTTGAAGTAGTAAACAAGAGCTATGGCGGTTATTAGCTCTAATAGCATGGCAGGGATAACAACTAATGAAATTCTGAAAGCATGGAATTTTTCAAAAGCAGAGAAATTTTCTAGAGAGACAAAATTAAAGCTTGGGTAGTGAACTAGTTGGATTGTCCAGATTACACCAGCCATGAAAAGGCCGCTTAAGAAATGTGTTTTTAATAGTATGCTGTACATGAGGTTAAACTATCATAAATAGTTCATGAGTTCAAGAACTCATGAATAGGTGTATCAAAATGATAAGATACTGAAATCATTAAGTTTATTAATAATTTAATGATTTAGTTCACAGTACCAAAGACTATTTAAAGGGAAGTAATCTGGTTTTTAAGTGTGAAACTGCAATTTAATTAAAAGGTAATGATGAGTGGTGCATGATAATTTTTAAGAGGCCTTGAGAGTTTTTGCGATAAGTAAAAGAGAATTCAGCAGTTATAGTATGGCCCTTTGCACTTATAAACTTGTAGTGTCCCATAGCTAGAGCAGAGGCTTCATTAAAAACAAAACCATGGTTTTTAAACTGAATATCAACCCAAGGCTCAAGGGCAAAACCTTTGTCTTCAGGGAAGTCTTTGTGTCCTCCAGAAAAATAAGAGAGTGTGCCTTCAAATGTGTTACGAAAAGGTTTTAGTTTGGCTTTTGTCGGTTTAAAGAGGGCTGAGGCTTCATCATATTCATAGAGCTCGCCAATGGTTTTGTGAGCCATTTCCATAGCTTTTTGACGTTCACTAGCAAGTTTTCCAATACCAATAAGCCCTCGAGCAAATTTGTTCTGTGCAATTAATATTGAATCCATTGTAGTCACAAATCTTTATATCTTTGTTTGAGGTTGTAGTTAAGCGCTTGAATAGCGTCAGGTCTAAAATAGGGGTTATAGCCTGTAAATAAGCCAATAAGATATAAAAGCCTATGTTAATGGCAGTGCTTGTGTTAACTAATACTTGTTTTTGTTCTTACTAGTTTAGATATCATTTATTATGACTCTCTCTTTTGGACATTGCGGAGTAGTTTGTTGATAATGGCAGGCTCCTTTAAATAAATAGCTCTAAGGAGGAACTAATGGGCAATAAATTATATGTAGGAAATATTTCTTTCCAAACTGACGAATCAGGTCTTGAAGCCAGTTTTGGTGAATACGGAACTGTTAGCTCAGTAAAAATCATTACAGATCGCATGACTGGAAGAAGTAAAGGCTTTGGCTTTGTTGAAATGTCTTCTCCTGAAGAAGCTCAAAAATGTATTGCTGGCTTAGATGGTCAAGAAGTTGGCGGAAGAACTATTAAAGTAAATATCGCAAAAGAACGTGAAGAGCGTCCAAGCCGTGACCGTTATTAGTGTTATAATTTTTTAATTGAAAAGGCTTATCTTCGGATAAGCCTTTTTTTATGAGATTAAATCGTTAGCCAGCCATCATGATATCTTCAAAGGCGGTGAGCGCGGCTTTAGCGCCTTCACCCATGGCAATAATTATTTGTTTAAACGGTACAATAGTTACATCGCCTGCGGCATAGATACCTGGTTGGCTAGTTTTGCATTTATCATCAATAATAATTTCACCATATTTATTAGTTTTAACAACACCATCTAAAAATGCACTGTTAGGTACGAGTCCAATTTGTACAAAAATACCATCAAGATCTACATTCTTTATTTCTTTAGAAGTCATGTCTTCATATTCGATACTTGTTACCTTGTCTCCATCGCCATGTATTTCATGAGACCTAGCGTTAGTTATAACTTTAACATTTTTTAGGGTATTAAGTTTATTAACAAGTACACTGTCTGCCTTAAGTTCTGGCCCGTACTCAAAAACAGTAATAGACTTTACAATGCCGGCTAAATCTATAGCAGCTTCAACTCCTGAGTTTCCTCCTCCAATAACTGCAATATCTTTACCTTTGTAATAGGGCCCGTCACAATGGGGGCAAAAAGCGACTCCGCGCCCTAGATATTCTTTTTCACCATCGATATTAAGTTCGCGCCACTTGGCGCCTGTGGCAACAATCAGTGATTTTGTATTTAAAAACTCTCCGCTGTCTAGTTTAAGGTGAGTCACTTTGTTTATGCTTTCAACTTGGTTAACACGCCTGTGCTCTAAAAGTTCGATATCATACTCTGCAATATGAGTAGCTAGTTTGGCAGAAAGTTGTGGTCCCTCTGTATAGGGTACAGAAATTAAATTTTCGATACTTTTTGTGTCTTGTACCTGGCCACCCATTTTTTCTGCAATGATCGCTGTCTTTAATCCTTTTCTTGCAAGGTAAATAGCAGCGGAGGCGCCAGCGGGACCGGCTCCTACTACTATGGCATCGTAGGCGCCTAGGTCTTTTGGCTTCGCAGCCTTGCTTTCATCTTTTCCGTATTTATCTTCTAGTCTGTTTATGAGATCAACTAAGCTCACTTGGCCAGAGCTTACAAGCTCATCTTTTCCGATAACACTGGGTACACCTTGTATTTTTAGGCGTTTAATTTCTTCAGGCGCAAACTCTCCATCAACCATTTCGTGTGTAAATTCAGGATGATAAATAGACATAATATTTAGGGCTTGAACGACCTCGGGGCAATTTTCACAAGATAAGGAAATAAAAGTTCTAATATTGAGAGGGCCCTTTAAGGCTTTAATTCGATTAATGATACTGTCGTCGGGGAGCTTCCCTTTTTTATCAGAGTTTAAGATAGCAAGTATCAAAGAAGTGAACTCATGGCCACCTGGTATGCCTGTAAAATGAATTCCATTTTTTTGACCATCATACTTTATATAAAACCTTGGAGATTCAGAAACTTCATTTGATAGAGTTAAAGAGATTTTTTCTGAAGTCGAGCTCACATCTTCAAGCATGCTTTTTAGCTCATTGTATTTGGTGTGTGTAGACGTATAGAGAACAAGCTCAATGTTTTTTTCTAGTTTTGAATAGACTGTTTTAAGTTGGTCGAGCATTTGTGAATCTAGCATTGGGTTCTCCTCAGATTTGGGTGTGAAGGCTTAAAGCCTTCACAGTGATAATTAAAAATTAAATTTTACCAACAAGGTCTAAGCCTGGTTTAAGAGTTTCTGCTCCTGGAGTCCATTTTGCTGGGCAAACTTGATCTGGATTAGCAGCAATAAATTGTGCAGCTTGTACTTTTCTGTGAAGCTCGTCAGCATTACGGCCAATACCATTGTCATGCATTTCTGCTAATTTAATTTCGCCTTCAGGGTTCATTAAAAATGTGCCACGGTAAGCCATGCCTGCATCTTCAATGTATACGCCAAAAGCTCTTGATAGGTGCCCGGTAGGGTCTGCAATCATGGGGTACTTAATTTTACCAATAGTCTCTGATGTGTCATGCCAAGCTTTGTGAGAAAAATGTGTGTCAGTACTGATTGCATAAACCTCTACACCCATTTTTTGAAACTCAGCATATTTTTCAGCCATATCGCCTAGTTCTGTAGGGCATACGAATGTAAAGTCAGCCGGGTAAAAGAAAAAGATAGACCATTTACCTTTAAGAGTGTCTTGAGTTACGGTCACGAAATCACCATTGTGGTAAGCTTGTACATTAAACTCTGGTGTAGTTGTGTTGATTAGTGTTTGCATTATTTCTCCTATGTTTTAACCTGCCTAGCTAGGCAGGCATCATGTTGATGAATCATCAATAGGATCAATATAGAGAATTTAAACAAATACTTCTAATTGTTTATAGTTATATTTAAATAGGCATAAGCTATAATCATTGAAGGGCTTATTTGGAGCCCTTCAATGCCAAAGGTCTTAACGTTTTATTTCATTTGCCTTAAAACAGCCTTGTCAAAAGCCTTGTCGCTAATAAAGCGTTTGGCTGTAGAAAATAGCTTTGAATCTAAAGTAGTCTTATAGGTGGTTTTAGGGTGGCTGCTATTGATGGCTGATAACACAGCTTTGACTGTGCTTTCTGGACCTGGCGCCTTTTTGTAGATTTCCTTAAAGTTGGCTTTAAAATTAGAAATCATTTTTTTATAATCTTTATGGTGCTTAACGGCTTCTAAAGACTTTAGTGCCACATCTTCAAATTCTGTTTTTACTGCCCCGGGCTCTATCATAACAACATTAATGCCGAAGCTAGAAACTTCCATGCGTAAGGCTTCAGATAAAGCTTTTAAAGAATGTTTTGTGGCTGCATACCATCCCATAAATGGTGTTGAGACATGGCCCACCAATGAAGACATATTAATGATAGTTCCACTTTTTTGTTTTCTCATATGGGGGAGTGTAGCCTGTAGTAAGTTGGCTATGCCAAATACATTCACTTCAAACTGATATTTAATAGTGTCGATTGGCAAAGACTCAATAGACCCCATAGTACCAAAGCCGGCGTTGTTAAAAAGAACATCAATTTTTTTATGTTCAGAAATAATAGTTTTAACAACAAGTTGAATATCTTTTTCATCAGTCACATCAAGCTTGTGGATATGTCCGCCAAGTTCTTTAAGCTCATCCATCATTTGGGTTCTGCGGGCTGTGCAATAAACTATATGGCCATCCTTGATAAGCTCTTTTGCGACATCAAAACCAAAGCCAGAAGAGGCTCCCGTAATTAAAATAACTTTTTTCTTTTTATTTGCTTTAGTCTTGTTTGTTTTCATGGCCCAACTATAAAAGACTCTGGGTGCTTAACGCAAGGCTTCGCAAAAAGGTACCAGGTTCTTTTTTGCGAAGCGGTGCAGCTGAGCTAGAGTAACTTGTTTAGCGAATAGTCCATGCTGCCGCTAAGTTTAGCTATGGCCTCGTTTATTGGTAGCCAGTAAAAATGAAAATCCATGTTTTTGTCTTTGCCGTTTCCTAAAACTTTATGAGACCAAGAATCTGGTAGTTCAATTTCTGATTCTAATAAATAACAATGCCTATGGTTAAAGAGTTTATGGATAGGCCTGTAAATAATATATTCATCAAACTTATTAATAATTTTTAGCTGGCTCAGCCCTGACTCTTCAGCGCATTCTCTAAGTAATGCCTCTTGATGTGTTTCATTACCTTTAATGCTGCCGCCAGGGATTTGCGGCCCAGGTTCACACCATGTTTTTTTGTGGTCAAAAACTAAAAGTTTATTAGCGCTAACAATATAAGCTAAAACTTTTTCTTTAGTAGCAAGCGGACTATAGAGCATTTAGCAGCCCATCCCATATGCAAAAAGAATATATATAGTCATTAGGTTTGAAGCCCACAGATTCATAAATACGGGCAGCATGGTAATCATCATCGGCAACCATTACTAATGTTTTGGCGTTGTACTCAGTAAGAGCCACAAGCCCAGCCTTATAAACTAATGTGCCGCAAATACCTTGTCGCCTGTAATCAGGGTGAGTGCCTACAAGCTGATACCTTGCGACTCCGTCTTTATGAAAAATACCAAGGTCGGCAACAAGTTTGTTATTAAGAAAAGCGCCAAACCAATGGCCACGGCCTTCATCAACAAGCCTTATATAGTTATTAAACTGTTTCTCTTTAAACTCATCATAATAGGCCGTGACGAGTGATGGGTCTGCGCAAGCTTTATGATGCTGGATGATTTCTTGAAGGTGGTCTTTTATACTAATTTTTTTAACTTCCACTTCGTTATTTATTTTAGGAGGTGGATTAATTTTTGTAGTACTTAAAGCAACGCCTTTTTCATATTTATAGTATGCATTTTTAAAAGCGGTTAAGTCTTGGTTAGTGCTTTCTGTTTCCCATGCAAATAAGTAGTGCTTTGGTTTTGTGGGGTAGCTTTTAAACTCTTCATCAAAAATTTTATGCCATTTATTAAAGTCACCATTGATAGGTGGCTTATCAAACACCAGGTAATTGCCCCAAAAGTAAGAGGGGTTTGAGGGTGTTTTAATAACTGTATAGCTACCTCTATCAATAATAGAGCAGTTATCGTCCATAAAAATGAGTTCTGTCGTGAGCCCTAAAGACTTGAGTTTCATAGGCTTTATTATCTTTAAAAAACCTAGTTATTACAAATAGATAAGCTGGTTCTGATATGGGCCTGTTTTGGGTAAAGCTTACAGGGTTTTAAAAAACTACAATCAAAGATTGACTATTAATGCAGCAGGCTACATACATACATCAGATATATTTTAGAAATCACTAAGATAGAAAACGATTCGTTAGTAAGAGCGGGGCACATGATGCCAGTATGCGATTAGGTATACATATTCTTTCTGCGATGAGCGCAATAATGCGACCGCTGCTTATATAAAGCAGCCAACAGAAAGAATAGGTACCTATGAACTTCCAAGATTTGGATTTGCATTCTAATATACAAAAAGCACTCACAGATTTAAAATTTGAAAAAGCGACTGAGATTCAAGAAGCTGTTTTAAAAATTTCAGACGAAGGCGGAGACATTATGGCTTGCGCTGAGACGGGTTCTGGTAAAACAGCAGCCTTCTCAATTCCAATGCTTACAATGCTATTAAATAACCCAGATTCAAGAGCATTAATCCTTTCACCAACTCGTGAATTGGCCACTCAGATTGCTAAATTTGTAAAAGAGCTTACAAAGCATTGTAAGGGTTTGCATACAACTACATTAGTTGGCGGTATGGATATTAGAAGACAATTTAACAGCCTTAAGAAAAACCCAAGGATTATAGTAGCAACTCCTGGTCGCTTAACAGATCACTTAAATAGAAAAAGCTTGCACCTAAGACAAACAGAAATGTTAATTTTAGATGAAGGCGACCGTATGATTGATATGGGTTTTGCTCCACAACTAGAAGATATTTTAGGATTTTTACCTAAGCAAAGACAGACTTTATTTTTTACAGCTACGCTTCCTAAAAAAGTACAAATTTTAGCTGAGAAATACTTAATAAAGCCTAAAAAAATAAATGCAGGACGTGTTTCTCTCCCAGTTAAAGCTATTAAGCAGTCTGCAGCCCTTGTTAGATTTAAAGAAAAAGATGACCGTATTGTTGATGAGCTTAATGAGCGTACAGGTTCTATTATTGTTTTTGTACGTACAAAGCACAGAACAGACAGATTAGCTCAAAACTTAAAAGACTTTGGTTTTAAAGTAGATTTAATTCATGGTGGTCGTACTCAGGGCCAAAGAAACAAAGCCATTAGAAACTTTAAAGAAGGTAAAAGTAGAATTTTATGCGCAACAGATGTTGCAGCCCGTGGGATTGATGTTCCTAGTGTAGAGCATGTTATTAATTTTGATTTACCAATGATGCCAGAAGATTATGTACACAGAATTGGTCGTACAGCTCGTAATGGTGCTAAGGGCGAAGCTCTTAGTTTTGTAATGCCAGAAGAAAGAAGAAACTGGCAGCAGTTAGTTAGAAAGTATCAAATTACAGATGTTGTTTTAGAGACTGGCGGAAAAGTATTATTTGATGACGCTGATGCGGATGAGTTCAAGCAAAAGAGACATGGCGGACGCGGAAGACGCGAAGGCGGAAGAAGTTTTGGTCGCTCATCAGGTGGTGATCGCGGGAGAGGTCGCGGTGGTCGTTTAGCTGATAATCGCAGAAACAGAGACGAGCAGCCAAATTCTCGCAGAAGCTCTAGTCGTAGAGATGACGACAGCAGAGGTGAAGCTCGTTTTAGTAATGATAGAGGTGAAAGCTTTAGGCGTAATGATGAAGACACTGACAGGCGTGGTAAAGGCAACTGGGGAACTAGTCGCGACAAATCTTCTAAAAGATCTGCAGAGCGTTTTTCTCGATTTAAAGCAGAAGAGCCTCGTAGAAATTCATCAGGCAGAGGTCGCTTTGGTAGTGATACCAATAGAGATGAAGATAGCCGCGGTGGTAGAGGCGAGCGTTCAGAAGGTCGTCGCTCAAGAGATGACAGAAATGAAAATCGCTCTGGTTCAAGTTTTAAAAAGAATAGATCTAATGGTGAAGGTCGTTGGTCACGCGATGGTGGCAGTCGTTCAGAAGATGGGCGTTCAGAAGGCCGTCGTTCAGACAATCGCTCTAGCAGTAGAGGCGGCGAGGGTCGTTGGTCACGCGATGGCGGCAGTAGCTCAGAAGGCCGTCGTTCAGACAGTCGTTCTAGTGGTAGAGGCGGCGAAGGTCGTTGGTCACGCGATGGTGAAAGTCGTTCAGAAGGCGGGCGTTCTGACAGCCGCTCTGACAACAGAAGTGGTAGTAAGAGGCTTTCAGATAATCGTTCTGGCAGCGGAGATAAAAGGAAGACATCTTCTGGTAATAGCTTTAAAGGCAAGAAGTCTGGCGGTAAGAAAAGAACTGGAGCTTCTCCGTTTTCAAAAAATCGTTCATCGTCTAGTAAGCGTGGCGGAAGCGGTAGCCCGAAAAGACAAAGCCCTAGATAGTTTAATAAAATATTTTAGAATAATAAATAAAGCAGCTCATAGAAGCTGCTTTATTATTTTGGGGAGCCATTCAGTAATAGGCGTTAATTCAACCCCAAACTTTTTAAGTTTGTCGCAATTAATATACCAATCTTCATCTATTCCGTAAGGAGATTGATTACTTATGTTTTCTTCAAGGGCGTAGTTAGTTTTTTTACCTAATTCTTTTTCTATAAGCTCCATCATTTGAGCTATTTCAATAGGCTGAGGGCTTGCAACATTAATTGGGCCTGTAAAATTAGAAAGACCAATTTTCAATAGGCACTCTGAAGCGTCATCTGAACTTACAAAAGACATCTTTACTTTTTTGTTTGGAAAAAATACCTCTTTATTACTTTTGACCTTATCAATATGAAAGGCAAAGCGCTTAGTGTAGTCATCTGCTCCGATAACAATTGGAAGGCGTATAAGTGCAATGGGCAGGCTGCAAAACTCCGCAAAGGCGGCCTCAGCTTGTCTTTTCGCTTCGCCATAATTACCCGTAGGGGGTTCTAGCTTTTGAAAAGTATAAGTGTTGGGGTTGAAATCGGATTCAAAGAGTTCGCCTGCGCTTTCGTAGGTAGAAATAGTAGATGTAAAGATATAACGCTTAGTTTTAGTGTTAAAAACTTCGCAAGCCTCTTTTGCTGTTTTATAATCAAAACAAACTTGGTCATAAATTAAATCCCAAGACTGCCCTTCAGTTACTTTTTTTAGCTTTTGAAAATTAAGGCGATCACAGGTGATTCGCTTTACTGAGTCTCCAAAGTTGTCAGCATTATTACCGCGAGTTATTAGCGTTACTTCATGATCATTTTTTAAAAGTTTTTGAACGAGGCGTTTGCCAAAAAATCGTGTCCCACCTATGACTAGTATTTTCATTTACATAGGCTAGCATGTATAAGAAGAAATAACCAAAAGGAAGTAATTATGTCAGAAGAGATTTGCATTACGCCAGTAAGTAAAAATGACTTAGATAAAAAGCAATGGGTAAAATTTGTAAATAGTCTTAGTGGTTTTAAGTCAGCAAACTTAATTGGTACTTCTTCACTTGAAGGCATTGAAAATTTATCAATGGTTAGTTCTGTTTTTCATGTGGGTGCCTCTCCAGCATTAATGGGATATGTTTCAAGGCCAAATTCTGTCAGCTCGGCGCGAGATACTCTAAACAATATATTAGAGAGTAAAATGTTCACAATAAATCATGTTCATAAAAATTTATATAAAAGAGCCCATCAAGCGAGTGCACGATATTTGCCAGAAGAGTCAGAGTTTGATGAGTGTAGTATAGAGCCAGAACTAAAGGCAGGATTGATAAACGCTCCTTATGTTAAAGAGTCAGTCATTAAAATAGGCCTAGAGCTAGTTGAGACTCATGACATAAAAGTGAATAACACTGTAATAGTTATTGGAGAGATTAAAGAAGTTTATATTAATAAAAGCTTCCTAATGCCTGATGGCTATATAGATGTTGAAAAAGCAGGTTCTTTGTCGGTCTCTGGTTTAGATAGCTATCATATTGTGCGTAGGCTATCTCGCTTGAGTTATGCTAAGCGTGGTCTTAATGTAAAAGAGCTTGATGTTAAGGGAGATTTTTGTGGAGTGGATTAAAAAACAACGAACTAAAGTAAAGTTTCTAAGTTTTATTAATGACCCCACAAAGACAAACAAAATATTTGAAATTGTAAATATAGTTTCAAACATGAAAACTCATGAAAAAGAAATTCAAAGAATTGAAAACGATCTTTTAACGAATACGTCATTTAATGAAATGACCTGCTCACAGTGGTTACCTCAATTGCCAAGTATGAGTTTTTTAGAAAGTTGTAATAAAGGTAGTTTAGGTAACGACTACTATAAGCATTTATCATCTAATCAACTAGACATCGATTTTTTTCCAAAAATAAAAATAAATAGGCCTGTCGATTATTTAACCTATAGAACTTATATTGTTCATGACTTATGGCATACTTTACTGGGTTACGATATTTCTCCAATTGGTGAAATTAAAGTCCAAGCCTTTTCTTTGGGGCAGATTAAGAGTGGGGTAGCTTTAATGATTATCTCTGCCGGGATGATTCACTTGCTGGAAACTAATCCAGAAAAAGCAATAGAAGCTTTCGAGGCTGCAGCTGAAGCTTATGAGCGCGGAAAAAATTCTGACTTTTTGTTAGCCTATAAATTGGAAGAAATGCTTGAAATGCCAATAGATGAAGTGCGTAAGAAGGTAGGCTTACTTTCTTAAATTATTTTTTGGCCACCCATACATAAGCGGGTGGTATATTTTTTAAAATAATTTTTCTTCGACTTAAGCTAGAAAATCTTTTATCTATTTCAGATTTAAAGTCTGTAATTTTTGAAGACTTGCTTGTTGTTATATAGTTATAAAAAGTAAAGAGGCCGCCAGGTTTTAGTGCAGAGTAGATTTCGTCTAATAGCTTAACTTCAAGCTCAAGCGGTAAGACAGACCAGGGTAAGCTCGACATAACAACATCGGTTGTTCCTCCATCTATATGTTGAGACAGATTTTCAGCAGATTCTTTTATAATTTTAAAGCTTTGTGCTTCATTTATTTGGTTTTGATGCCTAGGCATAAAAGTGTCATTGATATATTCAAAAAGTGCTCCATCAATTTCAAACCCTAGGTAGTTATGTGAAGCTGTTAGTCTTTTTATGATTTCAGTAGTGAGTGCTCCTGTGCCAACGCCAACTTCTACAATATTTTTTCGAGTGCTAATTTCTGAACCAAGGCTCATGTCTTTAGCTAGTGCCTTAAATGAAGGTATTATTGTAGAAACCCTTGATGGGTTTTTAGCAAAAGCTTTAATAAAGGGTAGAAGTTGCATCAAAACTATAATAAATAATATTGAGCTTAAAAAAAGCTAATAATTATTAAATAGCCTCTGTGGGTTTAGAGGCTATAGTTTTGGACTAAGAGCTTACTCGCTAGCGTCGTGCTCTTTTTTTACTTCTTCCATATCTAGTGCTTTTACATCTTCAATCACTTTGGAAAGCTGCTCTTCGTTGAGGGCTCCTGAGTGCCTAAAAAGCTCTAGGCCTTCGCGTATAATAATAATACTAGGTATACTTCTGATTTGAAAATAGGCAGAAAGCTTTTGTTCAACCTCTGTTTCAACTGTGCCAAAAAAAAGATCTGAATATTTATTAGATACGGCTTCAAAGGTAGGTTTAAAAACCTTACAGGGGCCACACCAGACAGCCCAAAAATCTAAAATGACAATATCGTTATTAGTATAGGTTTCTCTAAAATTATCATTTGTTACTACATGTGTTGCCATTATAAAATTCTCCCTAATAATAATTTAACTGCTTTAGCATCAATCCCAAAACTGTCTTTAAACCATTTGTTATTTGTTTTTGAAATTTTTGTTAAATCGTCTAAATGAGTAGAGCATCTTAATATAGACTCTCGGATATTACTTTTACAATGTTTAGTTGTCCAAGCGGCTTCTATCTCAGCTAAAAATTTAGCTTCTAATTTATGTTGCTCTTTATTGATCCAATCTTTTGAGCCATAAAGCTGTTGAATTTTTGGACTCAAATTAATGTCAGGATTTTTAATATCATGCTCTTTAGATGTATGTTTTTCAAAGTTTTCATAAAAAATTATTAATGGAAAATCTTGGCTTTCTGATTTAAATCGAACTTTATACTTATAGTTTTCTGTATGCTCAGTACCAGTATATTTATAATATCTTGATTCATCACGGTAAAGTGTCTGGTAGACTGTTTCTGTGCCGTCACCATTATCGCTCACTCGTTCACCGTTGCCACTTGCAGCAGAAAAAGCATCAATAATATCACCTATAGCTGAGATAATGCCTTTACCATTGTCATTCTTTTCTCTCTCATAGCTATCTTCATAGGGGACAGAGACGGTGTACTCATGCGTGTAGCGCTTTGGTTTATAGCTATGTGTGTAGTCATACTTTGAATTACTAACCAAGTTTAATTTTTTTCCAAATTTATTATACCAAGGCGATTTCTCTAAGGCTTTATTTATAGTTTTTAATTGTAAAGAATTGAGTTCATTAGTTAATTCAAGGCTTAAGTAGCTAATCAATGACTTGCTATAGTTATTTTTTTGTTGAGTTAAGCTTTTAACAGGTTGGCTCCAAAAAGTGCAGTAGTTATTGATAAGGCTTCCAAAATAAAATTCATTTTTCTTAATTTCAGATTTTAGTTGTTTGCATTTATTGGCGCCAACTTTATTTACTGTATTAAGGTAAATATCTTTGTTGGCTATACTGCTACCAGATGAAAACATATGATCGTATTCATGTACTATATGAAAAGCTTTTAAAGGTAGGTTTTTATTTAGAGATTCTTGGCTTTGTTTTAATATAAACTTTGTCGCAAACTCAGTTTCTTCTTTTTGAGTGAAGGCCACTGGCCCTTTTGGGTATGTATCCCAATTGTTTTGAGAGTTATAAATTGTATTAAGTAAGTTTGTACTTTTTATTTCATTCCCTGAGAGCCTTAGAAGTCTTACTTTGAGTAGGGCTTTATCAATCCACCCGTTGCGAGCTGCTTCAAGTCCTGCCAAGGCATTATCATTTTTTGGTGCATGTTCTAGGACTCTGGAGAAAAGCATTATAGCTTTATTGTAATTTTGTTTTTCTAAGCTCTTTTGAGCTTCTTTTTCTGTGGTGCTGCACCCAGATAAAGCTCCAAGAACTATAAGTAGAATAAGTAATTTCATAGACTAAATCTATCAATCAATTTAGAGGGGATCTAGTATTATTAATAAAGCTAACTTAGGTCTGATGGGGTTAGCATATTATTGCCAGCTATCCAGCCACTAGTCCAAGCATTTTGAAAATTAAAACCACCGGTAATGCCATCAATATCCATCACTTCACCTGAAAAGTAGAGATTGGGACATATTTTACTTTGCATTGTTTTAAAATTAATTTCTTTTAAATTAATACCACCGCATTCTACAAACTCTTCTTTGAATCGGCTTTTCCCTAAAATATCAAACTCTGTTTGATGGAGTAAATTAGAAAGACTTAGCGTTTCCTTTTTTGAAAGATTAGCCCATTGTTTGTCGGCGTCAATTTTTAAAAAATCTAAAATAGAGAGCCAAAATTTCTTAGTAATTTTATCAGGTAATGCATTGGCAATTTTTGATTTAGAATAATTAGTTTTAAGCTTAAGGATAATCTCTTCAGCTTCATTATTGTTTTTGGTGGCGGTCCAATTGACTATTAGTTTGGCTTTATGCTTTGTGGCCTTCATTTCTCTGGCTGCCCAGGCGGATAGCTTTAGTACTGCAGGTCCGCTAAGGCCCCAATGTGTAATTAGGGCGGGGCCTTCTTGTTTAAACGCTTTTTTAGAGCCATCAATTCTTAATTCAAATTTAGATTTTTCAAAAGAAGTGCCTGCCATCTCTTTAAGTAGTGGGTGGTCAATTTTAAAAGTAAATAGTGAGGGTGCAAGGTCAGTAATAGTATGGCCTAAATTTTTTGCCAACCGATAGCCTCCTGGAGCGCTTCCTGTAGCTATCATAACGGCATCAGCAACATAGGACTTATCGTCGTTAATGTATAGCGAAATTTGTTGGTTATCGAGTTGCTTTAAGCTTTTTACATTTTGTTTTGTTTTTAGTGTAATTTTTAATTTTTCAGCCTCTTTTAAAAAGCAATTAATAATAGTTTCTGAGCTATTAGTCGTTGGAAACATTCTGCCATCGGCTTCATGCTTTAGGCTTATGCCTCGTTTTTCAAACCAATTGACTGTATCTTGTGCTTGGAACTGCATAAATGGGGAAAGTAGTTCACGTTGGCCCCTAGGGTAATTACTTATGAGCTCTCTAGGCTCAAAAATATGATGGGTAACATTGCAGCGGCCTCCGCCAGAAATCCTGACTTTGCGTAAAAAACTAGTGGAGGCTTCAAAAATAGTAATGGTGGCATTAATATTTTTTTGTTTGGCCACTAAAGCACAGCGTAGGGCAGTAAAGAAGCCCCCGGCGCCACCGCCAACGATTGCAATTTTTTTTGAGTTTTTCATTAGTCTTTAACTTTTTTTACAAAAATTGTTTTTAGCTGCATAGAGCCGATGCCTTTAATTTTACAGTCGATATCATGGTCGCCATCTATTAGCTTTATGTTTTTAACTTTTGTCCCCACTTTAACAACAAGTGATGACCCTTTTACTTTTAAATCTTTTATGACAGTAACGGTGTCGCCATCACTTAAAGTATTTCCGTTTGCATCTTTGAATATTTTTTGCTTTGGCTCTGCTGCATCAGACTCTGCTTGTGTCCATTCGTGGTTGCACTCTGGGCATGTAAAAAGTTCTCTATCGAGATAAGCGTATTCAGAATTACACTTAGGGCAGTTAGGAGTATCGCTCATTTTTACTTCCTTAGGCTGGGGCAACAATTAATATAGATTGTTGTCAGACTCTAAGGTATACCTTATTGCTAATTTTAACAATGAGACATTTATCCAATACTTAGATACAAATAAAGTCAGCAAACAATTTATAGCTTTAATGGCTTTGTTAATATCATTAACAGCATTATCTATAGATTCTGTTTTGCCGGCAATGTCTTATATAGCTAACGATTTGGATATAGTTAGTAAGAACTCAACTCAATATATAATTTCTAGTCTTATTTTTGGAATGTCATTTGGTCTTATTTTTTTTGGTCCCTTTTCAGATGCTTATGGTCGTAAAAACTCAGTTTATATTGGGGGCTTTATTTATGTTATGGGATGCTTGTTGTCTTTAGTTTCTTTAAGCTTCGAAGTCATGTTAATGGGACGATTTTTACAGGGGTTGGGATCGGCTTCATGTAGGGTAGTTACTTCTGCAATGATACGTGACAAGTATGAAGGTGATGCTATGGCCAAAGTTATGTCATTTATCATGATTGTATTTGTTATGGTGCCAGCTTTGGCGCCATCTATTGGTCAAATTATTTTACTAGTTTCTGGTTGGCGATCTATTTTCTTATTTATGCTATTGCTGTCACTAGTGGCTATGGTTTGGTTGCGTTATGGCCAAAGCGAGACATTAATAAAAGAAAAAAGAATACCACTTTCAATAGATAATATTTTAAAAGGTGCTAAAGAGACATTGAGGCATAAAAAAACAAGAACCTATATGTTTATCTCTGGTTTAGTTTTTGGATCTATTGTTTCTTATATTAGCTTAGTGCAACAAATTTTCCAGGACCAGTATAAGTTAGGAAAGTTATTTCCTGTTATGTTTGGAAGTTTAGCAATATTTATTGGGATTTCTTCATTTGTTAATGCTAGATGGGTAGAGAGGCTTGGTGCTAAAAAGATTTGTATAAGAGCACTTCTTGTTATTTTGGTAGTAACAGTTATCTTTTTACCTTATTGCTTTTACAGGGGCGGGCACCCTTTCTTGTTGGCTCTTTGGGTTTATTTCGCCATAGTGTTTTTCTGTTTTGGTTTGTTGTTTGGCAATCTGAGTTCTTTAGCGCTTCAGCCTATGGGTCATATAGCTGGTGTAGCTAATTCTGTTATATCTTCACTGCAGTCCTTAATAGCTGTTTTTTTTGGTAGCTTTGTAGCCTCTCAATATCAAGGGAGCATCTTGCCACTTCTTTTAGGGTTTTTAATAAGCGCTGCCTTATCTTTTGGACTCATTAAAACTATTAAAAATTAAGTGTAATTTTTTGCAATAAGTTCTAGTAAAAAAGTTTCACGTTCAATAGACATTCCTTTTTTGGGGCTATTAGAAATAGTCTTTTTATTATGTTTAATAGCTTCAAAGATATTAATCCATTTGGGAGCCATGCCATTGTTGGCCTCATAAGATTCCATATGGGATTTACCCAGCTCCTTATCAATATCGCAGGTGTAGCAGTAAGAAACCATATGCTGTATTTCGTAATCGGGCTGATGCCAGGGGCGATATTCTTCGTAGATGCCAAAAGGTTTGATGTTAGTGATGCCAGTCGCCCCGGTCTCTTCTGAAAGTTCTCGTTTCATGCCTTGCACTTTATCCTCATTATTATCCAAGCCACCGCCGGGCAAGCTGTAGTCATCATAGCGTTCTGTGTAAAGCATTAAGATGTTGTCGGCATCCATTGTAATAGCTCTAGTGGCTAAGCGTGTGAATTTGCTTTTGCCTTCAAGAGATTTAATTTCAGGGTGATAGTGAACTTTTAAAGTTTTCATTTTAAAAGTTTACATGAGGTTTGGCAGAAGTAAAATAAGGCTAGGCCAATAGGTTACAATTAAAAGTGAAAAGAGTAGTGCAATTATAAAAGGTTTAATCTCGGTTACAAAATCTTTGATAGGGACTTTTGTGACCGAGCATGTGGTAAACATCATAGAGCCAAAGGGTGGCGTTACGCCGCCTATCATAATATTAACAATAATAATCATTCCAAAGTGAATAGGGTCGACGCCTAATTTAACAACAACGGGGACTACAAGCGGTGCTACAATAATTAATGCTGCTCCACCTTCTAGAAACATACCTATTGCTAAAAGTAAGATGTTAAGTAAAGCCAGCATGACATACTTGTTTTCTGTAAAATTAAGCAGAGCCTGTGTTAGGGCTTGCGGTATACGCTCCCAGTTCAGGTAATAGCCAAATACAGAGGCCGAAACAATAATAAGCACAACAGTTCCTGTGCCATAAATAGTATCTTTAAGAATAGGTTTTATATGTTCAAATTTAAGTTCTTTGTAAATAAAAACACCGATAAGTGCTGAGGCAAGCATGGCTATAGCGCCGGCCTCGGTAGGTGTAAATAGCCCAAAGCGTAGGCCTAAAATCACTCCAAATGGTAATGATAAAGACCAAATTGAGTCTTTGAGTTGGAGTAATATTTCTTTTCCGGTAGCACGTTTTTTTCGAGACGGTTTATAGTTGCGGCGTTTGGAAATTAAATAAACCGTAAACATGAGGGATGCGGCCATAATAATGCCAGGCACATAGCCTGCGGCAAACATTTTACCAACAGAAACTTGAGCAATAAGTGCATAGATAATCATTGTTATCCCCGGGGGGATTACTGGAGATATGGCTGAAGAGGCTGCTGTAATAGCAGAAGAAAAGGCAGGGCTATAGCCTCTTTTTGTCATTTCTGGAACAAGAATTTTACTTTGCATGGCTGCATCGGCATTGGCAGAGCCAGAAACTCCGCCCATCATTGTACTTAAAACAATATTAACTTGAGCCATTCCGCCAAGCATATGGCCAGTTAGTACATCTGCCATTTGCATAAGCTTTTTACTAATACCCGAATAATTCATTACAGAGCCTGCCATAATAAAAAATGGAATGGCAAGTAATGGAAAGGATGCTGTTGCGGTAATAAATTTTTGTAAAACAAGGTCTGGAGGCATGCCAGCATCAAAAAATGTAAAGTAAAAAAGTGTGGCTGCAAATAATGCGAAAGCTATGGGCATGCTTGAAAAATAGAGTACAAAAACAAGAGCAATTGGCAGGTAGATCATGATCTTGCCTCCTTAAATTCTTGAATAAGAAATTTAATAGAATGCATTGTCATAAATCCAAACCCCACAATGAGTGAAGAATTGATAACAGCAGACGATATGCCGAGGACGGCCATAGGTTTTTCAAAAGAAATACTTGTGAAAACGATACTTATATAAAAAATATAGCTATTAATAATAAGCATAAGGACAGCTACTGCCTTATAAATAAGTTTTTTAATATGTGGAGATGTTTTTTCTACTAATGCATTGATGCCTACGTCGAGTTTATTTTTATAGGTTGCAGAAGCGCCAATAAATACAGCCCAAACAAAACATATTGTAGCGACTTCTTCTGCCCAAACAATAGAGCTATTAAAAAGATAGCGCATAAAAACATTGGCAATAACAACGGTTATCATTACTATAAGAAACCCACCGCAAAGAATTTCTTCTATATTTTTAAGGAGTTTATTCATTGCTTAAACTCCTTATGTTTTTGAGCTCAGTTTGTATATCAGTGTACATTTTTTTTGTGACACCAGGAAGTTGATCAAAAAGCTTAATAGTTTCTTTTTCAAAGGCCGCTCTGTCAATTTCATTAAAAGAGACGCCTTTAGACTCAAGCTCTTTAACAACGCCTGCATGTTTAGACTTAAGTAGGCTGACTAGATTTTTAGCTTCAGTATCGAACTCTGCTTGAATAATATCTTGATAGTTTTTTGGAATTTTACTCCAAACATCGGGTGATATATAAACGCCAGCTACGCCTAAAAAATGATTTGTCTTGGCTATATTCTTTTTACCAGTCTCATAAACTTTTGTACCTATGTTTGTAAATTCTGATCCTTCAAGCCCATCAACAACACCTTGTTGAAGTGCGCTAAAGGTTTCGCCCCAAGGTAGGGGTGTCGCCGAAGCTCCCATGGCATTAATAGTTTTAATAAAGAGCTGACTGCCGGGAGTCCTTAGCTTTACTCCTTTTAAATCAGCAGGTGTTTTTATAACCTTGTTGGTGATTACATTTCTAAAACCAAAAATATAATTAAGAGAGAGCACCTTAATTCCTTTATTTTCAATTTTTTTAACCCAAGATTTTACTAAGGCAGTTTTTGTTAGCTCGATATACTCATCAAAGTTTTTATAAAGCATTGGTCCGACAAGGGCAGTGAATTCAGGCTGATAGTCGCCAATATATGATGGGTCTTCGACAGATATAAAATAAGCTCCACGCTTTACAAGCTCTACACCATCTTTGTATGTAGCAATTTGTCCTTGTGGGTATGTTAATATTTTAACGGCTCCGTTGGTTTTGGTATTTATTTTATTAGCTATAGTTTCCATAGATATAGCTAAGTCTTCTTTAGGGCTAAAGACATGGCTTAGCCTTAAGGTGATTTTAAAATTGTTTTCATTTTTTTTTGTGCATGAAAAAAGTAGTAGGCACAAAGTCATAGTTATGATTTTTTTCATAGGCTATTTATAGGATGATTCCTTTGGCCTAACAAATGGAAATAAAAGCTATTTATGAGCTCTTAATTATGCGACTTGGGTTGTCTGTACATATAAAATCTACACCAAGTTGTTTCATTTTTTCATAAGACTCAGGAGTATTTGCGTTCCAAACACAAATTTTTAAACCGGCTTTTTTGCATTGTGAAACAAAGTCAGGGTTTATTGTTTGTATAGATATAGAGATAAAATCTGAATTTGCATTTTTAACAAGACTTACTGGGTCTATAGGCGCGCAGTGAATAAGGCACCCAGTTGTAATTTTATTATTTATTTCTTTAATATTTTTTAAAAACTGATGGTAAAAGCAAATAACGGCGCAGCTTTTATAGGTATTATATTTGCCAATTAAGTCTGCGATTTGTTGTTCTATAAAGGGGACTTTGGACTCTATAAATAAGTAGATATTTTTATTTATACAGTACTTAAAGACATCCTCTAAAATTGGTATTTTTTGACCTTGCCCTGCATCTAATTCTAGTAAGTCTTTTAGCTTGTAGTCGGTTACTTTTCCTTGTCCGTTGGTGGTTCGATCTACAGTATTATCATGTATGACCACCAGATGATTATCAGCTGTTTTATGGACATCAATTTCTAAACTTGTGACTCCAGCCTTTATAGCTGTATCAAAACCTAGGAAAGTATTTTCTGGGGCTTCATTTTTTGCGCCTCTATGTCCAACAATCATCATGTTTAGAGCTTACCATGACATTGTTCATAGTGAAATGAGTTCTCATGCCATTTGGGGCTTTAATGCTAGGTTATAGACATTAATCGCAGGGCCTGATAAATGTTTTTGTAGCGATTAGGAGAGCTAATCTTGTAGTTTTTTTGGGTCGCTATGATTGGAAGCTAGTGAAGTTAAGAAATATTATTTTTATATTTATTGTTTTATTCTCAATAAGTTCTAGTGCTCAATTTAAAGAGTTATTTACTCATCCTTCAGCCAGTAAACAGGTTACAGCTAAAGGGCGATCTTTGGATGTATTGCATATATTCAATGGAAAAATCTTTATGGGTTATGGCGATTATGATGCCAATATTGGGCCTATAGACGTATATAGCTATGCCCCTAAAACTAAAAAAGTAAAGCTTCAGTATGTGATGGGTACAGAGGCTGTTGGCGTTTTTAAAAATATTAATGGCAACTTATATGTTCCATCGATTGACCCTGCGCATAGAGGTGTTTCTCATGATTATGCTTACAAAAATAAAAGTGGTAAGTGGGTTAGTGGGGTAGGAGTAAAAGCGTCACATATATATGATACTTTTACTTATACTGGTTCAGACCTATGGATGGTGGGCTCTAAAGGTTCTAAGGCTATGGCTTGGAGAAGTTATGATAATGGCGTCTCTTGGTCTGTAGAGAAGTCAGTAGATGCGGTAAGCCTTGGTCAGGATTCTTCTCGGTTTTACTTTGCCGGTCAGTTAAATGGAAAGCTTTACCTTCAGCCTGTTGATTTTCATTCCCAGCAGCAAAGGGCATCTCTTATTTATGATGGTAGGGGCTGGAGCAATGGGCCAAGGCTTTTTAATTCACCGGCTGAAGAGGGTTCAAAATTTTTAAACTTTAAAAATAAGTTGGTGTACAGAGGAAACCCTGGGAGTTATTCGTCTGAGCTTTACTCGTTTGATGGCAATATTGTTTCTGCTGCAGCTATTACGGTCGATCGTTTGCAATCTTATGATTACGTTATTTACAAAAATGCTATTTATGTTTTGGCAGTTGATGGCTACATTTACAAAAGTAAAGACTTTATGGCTTGGAAGCGAGTGGGTAATTTAAAGCACCCTAATGCTAGGAGTATGGTAATTCATAAGGGAGTTGTTTATGTTGGGACATTGGGCTCTAAGTTATTCGCTGCTAAACTGTAGTTAGTAGCGAGAAGTATTTTTGTTGGTAGTAAATTCTTCTATAAAAATCTTTTCAGTAATTTTCCAGTAATTACCTTGCTTTCTACCAATAACAAAAGCGGGCATACGGTATAAAGGCTGTGCTCTTATCACTTCGCTCAC